>CAZYXS010000035.1:0-24726 GCA_964650955.1 uncultured Desulfuromonadales bacterium | reverse complement strand
CTGCGCAATTCGAGCAATCCTCATATTCTGACCCTCTCCCCCCCCCTCTCCATGCAGCCCCGCTGGTTCAAAGACCATTGTGCCTACACCATGGCCAAATACGGCATGAGCATGTGTGTGCTCGGCATGGCTGAAGAGTTCCGGGGAGACGGCATCGCTGTCAATGCCCTTTGGCCCAGAACGGTCATTGCAACCGCGGCACTGGCGATGCTGGGGGGGATGATCAAGCCGGAAAACTGTCGAACACCGGAAATTGTGGCGGCAGCGGCCGTGGCCATTCTGAAGCGCGACAGCGGTAGTTGCTCAGGGAATTTCTTTATCGACGAAGAGGTTCTGGCCGCCGAAGGCATGACCGACTTTGGCCAATTTGCGGTCAACCCCGGAAGCCCTTTGCAAACGGATCTGTTTCTCGAATAAAAAAAGACCGGGGGAATGCGGCAAAACTGCATCCCCCCGGTCGATTCAGGCGCCTTTTCCGAAAACCGCCAAAAAGGTTTTCAAGGCTTCGGGGTTGTTGGATTTGATCGCCCCCGTCAGGAAATCTTTGAGTCCGGGCAGATAGCCTTCATGCCAGATTTTCAAGAACAGGTCCTCCTCCATTTTGCATACGCAGTCCGCGTTATCGGTCTGTTTCCCCTCCAGCACCTCACATCCGGTTTGGGTGAGAAACACCGTCCGTTTGATCTCGTTGATGGAAAAATAATAAGAGACAGGACCCGGCGCGACCCCGGCGCGGTAGGCATTGGGCAACTCGGAAAAAATACTTATTACCGCTCCAGTCATCGGCTATTTCCTCAGGGCTTTGACTTTTTCAGTCAGCGCAGGAACAAACTGTTTGAGATCCGCGACAACCAGCACGTCTGCCACCTCCCCGATGGGGGCGTCCTTGTCGGTATTGATGGCCACGACGAACTCGGATTTTTTCATCCCGGCCAGGTGCTGGATCGCTCCAGAGATTCCGCAGGCGACGTATAATCTGGGTGCAACGGTCTGCCCGGTAGTCCCAACCTGCCGGGAATGGTCCACCCATTCGGAATCGACTACCGGTCGGCTGGCGCCGAGTTGGCCGCCCAAGGCATCGGCCAGTTGCTGGATGATGTCCACATTCTCTTTCTTGCCGATACCGCGGCCGGCGCTGACGATGATATCGGCGCGGGAAAGGTCGACGGCAACCTTTTCCGCAGCCTCATAACCGACAAACCGGATTGGGGAGGCGGTCCCGTCCAGGTCGATCTTTTCCACGGTCGGAGAGCCCCCTCCCCCATCGCCGTTGGTGCTGAAGGCGCCCGCCTGCAAGGTGACCACGGTTTTTCCAGTCATCCCCTTGAGATTCCGCCGCATCTTGGAGTTGCAGACCGGAACAACGAATTCTCCGTCTTTAAAGTCAACTACCTCGGAAATTTGGGCGGCCTGCAGTGCAACGGCCAGGCGAGGTGCCAGGTCCCAACCGTAGGAGGAGTGGGCCAGAACAATGCAGTCCGGTTGTTCCCGCTCCACCACCTGCAGGATCAGTTGCTTATGGGTTGCGGGGTTGTACTCTCCGTGCTTGGCCGCATCGGCCAGGTAGATGGTTCCTGAAAAATTCGGCAGAGCCCCTTCCCCGCCAACCAGGACCATGGCTGCGGACGCCCCCACCTTGTTGGCGAAGGCCACCAGTTCCTGAGTCGCAGGCAACAGTTTGCCGTCCCTGAATTCACCGACCAACAATGCTTTCATGACATCCTCCCTTATTTGAGAACGGCGGTTTTTTCACGCAGTATGCCCAGCAACTGGTCGGCCAGCTGTCCCGGATCACCTTCGAGAACCAGCCCTCCCCCCTTTTTCTCGGGGAAATACATCTTCTGCGTCTTGAGCCTGGCCTCGACCTTGAGCAGAGCCCCAACCTCCACGGTTTCCAGCTCTTTCTTCTTCGCCTTCATGATGTTGGGCAGGGTCGGATAGCGCGGGGTGTTGAGGCCCAGCTGACAGGTCACCAGGGCCGGTGTCGACAGCTTGACCACGGCCTTCATCCCCCCCTCGAGTTCCCGTTTCACCGTCACGCCACCGTCACCTAAGGCAAAATCCACCACCGTTGAAACGGCATTGATGCCAAGCAGTTCACCGACCAGAATGCCGACCTGGGCCGACCCGCGATCCTGGGACTGCATGCCGGTGAATATCAAATCGAATCCTTTATCGCGGGCGAATTCGGCGATAACGCCGGCAATCACTGAGGGGTCCTTGCTGGCGCTGGCATCGTCCTTGACGTGCACGCCGCGGTCACAACCCATGGCCAGGGCTTTTTTCATGGCCTCCTTCACCCGATCCGGGCCGATGGAAAGCACCGTCAGGTCGCTCCCTTCGCCGAGTTGCTCCCGGAGTTGAACCGCCTGTTCCACGGCATATTCATCGTATTCATTCATGCGCCAGGCCAGATCGGTGTCGGCATACCAGGTGCCGGAAGCATCGATCCGGAATTTTGATTCCATATCAGGAACCTGTTTGATGCAGACGAGAATTTTCATTTCAGCCTCCCCTTTTTGGTTAATGCGGTCACTACCTGAGTGCATTAAGTTGAAAATCTATTTCAAACCCCTGCGTCAGGTGGTCTCCAACCGTTCCACAAGCAGTTCTGCCAAATCCTTTGGTACCAGGTCACCCTCCAGCCCGGCCCCCTTCACCCCGTCCTCGAACATCGTGAGACAGAAAGGACAGTTGGACACCAGCATTCCGGCACCGGTTTCCCCGGCCATGCGGGCACGGGTTTCGCTGATACGGGTACCGATTTTTTCCTCAGCAAGAATACGCCCACCCCCGGCGCCACAGCAGAAACCCTCCACCCGGTTTTTTTCCATTTCTTTTATCTGGCCCCCTGCTGCCTGCAACAGCTGCCGCGGGGGCTCGAAGTTGTCATTGTAGCGCCCTACATAACAGGAGTCATGGTAGGTGCAGTTGAATGCTTCGGATTTGAGCCTGAGACTCCCTTTTTCGACCAGGCCATGGAGAAACGAGGTGTAGTGCTCCGTGGGGATATCGTAACCAAGATCACGGTAATCGCGATCCAGCGTGTTGAAACAGTGGGGACAGGCGGTGACCACTTTTTTCACCCCATAACCCTTGATCACTTCGATGTTTTCCGCAGCCAGGGTCTGGTAGAGATATTCATTCCCAAGTTTCCGCACCGGCTCGCCGCAGCATTTTTCCTCTTTGCCGAGAATGCCGACACGAATCCCGGCCGCCTCGCACAGCCGGACAAAGGCCTTTGCCACCTTGATATTGCGTTTGTCGAAGGAGGCGTAGCAGCCGACGAAAAAGAGGATGTCCACCTCTTCCCCCGTCTCCATGGGGGTAACCGGCAGATCCTGGGCCCAGTCTCCCCGGGAGGCATAAGCCATGCCGAGAGGGTTGCCATTGACTTCGGTCTGATCTACGGCTGTCATGACCTCATCGCCAGGAAATTCACCATCCATCAACACCATGCTCCGGCGCATCTCAAGTATTTTGTTAACATGCTCGATGGCCGCCGGACAGATTTCCTGGCAGGCCCGGCAGGTGGTGCAGGCCCAGAGTACATCTTTGCTTATGGCCTCGATCAGGTTTGCCTCCGGTGCGGAAAAAGCCACCTGCTGGATTTGGTTGACCAGTTTCATCGGCGAAAGAGGTTTGTCCGTCGCCCAGGCAGGACAACGATCCTGGCAGCGCTTGCACTCGGTGCAGGCGTCGCTGTCGAAAATATCCTTCCACGTCAGGTCGGGCAGTTTCGCCACCCCGAAGCTTTCGGCCTGTTCGTCCTCCAGATTGAGGGTGGCGATGCTCCCTTTACGGCGACGGTCGGCAAACACGTAGTTGCTGGAGGTGGTCAGGATGTGGCGGAACTTGGTGAGGGGGACGATCACGAAAAAGCCGAGGCTCAGCAGCAGATGCACCCACCAGGTCCCTTGATGCAGACTGCGCAGGCTCGCTTCGCTCATCCCTCCCATCGCCTTGCCTACCAGCAGGCCGACGGGAGACCACACCGCCAGACTCATATTCTGGGGAATCTCCGTGACCGCCATGCGGGCACCCTCGATAACGAAACCGGTAATCAGGATGGCGAACAACAAGCCGTGCATGATGGCGTCGTCCCGATCCGTTTCCAAACCCTTCGGCCGAACCAGATAGCGCCGTACCAGTAATCCGCCCAGCATAAGCATGGCGGTCAGACCTGCCAGGTCGAGAACCAGGCTGAAAATCTTGTAAAAGGTGCCCTTGAGAAACACCCAACCGAACAAGGGGTCGGTGAAATCGGCCTGGATGAATATCAGCGTGGTGCCGATGGTAAGCAAAACGAACCCGAAGAAAAACAGAGCATGAGCCGTCCCTGGTCCGGCCACCCGCAGGACTTGGCGCTGGGTCAGGGCCTCCTTCACGGCAGCCAGGATGCGTCCCTTAAGGTCATCGGTCCGATCCAGGGGTTTGCCCAGGCGGTAAACCCGGATCCGTTGCCGGGCACCATAAACAAGTGCCCCGATGGCCAGGATCGCCAAGGCATACATGGGGATGAGCACTCCGTGCCCGACATTCCAATAGATTTCTCTGGTCGCTTCCATGTCACCCTCATTGATGTGGGGAGCAAGACCCCTTCTGCACCAGACCACGGTGGATCCGGTCGTCACCGGGGTAAACAGCATCAAGAACTCAAACAATGTTTTAGCAAAAGCGGGGCCAAGTCTCAGAGCTCGGGTAAGATCGGCGCGAAATCGATGGTTTTCTGCGCTGACTAGGCATGGTGAACTTTGCTGGTGTTGAAAAAAATGATTTTATCCCCCGTTTCGGCAACAACCAAATCCGGGTTGGGTTCCTCAGGCTGACAAATGTCACCTTTGCAGACACTTCCCCATTCCTCTGCGGATATGCAATTCATGGCTCCTGAACTTAGGCCTAGAAATACATATCCTTTACGTGAATGTCAATATGGGTCTATCGGAGATTCAGGGCTTCGGCCGCTGCGTACCCTCCAGTTTGCGGCGGTGAGGTTCGGGGGTTCGGGCAACCAGCATGGCGCGAACCGGACCCGGATACCCCTCCAGGGTCAAGGCAGGATTTCGCGGATCGAGAAAATCGGTCAGAGATTCGGTATTGACCCAGTCCGTGCGCCGCTGCTCCCTGGACGTGGTTGGGGAAATGTCCAGACAGCGAACCTCACGGAAGCCGGCTCTTTGGAGCCAGTGCTGCAAGACCCTGACGGTGGGGATGAAATAGACATTGTTCATTTTTGCATAGCGCTCCTGCGGGCATAGCACCAGGTCATCCTCCTGGTCCAGCACCAGGGTTTCCAGCACCAATTCCCCCCCGGGGCGCAGCACCCGTGCAATGGCTTGCAATCCATCAAGGGGCGAGCGCAGATGGTAAAGTACCCCCATGGAAAAAACGGTGTCGAAGTACCCGGTCATTTCGGGAATTTCCTCGAATTTGAGGGGAAGGCAGTAGAGATTGGGCGCCTGCAGATAGCCCTGAAGCACCTGAAACTGGAAAAAATAGGTGAGATAGGGTTCCAACCCCAGCACCATGGCAGGTTTTTCGGCGAGCATCCTGAACATGTAATACCCGCTGCTGCAACCAATGTCGAGTACGCGCCGACCTGCCAGGGGGCTGATTCTTCCTGCCAGGCGATTCCACTTCATGGAGGAATCCCACTCGGAATCGATATCGACACCAAAGAGACTGAAGGGACCCTTTCGCCAGGGGGACAGCCCCTGCAGGACCGCCAGGAGCTCGGCATGCTGCAACCGGTCCAGGTCCTCGGCTTTACCCAGCTTCACCACCGGGGCATCAAGTCTTACCTCGCTCGGCGAAACAAAGGGGAGCCGCTGCAAAAGCTGGAAATAACGTTGGCCCTTACTGTCCAAATCTTTGATGTAGTGTTCTTTTATATGAACGACAGAGCGCAGGTCGGAAATCCAGGGGAGCAGCCCAAGCCGACTGGCATCATTCAGCAGCCGTTGCATCATGAGGCCGGCTTCCTGCAGAAAAGACTAGCAAAATTAAACCATTTCAGCCAGACAAGGCGGTCCTCAAAGCCGATGGTCTCCAGTCGCTGCAAGTGGGCATCAAGGGACTCAGGGAGCAGCACGGTTTCCAGCGCATCCCGTTTCTGGCTGATTTCCAGATCCGAATAGCCGTTTTCCGCTTTGAAATTATAATATCTTTCCTGTTCAAGGGATGCCAAGGCGGGAGTTTCGTGACAAGTCTTCTCCGTCAGCAAAAGGATACCCCCGGGCACCAGGGCCTGGTAGACCCTCGCCAGCAAAGCATGGCGATCTTCCAAGGGCAAAAACTGCAGGGTCAGATTGATGACCACCACAGAGGCTCCTTTCAGAGGAGTGGCGCGAATATCCTCCTGACGCAAGGCGACCCTCTCCCCCCAGGGATGCCCCTGCAGACGTAGTCGATAGCGGTCAAGCATCGGACCTGAAGTGTCCACCCCCACCAATTCCTGCAAGTCTCCGCCCAACTGGTCCAAAATCGCCATGCCGAGATTCCCATGGGAACACCCCAGATCGTACACGGAAGTACCCTTGTGATAATACCGTCTAGCCAGTTGCGCCTGCCGCCGCAATCCTTCCCGATAGAGAGGGACGGAACGCTCCAGCATGTCATCGAACACCTGGGCGACTTGCTCGTTGAACGCGAAGGGTTGCACCCCCCCCAGGGGATTCGAATAAATCCGGTCTTTTTTCATGACACCTGCATTTGGGGTGAAAACTGCGCTGGAACCGACTGACCAAGACCCGTTAAAACCGCCTTTCCGACCCTACATGAACAAGGATAACTAACTGAGAACATACGAATTGTACCCGACATCGCGAGGAATGGTGATAGATATCTGATGGCAGGCCAACATTTTCTCGCTATGCTCCCTACAACTGCAAGCACCACGGAAATCCATTCATACCGGGAGGTGAACCATGAAGAAATCGCTGCTGATCCTTGCCCTGCCGCTGCTCATCAGCCCCCTCGTTTCGGCGACGGCCGAAGCGGACAACCGGGGCAGCCTGACAATTTCTGCCACCTTCGGCAACATCGGCCTGCACTCCCCCCAGGTCGTCTATGTCCCCGAAGTCCACTATCGACCTGCACCGACGGTTGTGGTCGTCAACGAAACCCGCCAGGAGAAAAAATGGCGCCATGGCCACAAACATCGCCACGATGACCGTTTCGATTGTGATTCCCGCGACTACCGCAGGTCCGGGCACCGTCAACGGGGGCCCTCCGTTGTCTACTATTATCCGGATTATCGCGAGCCCAGAGGGTATTACCGCTACTAAAAGCTTTTCTGACCTTGCTCGTAAAAAAAGCCAGCGTGTATGCGCTGGCTTTTTTCAGGAAGGGGTCACAGGCTATCCGCATCACCGAAGCGAGAAAAATAAAAATTGAGTTCAAATTCCTGGAAATTGGTTCACCAGGTGATACAGTGTTACCACGCGACAAAGTCCGGTTTATAGCGTCCACGGATTATATTCTGCAGCAACACGACCCCCTTAAGGGCAGCCCGCAAACGGTCCCGCTCTTTGTCGGTCATGACCATGGGATCGATAAAGTTCGAGGGGTTTTCACCGGCAGCCATGGCTCGCAACTGCCTCGAAAGCCGAAGGTGCACCAGATAGGAAAATGATTCTTCGATGGTTTCGAGGTCGCTGACGGTCACGCCCCCTCGCTCTTTGAGAAGATCGATTTTCTCCCAGGTACTTCCCCCCAGGATTTCCTGCTCCAGGGCCAACAGGGTGACTCCGGCCGTGACCGCGAAAATCCCCCCCTTTTTCAGGTCGATCTTCCCCCGGTTCTCGCCGCGTTTTTCCGTATGCAACCTCCCGAACATGCCAATGGGGGGATTGAACCGCAGGATGTTCCGAGCGCTGTAGGGCAGAAACAGGTTGTTCCGTCTCACGCACTCCAACACATGCTCCCGCAGCGCCTGGGCCAGTGACTGGTCGCCATAGACTGTGCGAAAATCCTGAAACATTCCGTAATTGACCAGGTTGTCCGGCTCAGGGTTGGAAATCCACTCGGCAAGCAGCTGCTTCCAATCGGACAGGCTGTGTCTCCACTGGGGATTGCTGGCCATGGTATTGCCCGGGCATCTGGGAACCCCCACCTCTTCAAGCAGTTCCACCAGTCTTTCGCTGAATGCCGCTATTTTCTCCAGAGCATCCTGACCCAGGTCGTCCCGGTAGACCAGGGCGCTATCCTGATCCGTGCGCATGGTCTGTTCCTCCCTCCCCTCACTGCCGAGGGCCAGGTAGGCGGCACCGGCGGGGAGCGCCAATCCCTCGTCCCGTGCCATCAGAGCAACCAGGCGGAGAGTGATTTCGTCATTGAAGTGGGAGATGAGTTGGACCAGGCTTTGGGTGTCGGCCCCGACCCGCGTTGCGCTCTTGACCGATTCCAGCATTCGCAGGCTGAGGTTCTGCAGTTCTGTAACAGATTGGGCGTTGGCAATTTCCTGCTGCTGGTAGAGGGGGCTCTGGGTCTGCAGGCTCAGCAAATCTGTGTCTGTGAGAACACCGGCCAGGGTGCCGTCATCATTGAGAATGGCAAGTCGGTGGATGTTGTGTTTGGCCATCTTGAAGATGGCGTCGAAGACATGATCGCGGCGGCGAACCGTCACCAGTTCGGTCTTCATTACATCACAGACCCGTAGACTCGGCAGGCGGTCAGCGGCTTCTGCTACCAGGTTGCGCAGATCCCGCACAGAAACGATACCGACAGGCAGGTCGTCTTCAATCGCGATCAGCCCTGAAATGTTGTGTTCCTGCATCAGGCGGGCCATCTGGATGATGCCGAGTTCCGGGCTGCAGGTGACCACCGGTTTACGGCACAGCGCATCCAGGGGAAGAAAAAAGAAGCTGTCCTCAGTGATGTTGCTGTGCGGCATAACCCCCTCAACCGTCAAGTGGAGTGTTCATTCCCGACATCTTTCCTTTTTCCGCTTCCTAATGCAACCCCAACTTGGCATTCCGCGGCGAAACGCCTGGTTTTGCCAATCCCTGCGCAACCCAAAACCAGCTGCCAAGGTGGCGGTTTTTCGCAGGAAAAAGTTCTGTACACAAAACCATGTCTCCAGTTTTTTCCAGATAAGACTCAATTTTCCCCTTCCAGGAACGGAAAAAAAAGGTTTTCATCCCTACGCAAAAAACATACTTTTATATGTATTTATATGATTTCACTGTTTTTTTTATCTAACAATTTGAACTAAAAATAAAATTTGACATAAATGAAACGGTGTATTATTTTATCACCAGTGACATGCTGCTGTGCATCCAACAGGCACCAAGGGCGAAACAGGCAGGATGCCGATGGCGATGGAAAACCCAGGCGGTCACCACTTCCCTGTGCGGGCCACGGGGATTGCGCATCAAGGCATACGAAAAAATCGTCCGTTTCGATAACCATGTTTTGTTGATAATTGACCGACGCCCCCCTCTTCCCCCGGAAAGAGACGGCAGGCAGCGAGAAAACGCAAAATCATCTGTAAATAAATAGAACAATATTTATTGACAGTAATAAAACGGTGTATTATCATCCTTGCGCTAAGGGTGAAAAAAAGTTCACATGACGGCCTTGGGAAAATCCCTGGTCATGCAAACCTCGCTAGCGATTCGCAGCACCCGTCCTCCTAACAACAACAGGAACGGGTAAACATTAGAAACTGGCATTCTTGGAGAAAGGGGAATCGAAGCAGGGCCGCTCAGGCTGGTCGCGAAACAACGGTTTGGTATTCAATTGGTGGCTTAAGTGGACAAGCCCAACCAACATTCTGGAGAGTGAGGAGGTTTTATGGACAAAAGTGGTAAGGCGTACTGGTACGCGGTACTGAAGCTCGTAGGAGCCCATCTGTTCGTCTGGGCCTTGGTTTCCTACGGTTTCGGTATCATTTTCGCCGATGCATTGAACAACATCCATCTCGGTGGCTACCCGCTCGGATTCTGGTTCGCGCATCAGGGCTCGATCTACGTTTTCATTGCCCTGATTTTCAACTATGCGTGGATGATGGGCAAACTTGACGAAAAATTCGACGTTCACGAGAAATAGGGAGGCGACCTAAATGGATCTGCAAACTATGACGTATCTCGTTGTCGGCCTGACCTTTGCCCTCTACATCGGCATCGCGATCTGGTCCCGGGCCGGCAGCACTTCTGACTTCTACGTGGCCGGCGGTGGCGTTCCCCCGGTCATGAACGGTATGGCCACCGCGGCCGACTGGATGTCCGCGGCCTCCTTCATCTCCATGGCCGGCTTGATCTCCAACATGGGCTACGGCGGCGGCCTCTTCCTCATGGGCTGGAGCGGCGGCTACGTGCTCATGGCCATGCTGCTGGCCCCTTACCTGCGCAAGTTCGGCAAGTTCACCGTCCCCTCCTTCGTGGCCGAGCGCTACTACTCCAACACCGCGGCCACGGTGTCCGTTATCTGCCTGCTGGTGATGTCGATTACTTACATCATTGGCCAGATGACCGGCGTCGGCGTTACCTTCTCCCGCTTCCTCGGCGTTTCCAACGAAATGGGGATCTACATCGGCATGGGCATCGTCTTCGCCTACGCCGTCTTCGGCGGAATGAAGGGGATCACCTATACCCAGGTCGCCCAGTACATCGTACTGATCCTGGCTTACACCATTCCGGCGGTCTTCATCTCCTTCCAGCTGACCGGCAACCCTCTGCCCCAGCTCGGCCTGGGCGGAAACCTGACCGGCCAGGACATCAGCCTGCTCGCCCGACTCGACCAGGTGGTGACCGACCTTGGATTCGGCAAGTACACCACCTCGGTGCCGGCCAACAGCAAGCTCAACATGTTCGTTTACACCGTATCGCTGATGATCGGCACCGCCGGCCTGCCTCACGTCATCATCCGCTTCTTCACCGTCCCCACCGTTGCTTCGGCCCGCAGCTCCGCCGGTTGGGCCCTGGTTTTCATCGCCATCCTTTACACCACCGCCCCTGCGGTCGCCGCCATGGCTCGCTTCAACCTTCTCTCCACCGTCAACAAATCGGTTGCAACCGGTGGCGACCTGTATGCCC
Source organism: uncultured Desulfuromonadales bacterium (assembly GCA_964650955.1). Classification (GTDB taxonomy): domain Bacteria; phylum Desulfobacterota; class Desulfuromonadia; order Desulfuromonadales; family CAZYXS01; genus CAZYXS01. The sequence continues at coordinate 13,690 of CAZYXS010000035.1, read as the reverse complement.
CCGAGGCCAGCTTGGTGCATGCCGAGCGTCCCGAGTGGATGAGCCGCTGGGAAAAGACCGGCCTGCTCAAATGGGAAGACAAGAACGCTGACGGCCGCATCCAGTACTACAACGACAAGACCAAGAACGAGGCCGCCATTGCCAAGCAGACCGCTGCTGGCTGGACCGGTAACGAGCTGACCGTCAACCCCGACATCATCGTGTTGGCCAACCCTGAAATCGCCCACCTGCCCAACTGGGTCATCGCCCTGGTCGCCGCCGGCGGTATCGCCGCCGCCCTCTCCACCGCGGCCGGCCTGCTGCTCGCCATCTCCGCCGCGATCTCCCACGACTTGCTGAAGAAGATCTGGATGCCGAACCTGAGCGAGAAGCACGAACTGCTCGCCGGCAAGTGCTCCATGGTCGTGGCCATCCTCGTCTCCGGTTGGCTGGGTCTGAATCCCCCGGGCTTCGCCGCCGGTACCGTGGCCCTGGCCTTCGGTATTGCCGCGTCCACCATCTTCCCGGTCCTGATGATGGGTATCTTCAACAAGACCATGAACAAGGAAGGGGCCATCGCCGGCATGCTGGCCGGTCTGTTCGTGACCCTCTTCTACGTCTTCGCCCACAAGGGGATCTTCTTCATCAAGGGCACCGAGTATCTGAACCTCATCGGTGGCGCCAACTCCTTCTTCGGCATCACCCCCGAGGCCTTCGGCACCATCGGTGCACTGGTGAACTTCGGGGTAGCCTGGGTGGTTAAAAGGGTCACCCCGGCCTGCCCCGAGCACATTACCCACCTGGTGGAGGACGTCCGCACCCCCCGCGGCTCCAAGATGGTCAGTGGTGCTCACTAAGCAAATGCTTGTGATCGATTAGTACTTGCCCCGCCAGCTTGGCTGGCGGGGTTTTTTTTCAATTTTAGTTGCCTCCCCGGGGCGACTTCGGGTACAAACAGGCAAAATCACATTCTGCCCCCCACGCCGGGTGCGCACTAGGAGTTCGGAATGGTTTTTGATGCCAGCACTGCTATGACATGGTTGCTGTTTCTGGCCCTGTTTCCCATGGCCTTCATCTGGCTGCGCCGCGCCTGGAGGATTTTGATCCAAAAGGACTATTCCGAAGTGGCTCTGCGCAAGGGGCTTTCCCCGCCCAACCCGAAAAAATGGGCACTGGCAACCGGGCTTCTCAACTTTTTCGCCGGAGCTATCGCCCTTTTCGTGATTATCGGGGTTGCCATCGGCCATTGGCATTACGAAACCTGGTCCGCCATGGCGGGCTCGACCATCTGGATCAAGATCTTTGCCGACTTCATCATCAGCCGACACGCCCATATGACCATCCTCGGTAAAAAGAAGGAGCAATAAAGAGACAACTTGCCAAAAGTAAAAAGCCGAAAGCCTTCGTAGACATTGCGAAGGCTTTCGGCTTTTCTGGCGGCCCCGGCGCGATTCGAACGCACGACCTACCGCTTAGGAGGCGGTTGCTCTATCCTGCTGAGCTACGGGGCCTGATCAAAACTTCAGGAGGGAAAAAACCTTTCCCTCTGGCAAGCGCTTATATCCCTCCAGAAACTCCAATTCGGCCATAAAGGCACATTCCACGACTTCTGCGCCCAACTCGGTGACCAGGTCGACCACCGCGGCGACGGTTCCGCCAGTAGCCAGCAGGTCGTCGGCGACAATGATTCGGGCTCCTGGCTTGAAGGCATCGGCATGGATTTCCAGGGTGTCGGTTCCGTACTCCAGCGCGTAGGTTTTTTTCACGGTCTTGGCTGGCAGTTTCCCTGGCTTGCGTACCAGGGTAATGCCGGTGCCGAGTTTGTAGGCCAATGCCGACCCGAGAATGAAGCCCCGCGCTTCAACGCCGACGACCTGGTCGATCTGCATGCCCAGGTAGCGATGGGCAATGAGGTCGATCATGCGGTGAAAACTCTTGGCATCTGCCAACAGGGTGGTGATGTCCTTGAAAAGAATGCCTTTTTTCGGGAAATCGGGAATATCCCGAATGGCTTTTTTCAACTCCTCCATGATGCCTCCAGGGGTGGGGTCGCGGACTTTATTGTTGTTTCGGAGATTCTAGAGGCCGGTTTTCCCCGGCGTCTCCATCTCCTCCCGGATCTTGCGCAGTTTTTCCAGGCTCTTGGCCTCGATTTGCCGAATCCGTTCACGGGTGACGCCGAACCGCCGGCCTATGGTGTCGAGAGTCTGTGGTTCCCGGTCGTCAAGACCGAATCGCAGGGTCAGGATTTCCCGTTCGTTTTCGCTCAAGGTATCCAGCCACTGGTTGATGTAGCCGTACTTGTTCAAATCTTCCACGAGGGTTGAAGGATCGACTCCCGCTGGGTCCTCAATGGTGTCGATCAGGCTGTAGTCGTTGTTTTCCCCCATGGGATGCTCGATGGAGTAGGTCTTTTTGACCAGCACCATCAGGCGGCGGATATAGGCCGGTTCCACTCCCATGGCCTCGGCGATTTCCTTGATCTGGGGTTCCCGATTGAGCTGGTGCACCAGCTCCCTGCTGATTTTGATGAATTTGTTGATGTCGTCGGACACATGCACTGGCAACCGGATGGTCCGACTCTGGTTGACCAGCGCCCGCTCGATGGACTGGCGGATCCACCAGGTGGCGTAGGTTGAGAACCGGCATTCCTTGCTCAGTTTGAAGCGCTCCACCGCTTTGATCAACCCCATGTTCCCTTCTTCGATCAAATCGAGAAAGGGCAATCCGCGGTTCATGTAGCGTTTGGCGATCTTGACCACCAGGCGCAGGTTCGACTCGATCATGCGATCCCGGGCCGCACTGTCCCCCTGGGAAATACGGCGGGCCAACTCCCGTTCTTCTTCGGCAGTCAACAGGGTGGTTTTCTGAATATCTTTCAGATAGACCTTGATGGCGTCATCGGAATGGGTATCCCAGTCGGCCTCCTGCTTCTCATCCTCTTTCTCGGCATCCTCATCGGACAGGTCCTCATCCGGCTCTTCGCGATCGTCCTCTTCGGAATCCTCCTGGGACGAAAAATCGAACTCGCTCTCTTCGCCGATGCCACTATCGAAATCATGGTCGTCGTGGATGTTCATGGGTACCCCCGTAAAGACTTCCGCCAGCCAGTAAGCTTGCATAATCGCTGAAGTCTATGAAATACCCGCAGTTAAGGCAAGTAAAAAAGCGGATTGACCGCATCCTTGCCGGTGCGGATTTCGAAGTGTAGTCGGGGACTTCCGCCACCTGGCGGGGCTCCCGAAAGGGCAATCCTCTGGCCTCTGGATACGAAATTTCCGACGCTGACCAGGTTTTTCTGGTTGAATCCATACACGGAAAAAAAGCCGTCATCATGGCGGATGATGATGAGGTTCCCATACCCGGTCACCCCGTCGCCGCTGTAGATGACCTTCCCCGCCCCGGCGCTACGCACCGCACTGCCCGGGGGACAGGCAATTTCGATCCCCTTGTTCATGGTGCCCCCGACAGTTCCGAACTGTCGGATGACGGTCCCTTTAAGGGGCCATTGAAAGCGCCCCTTGTCGCCGGCCGAAGGGGTAGAGGGTTTCGGTGGTTCGCTTTTGGCATTGGTGGACCTGCCTGGGGGCCCCGGCTTGCTGGAGGGGGATGGCTGTTTGCTCTGTGCCGAGGGAGGCGGCGTCGCGGGTTCTTCTGCAACCACCGAAGTTGAAGGACTGGGGGGGGGAGGCATGGGAACGGTCCTGGGAACGGTGACCCTATCCCTGGCCTCCGGAATGTAAAGCCGTTGACCAACTTTCAGGTTTGAGGGGTCGTTGACGCCATTTACGCGAGCAAGATAGTGAGTATCGACCCCATAGGCCCGACCGATGCTGTACAAGGTCTGGCCCGGTTCCACGGTATGATAAATTCCGAGGTGGGCCGCACACCCCCATAAAACGGTCATCAGCAAGGCCAGCAGGACCCAAGGCAGAAAAATTCCGCAGCGGATGAAGGAACGGACAGCACAAACAGCAGGCAAACGCGGGCTCCCGTGGTTGGGGCTAGAATACCTTTTTCAGAACCAGAAAGCCGCCCAGCAGCAACAGAACGAACAGGATGCTGAACAGATTGAAGTATTTTTCAATAAGGTTGCGCATGACAGCACCATAGCGCCGGAGCAGCCAGGCGACCAGGAAAAACCGCAGACTGCGACTGACGAGGGAGGCGAAGACAAACATGCCGAAATGGATCTGGAAAACCCCGGCACCGATGGTGATGACTTTGTAGGGAATGGGCGTAAAACCGGCAGTAAAAACCGTCCAGAAGTCATAGGCATCGAACAGTCCCTGCACCCGGGCGAAGACATCCGGAGAAAAGCCGGGCACATACTGGTAGAAAAACGGATTGAGCAACTCCCAGAAGGCCAGGCCCAGACCGTAGCCGGCGATGCCCCCCAAAACCGAACCGCAGGAAGCCACCAGGGCGAAGCGAAAGGCCCGGGTGGGGGCTGCGATGCACAGCGCGATCAGCAGCACATCCGGGGGGATGGGGAACAGGGAGGACTCGACAAAGGCCAGAATAAACAGGGCCGGAGTCCCGTAAGGCGTATCGGCCCAATGCAAGACCCAGGCATAAGCTCGGCGTAGCAACCGCACGATCAGCCCTCTCCCTGCCAACCGTGTTTGCCCAATAACGGAACGAAGCGGCAACCGAGAAGGTTTTCCTGCAGGTAGTCCCCAGGTCCACGGAAGGTCACCCGTTTCAGAACCTGGGTCAAACGGTCGCCGACGGGAATGACCAAGCGCCCGCCGGGAACCAGTTGCTGAAGGTAAATATCGGGAATCACTGGCCCGCCAGCGGTGACCATGATGGCGTCGAAGGGTGCCTCCTCCTCCCAGCCAACGGTGCCGTCGCTGACCTTGATATTGACATTATTGGCGCCGATTTGATCCAGAATCCTGCGGGCACGACGGGCCAGGGGTGCAATCCGCTCTACCGTGTAGACCTTGCCGGCAATGCGGGCCAGGACTGCCGCCTGGTACCCTGAACCGGTGCCGATTTCAAGCACTTTCTCCCCCCCTTTGAGTTGCAGGGCGGCGGTCATGAAGCCGACCATGAAGGGCTGGGAAATCGTCTGCTTTTCCCCGATGGGAAGAGGAAAATCGCCATACGACTGACTCTGCAAAGCCTCTTCGACAAACAGATGGCGCGGCACCTGCTGCATGGCGTCAAGCACCAGCGGATCATGGACCCCCCTGCCCTTGATCTGCTGCTCGACCATCCGACGGCGGGCAATCGAAAAATCCATATGTAGGGGGTGTCCTCAGGATGTTGGGTCGAAGGGGGTGCTTAGCGATAAATCCAGGGGCCAACTGGCCAACTGTTGAAATGAGCGATAGTTGGTCAGGTCGAGGTGCAAGGGTGTAACGGAGACTTGACCCTGATGCACGGCGTGAAGGTCGGTGCCGGGGATGTCCTCGAACTGCATGTTCCCGCCGCCGATCCAGTAATAAGCCCGCCCTCGTGGGTCAAGTTTTTCAACGATGACGTCGTCGTAGCGACGTTTCCCCTGACGGGTCAGAGCCATTCCCTGGGGGTTGCCGCGGGGAACATTGACATTGAGAAAAGTGTCGGGAGGGAGGCCCCGCTGCAGGACCAGTTGCGCAAGTTCCCCAGCCACCTGAGCCGCTGCGGTAAAATCCTCTGCTGCAAAGGGCCCATCGACCAGAGAAATGGCGAAAGCGGGTACGCCCATCAGGGTGGCTTCCATTGCCGCGCTGACCGTACCCGAATAGGTAATGTCATCCCCCATGTTCCCACCCCGGTTAATACCGGAAACCACCAGGTTGGGCCGCTCTTTCAGCAAGCCGTGGATGCCCAGGTTGACACAGTCGGTGGGGGTGCCGCTGACGGCGATGTACCCCTCCCGCAATTTTTCGGCCCGCAGAGGAGCATGCAGCGTCAGTGCGTGCCCCACCGCGCTGCGTTCGCGGTCAGGAGCCACAACAACAACGCGGCCGAGTCCCGTAAGGGCCTCGGCCAGCGCGAGGATTCCGGCGGAATGAATTCCGTCGTCGTTGGTTACCAGTATCAGCAAATACACCTCATTGAGCCGGTTGGTTAGCCGTCAGGACGGTCAGCCGAGGGATTGTCTCAACCGAAGCAGTTCACCGCGGATTTCCAACAGCAGGTCCCGGTCCGCTTCGGCCGGCAGGGGCAGGTCAAGCTGGTCAGGTTCATCAGGACCGGAACGCAATTGTTTTTTGGCGCCGGCGATGGTGTAACCCTGACGGTACAGCAGATCTTTGACCCGCAACAGCAGTTCGATATCCTTGCGCTGGTAGAGGCGCTGTTGGGTTCGACTCTTCCCGGGCCTTACAGGCGAAAACTCGCTCTCCCAGTAACGCAGGACGTGCGGCTTTACTCCAATGAGCTCGGAGACTTCGCCTATCTTGAAATAAAGCTTGTCGGGGAGATCCAGATCCATGGTTCCGAGAGGTGCCGCGAAGCGTTCGCGGCTACCGGTTACTCTTCGCCGTTGATGGACTGCTTGAGCACCTGGCTGGGCTTGAAAGACAGAATCTTGCGGGACGAAATCGCGATTTCATCGCCGGTCTGGGGATTGCGGCCCCGGCGAGTTGCCTTATCCTTGACCACAAAATTCCCAAAGCCGGCGATCTTGATTTTCTCCCCGGACTCCAAGGTGGATTTGATCAGGTCGAATACCATTTCGACGATTTCAGCGGATTCTTTTTTGGAAAATCCGGTTTTCAGATAGACGTTTTCAATAAGATCCGCCTTGGTCATATATGCCTCCATCTGCAGACGTGCACAGGTCCCTGAATTTACAAAGTTTATAGCATAGGGTTAGAGTTGGAGCAACCCGTTTTTTCTAGCGAATTTCTGCTCCGAGCTGGTTTATGAGAGCTTGGACCACCTTGGCATGGGCCCGGGACACCTCTTCGTCGGTCAGGGTCTTATCCATGCTGCGGTAACGCAAGCGCACCGCGACGCTTTTCTTCCCTTCGGGAACCCCCTTGCCCCGATACAGATCGAACAGCACCACATCCTCGAGGTCCTTGCTTTTGACGGTGCGGATCAGGTCGAGAACAGTTTGCGCCGTGACTCCCTCGTCGAGCAGCAGGGCACTGTCGCGAGAGACATCGGGGAACCGGGACAGCGGCTTGAACCTTCCATGCAGGGCACCAACAGACACCAATTTGGCCACGTCGAGGTCCAGGAGATAGACGGCGGTATCCAGGTCATACTCCAGCTGAACCGCCGGATGCAACTCGCCCAGGGTACCCAGGGTCACCTCCCCGGCTTTCAGGATGCAGGATTTGCCTGGGTGCAGATAGGGCTCGTTGCCGCTATTGTCCCAATTCAAATCTTTCAGGTACAGGGTTTCGCAGAGGGACTCGGCCACTCCCTTGATGTCGAAGAAGTCAACCTGGTCCCCAATCTGGGCCCATCCTTCAGGGCTCCGGCGCCCGCAGAGAACAGCTGTCAGGCGCAGATTTTCCAGCGGCAGATCTTCCCCGGACCGAGGCAAAAATACCGGGCGCAGTTCAAATAGTGCCAGATCCCGAGAACGGTAACCCAGGTTGCGGGACAGGGTCTCCAACAGACTTGGGACCAGAGTGGTACGCATGACCGATTGTTCTTCGGTCAACGGGTTAAGAATAGCAACGCTGGAATGGCGGGTATCGGCCGGATCCAGGCGAATTCGGCGATACGCCCCGGGGGAAATGAAAGAATAATTGATCACTTCCGAAAAGCCGGCCGCAACCATGAAGTTCCGCAGTCGGGTTACGTATTCCCGTTCTCCTTTTGGCTGTTCCAGCATCTGCGAGACCGGCATGGTCACCGGAATGTTGTCATAACCGTTGAGACGGGCAACCTCCTCGATAAGGTCGATCTCCCGTTCCAGGTCGTGGCGGTAGGCAGGGATGTCCACCTGCAGGGCGCCATCGGTTCGATCGACCAGCAGTTGGCATTTCAAACCCAATCCGCCGAGCAACCGTTTGATATCGAAGGCATCGAGCTTCAGCCCGAGGATTTCAGCGGTGCGGCGGGCACTGATGGTCAGGGTCCGGCCTGGCAGCTGTTTAGGGTAGCAGTCGATGACCCCCTTGGCGAGGGTACCGCCGGCCACTTCGAGGATCAGGCCGGCCGCGCGGTCCAGGGCGACGGGCACCATGGCGATGTCGGCACCCCGTTCGAACCGGTGGGAGGATTCACTGTGAATACCCAGCCGCTTGCTGGTGCGACGGATGGTCATCGGATCGAAGTAGGCGGACTCGAGCAGAATATCGACAGTTTCCGGGCGAATTTCGGAGTTTTCTCCACCCATGATGCCGGCCAGGGCCACCGGCCCCTCTGCATCGCAGATCACCAGGTCCCCGGCCTGCAACTGCCGCTCCTGACTGTCAAGAGTGGTGAACAAGGTTCCGGGTTGGGCCTCCTTGACAACGATCTTGCGCCCCCTCAGCAAATTGAAATCGAAGGCATGCAGGGGATGACCCAACTCGAGGAGCACGTAGTTGGTCACATCCACCACATTGTTGATCGAACGCATGCCGACCGTTTCCAGCCGCCGAACCAGCCAATCGGGAGAAGGGCCGATTTTGACACCCTTGATAAGGCGGGCAGAATAACGCGGACACATGCCGGGCGCTTCGATGGTCACCGAAGTGTCTGCCGCAATCGCATTGCCCCGCTCCTGCAGAAGGGAAACCGGCACGGTCACGGAGGCCTCCACCATGGCGGCCACTTCCCTGGCCACCCCGACCACACTCAGGCAATCGGCCCGGTTGGGGGTCAGGCCCAGTTCCAGGCGCACGTCCTTCAGGCCGAGGGCGGAAAAGACCGGTTGCCCCAAAGGGAGTCCGGCAGGCAGAATCATGATGCCGGGAGACTCCTCAGCCAATGCCAGCTCCTTTTCAGAGCAAAGCATTCCCTGGGACTCAACCCCCCGGATTTTCGATTTCTTGATTTTGAAATCCCCGGGGAGAACCGAGCCGACCTGGGCCAAAGCAACCAGGTCGCCTGCCTTGTGATTGGTCGCACCGCAGACAACCTGCACAGTCCCGCTGCCGGTATCCACCTGGCAAAGGGTCAGGCGATCGGCTTCCGGATGACGATCGACAGTCACCAGGCGCGCCACGATGACAGAATCAAGACCTTCTCCAAGCTTATCCATGCCATCCACTTCCAAACCCACCATGGTCAGGCGGTGCGCCAGTTCTTCGGCACTCAATTCAAAAGGGACAAATTCTTTGAGCCAGTTGGTGGTGACGATCATATATTTCAGGTCCTTTCGAAGAGAAAGACCCTAACCCTTAAGGATTGGGACAGAATTCACTAGAACTGTCGGAGGAAGCGGACATCGTTCTCAAAGAACAACCGCAGATCGTTGACCCCGTATTTGAGCATGGCGATCCGTTCCAAACCCATACCGAAGGCAAAACCGCTGTAGATTTCGGCATCGTAATTCACCGATTTGAAAACCTCCGGGTCGATCATGCCGCTGCCGAGAATTTCCAACCACCCGGACTGTTTGCAGACCCGGCAACCGCCGCCGCCGCAGATCACGCACTGGATGTCGACCTCGGCGCTGGGCTCGGTGAAAGGGAAAAAGGAAGGACGGAAGCGAACCCCAACGCCCTGGCCGAAATATTGGGTGATGAGGGTGGTCAAAACCCCCTTCAAGTCGCCAAAGGTGATCCCCTTGTCCACCAGGAACCCTTCGATTTGGTGAAACATGGGGCTGTGGGTCAGATCCGAATCCCGCCGGTAGACGGTGCCGGGAGCGATGACCCGTACGGGCGGCGGAGTGGCCAGCATGGTCCGGACCTGCACGGGCGAGGTATGGGTGCGCAGCACCACGTCTCCGGAGATGTAGAAAGTATCTTGCATGTCGCGGGCGGGGTGGTCCTTGGGCATATTGAGGGCTTCGAAGTTGTAGAAATCTTTCTCCACTTCTGGCCCCTCGGCGACCCCGAAACCAAGGCTGGCGAATATCGCCGTAATCTCCTCGGCCACCAGGGTGATCGGGTGTTTGCTACCGCTGAAGCGCTGCCGGCCCGGCAGGGTCACATCGATCCGCTCCTGCACCAGGCGGCGTTCCAATTCGGCCTGGCGCAATACCTCGAGTCGCCTTTCGAAAGCCAGTTCGAAGGCATCCTTCACCTGGTTGACCAGCGCCCCAACGATCGGGCGTTCCTCAGCCGCGAGTTGCCCCATGCCTTTCATGATGTTGGTCAAGGCCCCTTTTTTTCCAAGGACCTGGACACGCACCTCCTGCAGAGCGACCTCGCTCTGGGCCGCAGCGATGGCGCCGATGGATTCCTGCAACAACTGCTCTAATTGTTCCTTCATGACAAATCCCGTCCGAACGGATCACTGTAAGGTTCTGGAAACAAGAAAGGAAGCCGCAGAGGCTTCCGGAGGGGGCGGAAAAAAAGGGATGAGAGCGCTGCCCTCATCCCTTTTTCCAGGTCTTATTGAAGAGGGGCTTTGGCCTTCTCGACAATGACGCTGAACCCCTTGGGATCGGTCACCGCAAGTTGGGCCAGGATTTTCCGGTCCAACCCGATCTCGGCCTTTTTCAGGCCGTGGATCAGGCGGCTGTAGCTCAGCCCGTTGTCCCGCGCCGCAGCATTGATGCGGGCGATCCAAAGAGCGCGGAAATCACGCTTCTTGACCTTGCGATCGCGGAACGCATAATTGAGCGCCCGGTCGACCGCCTCGGTGGCACTGCGGAAAAGCTTGCTGCGCGCACCCCTGAAGCCTTTAGCCAGCTTCAGCACCTTGTTTCTTCTGCGTCTCGCTTTGAATCCACGTTTTGCTCTCGGCATGTCTTACTCCTTCTGCGTGTTAATGAACGGGTCGCCCCGTTGCCGGATCTGAAGGGGGAGACAGTGTCCCCTCAGTTCACGGACTTAAGCCGAGCCAGCCAGCCCCTTACAGGTAAGGGATCAGGCGAGCGATATTTTTTTCATCCACCGCGGCGACCAGGGTCGACTGGCGCAGGTCCCGCTTGCGCTTGGCAGATTTCTTGGTGAGGATGTGGCTGGTGAACGCGCGATTGCGGCGGATCTTGCCGGTTCCGGTCTTGCGGAAACGCTTGGCGGCACCGCGATTGGTCTTGATCTTGGGCATACCCCGACTCCTTCTAGGTTTATATACTGATCCCCACGGCATTCCGGGGGGACAAAATGGACCGTTATTTCTTGCCCGGCGCCAGAACCATGGTCATGAAGCGCCCCGCCATCCGCGCCGGAGTTTCGACCTGGCCGACGTCCTTGATCTCTTCGGCCACCTTCTCCATCAGTCGGGTTCCGAATTCCGGGTGGGTCACTTCCCGGCCGCGGAACATGATGGTGACTTTGACCTTGTTGCCCTCTTCCAGAAACCGCCTGGCGTTCTTGACCTTGAACTGGAAGTCATGCTCCTCGGTCTTGGGGCGCATCTTGACTTCTTTGAGTTCAACCTTGGCGGTCTTCTTCTTGGCTTCTGCAGCCCGCTTGGCGGCCTGGTACTTGTATTTGCCGTAATCCATGATCCGGCAGACGGGAGGCACCGCGTTGGGCGAAACCTCCACCAAGTCGAGCCCCCGCTCGGCGGCGGCAACCAAGGCGTCCTGAATGCTCAGTATGCCAAGCTGTCCCCCCTCGTCATCGACGACGCGGACTTCTCTGGCACGAATGGCACGATTGATGTTGACCTCTGGCTTAGCTATGGGACCACCTCCTAATGGTATTGCCGGCACTCATCCTGAACAAATTGGATGAACTGCTCAGGCGTCATGGGATCCATTGTCTTGCCGGAGCGATGGCGGGGCGCGACGGTCCCGCTTTCGAGCTCCTTGTCCCCGATGACCAGCATGTAGGGGATTTTTTCAATCTGGGCCTCGCGGATCTTGAAACCCAGCTTTTCGTTGCGCATATCCTTCTGCACCCGCACCCCGGCGTCGCGCAGGGCTCCGAAAACCTGCTCCGCATAGGCGGCCTGGTTGTCGGTGACGTTCAGCACGATGGCCTGCACGGGGGAGATCCAGAGCGGGAAGTTGCCGGCGAAATGCTCGATGAGAACCCCGACGAACCGTTCAATGGCTCCGAGAATGACTCGATGAACCATGACGGGGCGATGCTTCTCGCCGTCACTGCCGACGTAGGTAAGGTCAAAACGTTCGGGCAGGGTAAAATCGCACTGGATTGTAGCACACTGCCAACGCCTGTCAAGAGCGTCCTTGAGCTTGATGTCGATCTTAGGCCCATAGAATGCGCCATCCCCTTCATTGATTTCGAAGGGCAGTCCCGAATCCTTAAGGGCGCTCATCAGGGCATTGGTAGCGCGTTCCCAGTCGGCGTCACTGCCGATGGATTTGGCCGGCCGGGTGGAGATCTCCATTTCGTATTCGAAACCGAAGATTCCCATGACATCCTGCACGAAGCGCAGCACACCCTTGATCTCCCCGTCCAGTTGTTCGGGGGTGCAAAGGATATGAGCATCGTCCTGGGTGAAGCCACGCACCCGCAGCAAACCATGGAGAACGCCGGATTTTTCATGGCGATGAACGGTGCCCAACTCGAAGTAGCGTAGCGGCAGGTCGCGATAGGAGCGCTTCTGGGACTTGTAGATCAGCATGTGGGCCAGGCAGTTCATCGGCTTGATGCCGTAGCTCTGCTCCTCGACCTCGGTGAAATACATGTTCTCCCGGTAGTTTTCGTAATGTCCGGAGGTTTTCCAGAGGTCGGTACGCAGCAGTTGGGGCCCCATGACGATATCGTAACCCCGCCGCAGGTGCTCGCGGCGCTCGAAATCCTCCAGCAAGGTGCGCAGCAGGGCCCCCTTGGGGTGCCAGATGACCAGGCCGGCCCCAGCCTCCTCACTGAAGGAGAACAGATCGAGTTCCTTGCCGAGCTTGCGGTGGTCACGCTTGCGAGCTTCCTCCAAACGGGCAAGATAGGCGCGCAGTTCCTTCTTGTCCGGAAAGGCCGTGGCATAAAGCCGTTGCAGCATGGCGTTCTTTTCGTCGCCACGCCAATAGGCGCCCGCGACGCTGGTCAGCTTGAAGGCCTTGAGCATGCCGGTCGTCGGCAAGTGGGGCCCTCGGCAAAGGTCGACGAAGTCCCCTTGGCGATACAGGGAAACGGTTTCATTGGGAAGATCCTCGATCAGGCGAACCTTGTAGTCTTCCCCCATGGAGCGAAACAGCTCGATGGCGGCGGCGCGGCTCAACTCTTCCCGCCGGATGGGCAGGTTGTCTTGGGCCAGGGCCTCCATCTTGTCCTCGATGACCTGGAAGTCTTCGGGAGTGAACTTATGAGTTTCGCTGAAAAAGTCGTAGTAGAAACCGTTTTCAATGGCAGGCCCGATGGTCACCTGCACCTCGCCGCCATACAGGGACTTGACGGCTTGAGCCATCAAATGGGCGGCAGAATGCCTGTAAACCTCCAGACCATCTGGAGAGGACAAGGTGACGATTTCAACCCGCACACCATTCTTGAGAGGGGTCGAAAGGTCGACCAGCTCACCGTCGACCTTGGCGGCGACCGCTTGGCGCGCCAGCCCTTCGCTGATGGAACGGGCCACGTCCAGGGCCGTCTGCCCCTGGTCGATGGTCCGCCGGGAACCGTCTGGAAGCTCTATGCTGAATTGCGACATGCTGAGTCTCCGTGAATGAAAAGAGGCATCCGGAGATGCCTCTGACCCGCTTGCGGTTGCTCGTAGATGGTAGGCACGGGCGGGATTGAACCGCCGA
>CAZYXS010000034.1:0-25181 GCA_964650955.1 uncultured Desulfuromonadales bacterium | reverse complement strand
CGCACGTCCTCCCGCTCGGTGATGCAGCGCAGGGCCAGCCCCTCGGGGAAGATGGTCGGCACGTCCTTCATCGAATGCACCGCGATATCCACCTCGCCCCGCAGCATCGCCTCCTCGATCTCCTTGACGAAGAGCCCCTTGCCCCCCACCATCGCCAGCGGCACGTCGAGAATCTTGTCCCCCTGGGTCTTGATCTTGGTCAGGGTCACTTCCAGGTCGGGATAGCGCTTTTCCAGTTCCGATTTGACCCAGTTGGCCTGCCACAGGGCCAGCTGGGAGGCGCGGGTGCCGATGCGCAGAGTCTTTTTCGCCATGAATTGAATCGCTCCTTGAATATCACTCGAGCCGGTCGTCGAGCGGTTGAATGTCCCCTTCGGGGCTGGGGGCCGGCAGGTCGAAGAGGGCCCGCACGGCGTCCACGTAGCCGTCGCCGGAGGCGTCGTTCTGGGCCTGCTTGAGGACCTGGGTCGGCTGGTGCAGCACCTTGTTGATGATGGCCGCGGTCAGCGCCTCGATGGCGCGCCGCTCCTTGTCGCCGAGTTCCTTGAGGTTGGAGAAGGTCTTGTCCAGTTCGCCGCGGCGAATCTCTTCGAGTTTGGTGCGCAGCGAGACGATGGTCGGCACCACATCCAGGCTGCCGAGCCAGCGGTAGAACTGGCCGATCTCCTGCTCGATGATCCCCTCGGCTTTTTTCGCCTCTTTCTGCCGCTCCTTCAGGTTCGACTGCACCACCCCCTGCAGGTCGTCGACATCGTAGAGATAGCAGTTGTCGATGTCGTTGACCTTCGGATCGATGTCCCGGGGCACGGCGATGTCGATGAAGAACATCGGCTTGTTCTTGCGCAGCCGGATCACTTCCTCCACCTTCTTGTGACCGAGGATGAAATTGGGGGCGCCGGTGGAGGTGAGGATGATGTCGACCTGCTGCAGGTGCAGGGGGAAATCGTCGAAGGGGATCGCCTTCCCCTTGAACTCCGCGGCCAGCTTCTCGGCCCGCTCCAGGGTGCGGTTGGTGACCATCACCCTGGCGACGCCGTTGTTGATGAAGTGGCGGGCGGCCAGCTCGCACATCTCGCCGGCGCCGATCAGCAGCACCACCTTGTCGTCGAGGCTGCCGAAGATCTTGCGGGCCAGCTCCACCGCGGCGAAGGAGACGGAGACGGCGTTGGAGGCGATTTCGGTCTCGGTGCGCACCCGCTTGGCCACCGAGAAGGCCTTGTGCAGGAAGCGGTTGAGGATCAGGCCGACGGTCTTGAACTCGGCGGCATAGCCGTAGGCGGTCTTGATCTGGCCGAGGATCTGCGGCTCGCCGATGACCATGGAATCGAGACTGGAGGCGACCCGGAAGACATGGCGGATAGCCTCCTCCCCCCGGTAGTCGTAGAGATGCTTTTCCAACTCTTCCAGGGGGATGCCGTGGTAGTCGGAAAGGAAGCGCCGCAGTTGGGCAATCCCCCCTTCGACGTCACGGCTGGTGGCGTAGAGTTCGACCCGGTTGCAGGTCGAGACGATGATCCCTTCGGTGACCGCCGGCAGCGCCACCAGCTCGGCCAGCGGCTTGGCCATGGCAGTCGGGGCGAAGGCGACCCGCTCGCGGATTTCCACCGGGGCGGTGTGGTGGCTGAGCCCCACGACGATGATGTTCATGATCCCAGTCCGTCCATGCGCACGCTGTTACTGACCGCTCAGGGCCTTGAAGCTGTGTTCCCCGGAGAGGAACAGGTTGACCCCCAGGAAGGTGAACAGCAGGCATAGAAAGCCGATGATGGCGAAGATCGCCGCCCGTCGCCCCCGCCAGCCGGTGGTCAGACGGCCGTGGAGCAGGGCGGCGTAGAGGAACCAGGTGATCAGGGCCCAGGTCTCCTTGGGATCCCAGCGCCAGTAGCCCCCCCAGGCCGAGTTGGCCCAGACCGCCCCGGAGACGATCCCCATGGTCATCAGCGGAAAGCCGAACGTCAGGCATTTGTAGTTGATGCTGTCGAGGGTCTGCAGGGAGGGGAGGCGGTGATAGAGCCCGGAGAACTTCTTGCTCTTGAGCATCCGCTCCTGCAGCAGGTACATCACCCCCGCCACGGCGGCGACGGTAAACACGGCGTTGCCGGAAAAGGCCAGGGTGACGTGGACCGGGAACCACCAGCTGTCGAGGATCGGGTTGACCTCCTTGATCACCTTGGGGGCGGCGCTGCCGACCACCATCAGCACCAGCGCCAGCGGGCAGACGAAGGCCCCCAGCACCGACAGGCGGTAGCGCAGGTCGAAAAGGAAGTAGATGCCGACCAGGGTCCAGGCGAAGAAGGAGACCGATTCGTAGAGGTTGGTGACCGGCGTGTAGCCCGCCTCGACGTAACGGGTGACGATGGTGGCGCAGTGCAGGGCGAAGCCGGCCAGCAGCATCGAACGGCCGATGCGGGCGATCCCTTCCTTGCGCCCGACCACGTCCACCAGGTAGAGCACGGTGGCCCCGAAGTAGATCAGCAGGGTGATTTTGAACAGCAGGATGCTCAGGGTCATGGCAGCCCCTTCGGAAGATGGACGTCCAGGCCGGCCAGGGTGCAGCCGGGGCCGCAAAGGTCCTGCAGCAGCTCATCGATGGCCGGGGTCGCGCCGGCGGCGACGAGGGCGGGCAGGCCCCGCTCCAGCAGACAGCGCAAAAGCTCCTGATTGTATTCGGAGCTTTGCAGGGGTGTCAACCGCTTTTGGCGCAGCGCCGCGGCGATCTCCAGCACGGTTCCCCACTCCGGGCCCAAGCTTGCGGCCAATTGGTCCCGCACCAGGGCGGAAAGGGCGGGACTGGCGCCGCCACTGGAGACGGCCAGGGTCAGACCACCCCGCCGGCACAGCGCCGGGAGGGTAAAATTGCCCAGTTCCGGCTGGTCGGCGACGTTGACCAACAGCCCGGCGGCCCGCGCCTGGTGGGCAATGGCGGCGTTGAGGTCGGGATCGTCGGTGGCGGCGCAGACCAGAACGGCCCCCTCCAGGTCGGCCGGGTCGAAGGGGCGCTGGCGGATCTCCAGGTCGGGGGCGGCCAGTTCCGGGGGGGCATCGGGGGCGACCAGGCGCAGGCGGGCACCGGCCCGGCGCAGGCCGGCGAGTTTGCGACGGCCGATGGCCCCGGCGCCGACGACGACGCAGAGCTGATCGGTGAGTTGCAGGGTGATGGGATAATCGGCCATACCGCCTCAGAAAAAGGACGGCCGTAACAGGGGGCTCAGATGCCGAACAGTTCGGCTTCGACCAGTTCGCACAGCAACTGGCCGACGAACAGGATCCCCTCCAGGCCGCGAGCCGGGGATTCGGTTTCGATGCGGAAGTGGAAATCCGCGTGATTCTGCAGATCGTCTCCCTTGCGCTGCTGCAGCAGGGCGGTGGTGCAGCCAAGCTCCCGCGCCAGCTCCAGCCCCTGGGCCACGGCCTCGTCGCGGGGGGTGTCGGCCAGGGCCAGGACGATGTCGCCGGGCTGGGCCAGCACCCGCAGTTGCCGGGCAAAATAGTCGGCGGCGCGGCCGTCCCGGGCCAAAACGCTGGCCAGGCTGGCATCGTGCCCCAGGGCGAGGGCCGGCAGCAACGGCCGCTCCATGGCCAGGCGGTAGTGGAACTGCTGGGCGACCATGCCGGCCAGCAGGCTCAAGGGCCCGGAGCCGAAGACCAGCAGCCGTCCCCCCTGGTGGAACCCTTCGACAAGACGCTCGGCGAAGGCGCTCAGGGCCGGTTGCTGGGCGGCGAGGGTGTCGGCCAGAACCTGGCCCTGCTCCTGGAGCGTACGGGTGATTTTTTCCTGCATCCAACCTCCGGGAAATTTAAGAAGAAACTTCCCGATGATAGGGGCCGGGCCGCAGGCTGTCAAGGTTTGCGGCCCAAAGGGATGATTTGCGTCTTGATTTTTTCCCCCCCTGATTTATCATTACAGCACCGTATATTTGCTGGTTCAATTTTGCGCAGAGGAGATGTTCTTATGGCAAGCGATAAAGTCGTGCACCTGACCGATGACGGTTTCGAGGCCGAGGTGATCAAGTCTTCCGTCCCCGTCCTGGTGGATTTCTGGGCCTCCTGGTGCGCCCCCTGCAAGGCGATCAGCCCGGTGGTCGACGGCCTGGCGGCCGAATACGAGGGCCGGGTCAAGGTGGCCAAGCTCAATGTCGATGAAAACCCCGCCACTCCGGGGCAGTTCGGTGTGCGCGGCATCCCGACCCTGATCCTGTTCAAGGACGGCAAGGTGGTGGACCAGGTGGTCGGCGCGGTGCCGAAAAACCAGCTCGAAGGGCTGATCAAGAAGGCCCTCTAAACCCCGGATGTACCGGCGAATTCTGCGGCGGGGCCTGGCGTATGGCCGGGCCCCGCCGCATTTGTTTCAGGAGCCGGGTTGCCGGGCGTCCCGCAGCAGGCGGAAGATCTCCCGCGCCGCCCGTTTGTCCCGGCTCTGGTGAACGGCCTTGGCCAGGCGGGCCAAGGCGGCGGTGTCCACCGTCGGCAGGCTGCGCCGCACCTCCTCCAGCGCGGCCGGACATTCGGCAAGGTCGCAGAGACGGTCGCGCAGCTGCTCCAGGGCGTGAAACGCCTGCTGCTCCCGGTAATGCACCTGGTTGAGGCCGTCCAGGTGGGCACGCAAGCCTTCCGTCGCTGCCTCCTGGCGGCGCAGCACTCCGGCCAAATGCTGGATCTGGCGTTTGCGGGCGCCGTGGGCCTTGGTCTGGCGGGCCAATTTGACTTCCTCCCGCAGCTCGGCATCGAGGGGGAGCTTGGCGAAGGCGGCATCGGACAGTTCCGCGAGTTCCTTGGCCAGTTCCTCCACCGCCTTGGCGGCCCGTTTTTTCGCCGAACGGCTCGGTGCCCGTTCGCTTTCCTCATCCTCCCAGTGTTCCATTATCCCTCTCTGGCCGTATCGAGCAGCAGTGTCACCGGGCCGTCGTTGACCAGGTGCACCTGCATCTCCGCCTGGAAAATGCCCGTGGCTACCTGCAAACCGGAAGCGCACAGGGCGCTGACATACTCCTGATAGAGGCGTTTGGCTTCGGCCGGCGGTGCCGCCGCCGAGAAGCCCGGGCGGCGTCCCTTGCGGGTGTCGGCCAGCAGGGTGAACTGGGAAACCGCCAATACCGCCCCCCCGACCTCCTGCACCGAGAGGTTCATTTTCCCCTCGGCATCTTCGAAAATTCGCAGCTCGGCGGTCTTTTTGGCCAGGGTGCGGGCCTCCGCCTCGCCGTCCCCCTGGGCCACCCCGAGCAGCACCAGCAGCCCCGGGCCGATCTCCCCCACCACCTCTCCGGCCACTTCCACCCGGGCCATGCGGACCCGCTGCAACACCGCGCGCATCAGTCTTCTCCCGCCAGTTCCCGCAGCAGGGCGAGGTTCATCCGGTCGAGCCGGTCATCCTCCCCCTTGGGGGTTTCGAGGATTTTGGGGATGGCCTGCAGCCGCGCATCCTGCAGCAATGCGGCGAAGCCGGCCCGGCCGATGGCCCCCTGGCCGATGTGCTCGTGACGGTCGACGGCGGCGCCCAGCCCCTTTTTGGAATCGTTGAAATGGAAGGCCCGCAGCCGCTCCAGGCCGAACAGCCGCCGGCATTGCTCCAGCAGCTCCGCGCAGCCCGCGGCGCTGCGCAAATCGTAGCCGGCGGCGAAGGCGTGGCAGGTGTCGAGGCAGATGGCCAGGGGTACCTGCGGCGTCGCCTCCAGCAGCACCGCCAGATGCTCCAGGCGATGCCCCAGGCAGCTCCCCTGGCCGGCGGTGTTCTCCAGCAGCAGCCCGACTCCCGGCGGCATTTCCCCGCCCAGGCGGCGCAGGGCCGCGCCGATGCGGGCCAGGCCCGCCTCCTCGCCGCTGCCCAGGTGGGCCCCGGGATGCAGGATCAGCCAGGGGATGTGGAGCAGGGCACAGCGCTGCAGTTCCTCCCTGGTGGCGGCGATGGAGCGTTCCCACTTGGCATCATCGGGGCTGGCGAGGTTGATCAGGTAGCTGGCGTGGGCCAGGATCGGGCCGATGGGGTGGCTGGCGCGGGCGGTCTGCCAGGCGGCGAGGTCGGCGGCGCTCAGGTCTCGGGCCCGCCACTGGCTGGCGTTCTTGGTGAAGATCTGCAGGGCGCTGCAACCCACCGCCGCGGCCCGTTCCAGGGCCAGGTGCAGGCCGCCGGCGATGGACATGTGGGCGCCCAGAGGCTGGCGGGCGGGGGCGGTGTCGCTCATCCCTTGCGGCCGAACCAGCGGTTTTTCGGAGCGTAGACCTCGACCCGGTTGCGCCCCTTGCGCTTGGCCTGGTACATGGCCTCGTCGGCAAAGCCGATGAACTCGTTTTTCTTGCAGGCTTCATCGCCGGGAACCAGGGTCGCCAGGCCGATGCTCAGGGTCACCCGGTAGCCGTCCCGCTCGTCGCCGAAGGGGTGCTCCGCCACCGCCTGGCGCAGGCGCTCGGCCACCGTCGCCGCCGCCTCGCCATCGGTCTCCGGCAGGACAATGGCGAACTCTTCCCCCCCGTAACGGGCGAGTAGATCATGCTCCCGCAGCTCCTTGGCAATGACTAGGCAGGATTCCCTGAGGATGGCGTCTCCCACCTGGTGGCCGTGGTTGTCGTTGAAGGACTTGAAATGGTCGATGTCGGCCAGCAGCAGGCTCACCGGCCGCTGATGGCGGCTGGCGCGGGCCAGTTCCCGGCCGAGGAACTCCTGGAAATAGCGGTGATTGTAGACCTCGGTCAGGCCGTCGATGTTGGCCAGGCGCTCGAGGGCGCGGTTTTTGTCCTCCAGTTCCCGCATCAGGTTCTCGAGCTGGATCTTGCTCTGCACCAGTTCCCGGTTCATCTGCTCGTAGGAGAGGTTGAGCACCGCCATTTCGATGTTGGCCTGCTGCAGGATCTCCGCCACCGAGCGGGTCTTTTCGATCTTCAGGCCGAAGTAGTCGGCGGCGGCGTTGACCTCCAGGTGGACGCGCTCGAAGATGGCGTCGATATCCTGATCGGAGAGGCGCAGGATCGACTTGGCCCGGGCCCGGAAGGCCTTGATCAGCGGGTCGGGGCGGTTGGAGTGGAGGATGCTGACGAGCAGCCCGGCCAGGTAGCCGACCACCGCCAGCAACTTGAGCTGCTTCTCCGCCTCGGGGTCGGCCCCCGGCTGGTGATGGAAGCGGATCGGCCGCCAGATCAGCTCGGGGAAGCGCCAGGCCTTGAACACCTCGCTGCCGATGAAACTATGCTCGGCGCCGAGCACCGCTTCCTCCGTTTCGCTCAGGGCGGCGCCGGTCTCCGCCACCCGCGCCAGCACCTGGGCGTAGCCCTCGGGGAAGGCCCGGGCCAAAAACATCTGCCCGGCGTTCTGCAGCAGGCCGATGATGAAAAACTCTTCCAGGTCTTTCGGGCGCAGGCGGGCGGCGATCAGGCGCGCCGAGACCCCCCCGGCCAGGGAATGGGTCCAGAAGCTGCGATAATCGAAACCGTCCTTGCGGCCGTCCGGCTCGATGGCGAGAAAGGAGAAGGAGAAGGCGAGGTTGCGTACCGCGTTGATGCCGAGGATCGAGACCGCCTGCTGGATGGTGGCGATCTTCTGCGGAAAACTGTAGAAGGCGGAGTTGACCACCTTGAGAATTTTCGCCGAGAGAGAGATGTCCTTGGAGACCAGGTTGGCGATATCGCCGACGGTGGTCTCGTCTTTGGCGGAAATCTCTACCAGCTTGGAGGCCACCGGGGCCAGGGTCGGCAGGGTGCCGGAGCTGAGGATGGCCTTGAGGGCCTGGTCGCGGGTCATGGCCGAGCTACCTCCACCTGGAAATGGCCGAGGGCTTGGGGAACCTGTTCGGCCCGGCGGATCTGAATATCCACGTAAGGGGCCGTCCCGGTTTCCCCCACCAGGATGGTGCCCATTCCCAGTTCCTTGGCGGTGCGCAGGTTGGCCAGGGAATCCTCCACCATGACGCAGCGAGAGGCGGGCAGCGCGAGGCTGTCCAGCACCTTCTGGTAGGGGGCGGTGTAGGGTTTGGGCAGGTAGCGGGCCACGCGGATGTCGAAGATCTGCTCGAACTGATCGGTGATCTCCAGCCGGTCCAGGACCCGCAGGGCGTGGTCGCGGGAGCCGTTGGTGAAGACCACCTTGCGCTGGGGCAATTGCTGCAGGCTGCGGCGCAGCCCCGGGTCGGGGTCGAGGCGGCTGGCCACGTCCACGTCGTGGACGTAGTGCAGGTAGGCCTCCGGGTCGACATCGTGATGGCGGATCAGCCCCTGCAGGGTGACGCCGTAGCGCTGCCAGTAATCCCGGCGCAGGCCGTCGACCTCGGCGGCGGGAATGCCCGCCTCCTCCACCATGAAGCGGTTGATGCGCACGTCGATGAGGGAGAACAGCTCCCGTTCGGCGGGGTAGAGGGTGTTGTCGAGGTCGAAGAGCAGGGCGTCCATAGGCGTCGTCTCAGGCCAGTTCGAGGGCCGTGCGGATGCGGGCGATGGTGACGGCCAGCTCAGCGGGGGGCAGCTGCAGCTCGGCGTGGGGTTCGCTCCAGATCGGCCGCGGCCACAGGGGGTCGCCGGCGTGGCGGGGCACCAGGTGCCAATGGATGTGGGGGACCATGTTGCCGAGCAGTTCGTAGTTCATCTTGGTCGGGGCGAAGGTCCGGTGCAGGGCCGCGGCGAGGCGGTTGACCTCCTCCATCAACCCGGCCCGCACGCCCGCCTGCAGGTGGAACAGTTCGGTGACATGCTCGCGGGTGAAGAGCAGGCAGTAACCGGGGAAGAACTGGTCGCGGTTGAGCACCCCGTAGCTGTGCTCGAATTCGGCGATGCGCAGCTCGGGTTCATCCTGCCAGCGTGTGCACATGGGACAAGGGGTCATCGCGGCTGATACTCCCCGGTGAAGACCTCCACGGCCGGGCCGGTCATGTCGATGTGCCCCTCCTCGGTCCAGTCCAGTTCCAGGTCGCCGCCGCTCAGGTGATTGAGAATGCTCCGCTCGGTCAGGCCATTGAGCATCCCGGCGACGCACACCGCCGAGGCGCCGGTGCCGCAGGCGAGGGTTTCGCCCGCCCCCCGCTCCCAGGTGCGCTGACGCACCTCCCTGGGGGAGAGGATTTCCACGAATTCGACATTGGTGCGGTTGGGAAACAGGGGATGCGTCTCGATGGCCGGGCCATATTTCTCGACTGGAAACTCCGCCACGTTGTCGACGAAAATCACGCAGTGGGGGTTGCCCATGGAGACGGCGGTGAAATGGAAGGTGCGGTCGAGGGCCACCAGCTGCTGGTTGACCGCCTGGGCGTCCGGGTCGCCGGTCATGGGGATTTCCCCCCGGGTCAGCCGCGGCCGCCCCATGTTGACTTTGACCCGCTCCACCCGTCCGGCAGGGCCGGTGAACAGCTGCAGGGTGCGGATGCCGGCGCCGGTTTCCACGCTGATCTCCCGCTTGTCGACCAGGCGGTGGTCGAAGGCGTACTTGGCCACGCAGCGGATGCCGTTGCCGCACATTTCCGCCTCGCTGCCGTCGGCGTTGAACATGCGCATGCGCAGGTCGGCCTTGCTGGAAGGGAGGATCAGGATCAGGCCGTCGGAGCCGACGCCGAACTGGCGGTTGCTCAGGGCCAGGGCCAGGGCCGCCGGGTCGGCAACGGCCTCCTCGAAGCCGTTGATGTAGACGTAATCGTTGCCGGCGCCATGCATTTTGGTGAACTTCATCGGCCGGATCCTTTCCTCGATTCGATTGGCTGCAAATTAAAATTATACGCCAAGGGGGGGTAGTGCGACAAGAACCAATGCGGGGTGCATTGACCGCCGTCGGCCGATTCCTTAGAATGCGAAAAAAACATCGCATCCCCGGAGGATTCCCCCATGGCATTTCATCTGAAAACCAAGATCTGGCAGACCGGCTCCCTCGACTGGTGGGGCTTCATCGACGGCGAGGACGTCTTTCTCGGCTCCCGGGAGTTCCCCATGCCCGCCGAGGAGGGGGACCGCTGGGTCGTGCGTTCCACGGGCGAGGCCTTCAAGATCGTCAACGGCGAAATCCTCCGTGACGGCTACGAAGAGCCGCCCAAGCAGGAGTGGTTGGCATGACCCTGGAGGTGCTCCAGTTCCGGGCCGAGCAGGGGGCCAACTTCTCCTACCTGGTCTATTGCTCCCGCAGTCGCAGCGCCCTGGCGGTCGATCCGTCCTATGACCCGGAGCCGCTGCTGCAGCGGGCGCAGGAACTCGGCCTGCGGCTGGAATGGCTGGTCAATACCCACGGCCACGGCGACCATACCGCCGGCAACGCCAGAGTGCGGGAGCGCACCGGCGCCCGCCACGCCGCCCATCCCCTCGATCTGCCCGGGGCCGAGCTGTCCCTGGCAGAGGGGCAGGAGCTGGTCGTGGGGGAAGGCCTGGTGCGGGTTCTGCATACCCCGGGGCACAGTCCTGGCTCCATCTGCCTGCACCTGCCCGGTGCGGTGCTTACCGGCGACACCCTGTTCGTCACCCGCTGCGGCAGGGCCGACCTTCAGGGGAGCGATCCCGCGGCCCTCTTCCGCAGCCTGCAGCGGTTGACCGCCCTTCCGGCCGAAACCCTGGTTTATCCGGGGCACGATTACGGGCCCCGGCCGGTCTCCGACATCGCCTTCGAGCGGGCCAACAATCCCTACCTGCAGTGTGCCGACCTGGCCCAGTTCATCGCCCTGCGCATGGGGTGAGGCGCCAGCTCGGATCCTGAAAAAACGGGGGCGCACCCGGCCGGGTGCGCCCCAGTTTTGTTGTCTAAAAAAAGAGCTTACTCTCCCCGGGTCAACGGGGCGGTGGCCACCACCCGGGTGCCGGCCAGCCGGTCGTTCCAGCCCCGGTACTGGGGATCGCGCAACATCAGCAGGTAACCGACCCCGCCGCAGACCAGGCAGAGCAGGCCGCCGACGCTGCGCAGAAAGGCCTGGGCGAACTGCAGGCTGTCCCCGCTGGCCGATTCCACCTTGAGGCGGAACAGCATCTTGCCCGGGGTCTGGCCGGAGAGGAAGTGGAACAGGGTGAAATAGCCGAAGCAGAGGGCGAAGAGAATCAGGAAATAGGGGATGGCCAGGTCCGCCATGGCCGCAAGGGGGAGCGGGGCCACGGCCTGGTCGGCGGGGAAGAGGGCGAGCTTGCCCGCGGCCAGAAACAGGGCAAAGACCAGCGCCAGCAGCAAAATATCGAGGGCGCTGGCGCCCATGCGAAAGAAAGGGGTGCCGGCGGCGCCAGCAGGAGGTGCCAGGGGCGCCGCGGCCAGGGCCTCTTCCGACAACTCCTCCTCAGGCAATTCCAGTGGCAACTCGGCATCGGCCTCGAGAGCAGCGGGAGCGCCGAAGTTGGGCTCGCTGATGGGGTGCGGCGGAGGGACGTCTTCCACTGGATCAGCGGAGGCAACTGTCATCTCTGCAGCCAGGGGTGGCTCGTCGATTTTGGCTGCCGGGGATTCGCCGGCCGCCAGGGTTTCCGGGGCGGTCACAGCGGGAGCCGGCCCGGCTTGGGCCGACTCCCGCTGTTCAAAAGGGTCGGCCGGGCCCTCCTGGGCGCCCGGTTTCTTGCTGGAGGGTTTGCTCTGACTGTCAGTCGCGAGCAGATCGGGCAACTCATCGTCGCTGAAATCGAATTCGTCGTCGAAGCTCAGGCCGTCGTCCTGGGGCTCCGCGGCAAACTGGAAACTGTCGGCGGTGAAATCCTCCAGGCCCGCGGCGGCCTGGGGCTCCGCCGTTGGGGCCGGCTCTTCATCCCAGGCGGGGTTGAAGGCGAGGTCGGGTTCCTCCGTCGCCACCTCCAGGAGGGGCTCCTCGGTGCCGAGGTCGAGGTCCAGGTTCTCTTCGCCGACAATGGCGGTGGCCATCGGTTCCGGGGTGTCGGCCTGGAAATCGAAGGTATCTTCTTCGGCGCCGCCGGTGCTGGGCGCTGCGGCGCCGTTATCGCTCCAGTCGGCATCGAAGTCGAAGCTGTCCGCTTGGGTCGGTGCCACCGGGGCTGCGGGAGCCGCAGGCGGTGACTCGCTCCAGTCGGCATCGAAGTCGAAGCTGTCGGCCTTGGCCGATGCGACCGGAGCAGCCGTTGCCGGAGGGGGCGATTCGTTCCAGTCGGCGTCGAAATCGAAGTGGTCGGTGGCCGGGGCCGGTGCCTTCACCGGGGCGGTCGTCTTTTGGGCGGGACCGTCACTCATGAAGTCGTGGCCGAAATCCAGGCTGTCAGAGGTGGCCGGGGCCGGCGCGGCAGCGGCTGTTGCGGCCACGGCGGCCACGGCCATCGCCGGCGCCGCGGAACCGCCGCCGGGCGGGGCGGTCCGCTGGTGCTGGCGGTTGGGAAACAGCAGGCTGCGCAGGCCGTACTTGCTCTTGAACTCCGACAGGCCGTGGCTGCATTTCTTGCAGATGTCAAGGTAATCGAAGCTTGTGTAGCCACATTTCGGACATTTCATGGAACCTCTCCTTGAGGCGGATCCGGGGTCGGCCCGGCGGCAGCGCCGAGATCCCCGTAATGATGCTGCAAGATGGTGGCGACGGCGAAGCCGGCGGTTTCGCTGCGCAGAATCCGCGGGCCGAGACCGACCGGGATGAAGCCGGCCGCCACGGCGAGGCGGGCCTCTTCGGCACTGAACCCACCTTCCGGACCGATCAGGACCGCTGCTCCGGAGGGTCGCTGGGGCGGCAGGGCGCTGGCCAGGGGCCGACTCTCTTCCTCCCAGGGGATCAACCGCAGCTGCGCACTGCACTCGGCCAAAGCCTGGGCCAGCGGCATGGTTGCCGCCAGGTCGGGCAACCGGGGGCGGCGGCACTGGCGGGCGGCTTCCATGATGATCCGCAGCCAGCGGAGTTGGCGGGAGTCCTCCCGCTGCGCCACCGGTTTTGGGGTGCTGCGGCCGGCCACTACCGGGACGAAGCTGGTGATGCCCAGTTCCGTCCCTTTTTGCAAGATCAGTTCCATTTTGTCCCCCTTGGGGAGGGACTGCAGCAATTGGACGGGAAAGGCGGCCTCGGTTTCCTGCCAGCGGCGCAGCACCTGGGCGGCGCCGACCTTGCGGTCGAGGCGGATCATGCGGCAATGACAGAGGTTTCCGGTCCCGTCGAGGAGCAGCACCTCATCCCCCACCGCCAAGCGCAGGACGCTGGTCATGTGGTGGAGGGTGTCGCCGCCTAGGATGACGGGATCGACCTCCAGGCTCCGGGGGGGGACAAAAAACCGACGCATCTACGTCAATTTTCGGTAGGTCAGGCAACTCCAATCCTCGCGCCGGGTCACGGCGGGACCCTGCAGGTCGAAGGGGGCGAAGCCCTGGATAACGAAATCCTCCCGTTGCTGGAGAATGCCGGACAACACCAGCCACCCCCCTGGCTTGACCCGTCCCACCAACTCTTCGGCCAGGCGCACGTTCTCTTCCGCCAGGATGTTGGCCACCACCAGGTCGAAGGCCCCCTCAAGCTCCTCGAGAGGGTCGCCGGTGACCTCTACCCGCGGTTGCAGGTAATTAATGGCCACGTTCTCCGCGGCGGTGCGGCAGGACTGCTCATCGATGTCGCAGGCCAGCACCCGGGTCGCGCCGAGGGCGGCGGCGGCCATGGCGAGGATGCCCGAGCCGGTGCCCACGTCCAGGACCCGCTGCGGTCCGGGCTGATCCTCGTAGCGGGCCGCGATGGCCTCGAGGCAGAGGCGGGTGGTGCCGTGGGTGCCGGTGCCGAAAGCCATGCCGGGGTCGAGGGTCAGGACGGCATCGTCCGGGCCGGCCGGGAATTCCTCCCAACTCGGCCGGATCACCAGGTGTTTGCCGATGCGTACCGCCGGGAAGTGCTGCTTCCAGTTCTCCGCCCAGTCCTCCTGCCCGACCGGGAAGGCCGACAAGGGTGCCGTGGCCAGGCCGGGCACCATGGGCTCGAGCCAGGTCAGGCGCTCCCGCACCTGGGCAACCAGGTCATCGAGCCCCTCGCCGGGGGGGAAATAGGCCTTGATGCGGTGGATGCCGGGAGCCGGTTCCTCGTGGGGGTCCGGGGGGACGAAGGTGTCGAGTTGGCGCTCCTCCACCGTCATCCCCTCGCAGCCGAGTTCCGTCAGTTCGTGGCCGACCAGGTCAATGGCCTGGGCCGGCAACTCGAGATGCAATTCAATCCAGGTCGTATTCATGGTCCCTGTGTAGCAGAGATGTTCAACTTAGCGCAATAAAAACCTTGACAGTCTTCGCATTGTCTGCTCTTAATCGGCCGGTATCTCTAATGAGCAAAATACCAGCTGTGGTATAAAGAGCGCGCCAAGGTGTCGCAGGAAAAAAATTTTGTTCATTAGCTCTTGCGCGAAAAATTGGAACTGGTACAATCCTAATGTCATTTTCATGAGGGGGTGGCATGACCGGTAACCAGCCGGTGTTTCTGTTGTCCGACGCCACCGGAGAAACGGCCGAAAAGATGTTGCTGGCGGCCCTGACCCAGTTTGGCCGGCACAATGTGCGGATCAGCCGGATCAGCAACGTGCGCTCCAAGAACCAGGTCTACGAGGCACTGGATGTCGCCCTGAGTCAGCGGGGGCTGGTGGTTTATACCATCGTCAACCGCGAACTGGCGCAACTGGTGCACGACGAGTGCGATGCCCTCGGCCTGCCCTGTCTGGACCTGCTCACGCCGCTGCTGATGAAACTGTCGGCCTTTTTCGGGCTCTCCCCGCGGGAACTGCCGGGGTTGTTGCACGGGGTGGACGACGAATACTTCCGCCGCATCGAGGCAGTGGAATTCACCGTCAAGCACGATGACGGCCAGGAGGTGCGCAACCTGGCCAAGGCCGACATTGTGCTGGTGGGAGTCTCCCGCACCAGCAAGACCCCGTTGTCCATCTACCTGGCCCATCGGGGCTGGAAGGTGGCCAACATCCCCCTGGTCAAGGGGATCGAGCCGCCGGCCGAACTGCTGGCGGTGGACCCGGCGCGGGTGGCGGGGCTGATCATCGACGCGGACCGCCTGGTGGAGATGCGGGCTGCCCGGCTGCGCAACCTTGGGCAGGATCCGCGCACGGCTTATGCCGATTACGAACAGATCATGCAGGAGCTCAAGGAGGCGCGCACCCTGTTCCGCCGCAACCGCTGGGTCATCGTCAATGTCACCGGCAAGGCGGTGGAGGAGACCGCCAACGAAGTTCTGGTCAAGCTGAATCTGAAATAACCAGGTGTTCCTCCCATTTCCCCGCCTGCGGGCGGGTGCAGTCGGTTTGGACCCATCCCATCAAAGGAGCTACGGATATGCGCATTCTGGTCGTCGAGGACGAAAAAAAGGTTGCAAGTTTCATCAAGCGGGGGCTCGAGGAGGAAAGTTTCGAAGTCGAGTTGGCCCATGACGGCGAGGAGGGGCTGGCCCTGGGCCAGAATGGTCAATTCGACCTGATCCTGATGGACATCATGCTGCCGAAAAAGGACGGCCTGACGGTCGTCAAGGAATTGCGGGAGCTCGGCATCCAGACGCCGGTGCTCTGCCTCACCGCCAAGGACGGTGTGGATGCCATCGTGGCCGGCCTCGATTCGGGCAGCGACGATTACCTGACCAAACCCTTTGCCTTTGCAGAACTGCTGGCGCGGGTGCGGGCCCTGTTGCGGCGCGGAACCAAGGACCGCGGCGCCGAGATCCATTTCGCCGACCTGCGCCTCGACCCGGTGGCGCACAAGGTCTGGCGCAGCAACAAGGAGATCGATCTGACCGCCAAGGAATACGCCCTGCTGGAGTATTTCATGCGCAATCCCAACCAGATCCTGACCCGCACCATGATCGCGGAGCATGTCTGGGATTACTCCTTCGACTCCTTCACCAACATTATCGACGTCTACGTCAACTACCTGCGCAAGAAGATCGACCGCGATTTCGAGCGCAAGCTGATTCATACCGTGCGCGGGGTCGGGTACGTCCTCAAGGAGGAGTAGTCGGTGTTTTTCCGCACCATCCGCTTCCGGCTGACGCTCTTGTTTGCCATCGCCCTGGCCGTCGTCTTGACGGCCAGTGGTTTTTACTGGCACGGCAGCCTGTCGAAGAGCCTCCTTGGCCACATCGATACCCGGCTGGCGGAGGTGGCGCAGGAAACCGCCCGCCATCACCTGGACCACGCGGTGGAACCGGATCTGCAGCGGCAATGCGCCCTGCTGGAGAATTTCCTGCGGGAGCAGAACTGGGGCGAGTATGTGCAGATCCTCAATGCCGAGGGGACGGTGGAATGCCTTAGCAGCAACCTGCGGGGTTTCCGTCTGCCCCTGAGTTCCGAGGCCCGCAAGGCAGCGGCCAAGGGGCGGGGTTTCACCGAAAGCGACAAAACCCTGCGCGAATTTCCCCTGCGCATCCACACCCACCCGGTTTACGAAGAGGGTCGCCTGACCCACCTGCTGCAGGCTGCCCAGAGCTTGGGGCCGGTGGAGCAGACCCTGGCCGAGTTGCGCGGAACCTTCCTGTTCTTCGGCCCGCTGGTGCTGGTGGCGCTGGTGGTGGCAGGTTGGCTGCTGGTGGGCTGGGCCCTCTCGCCGGTGGCCCGTATTACCCGGGCGGTGCGCAAAATCAACGCCGAAAGTCTCTCCCAGCGCCTGCCGGTGGCGCGGGGGCATGACGAGATCGCCCAACTGGCCGAAACCTTCAACGACATGCTCGCCCGCCTGGAAGATTCCTTCCGCAAGATCAAACAGTTCTCCGGCGACGCCTCCCATGAGCTGCGCACCCCCCTGACCATCATCCGCGGCGAGACCGAGGTGGCCCTGCGCTGGGGCAAGGACGCGGAGGAGATGCGCAGCGCGCTGGAGTCGAACCTCGACGAGATCGACCGCATGGGCCGCATCATCGACGATCTTTTGACCCTGGCCAAGAGCGAGGCTGGGGAGATGCCCCTGGAGATGAAGGAGTTCAGCCTCAGCGACCTGGTGCAGGAGCTCTACCTGCAGGGGAGTACCCTGGGGGAGGCGAAGCAGATGGATGTCAGCCTGCAGCTCGACGTCGCCGAGGAGATCCGTATTCGCGGCGACGAACTGCGCCTGCGGCAGATGTTCCTCAACCTGATCTCCAACGCCATCAAGTACACCCCGGCCCAGGGGAAGGTGGTGGTCTCCCTGGCCATGGACGACGGCCAGGCGGTAGTCACGGTGCGGGATTCTGGCATCGGCATCCCCCCGGAGCATCTGCCCCACATCTTCTCCCGCTTCTACCGCATCGACAAGGCACGCAACCGCGAGGACGGCGGCACCGGCCTGGGGCTGGCGATCGTGAAGTGGATCGTCGAGGTTCACGACGGCAGAATCCGCGTCACTTCCAACCCCGGCCAGGGGAGTATTTTCACCGTTTACCTGCCGGTCACCGGCCCGCAGAAAACCAGAAAACTCAAAGACAGCCAAAATTCCACCGGCCCCTGAATCCTGCCGCCTTCCCCGGATCGAACCCAGCGCGCCCCCCGTCCCATGACGGCGGGGCGCGCGGCGCTTTCGGGCCGGCTGCTATTGACAAGGGGAGGGACGGGGATTACTTTTTCTGCCGAACCCCGCATTTTCCGAGGAGATGTCCATGAAACGACTGCTATTGCTCGCCGTCTGCTGCCTGGGCCTGGTCCTGCCGGCCGGGGCCGGCGCGGTGGCCCCGCCCCCGGATTTCGTCGCTTTGGCCAAGGCTCTGAAACCGGCGGTAGTCAACATCAGCACCACCAAGAGCGCCAAACCTCGCCGTCCCATGCTCCCAGGTCCCCGGGGGCCGCAGATGGATCCCTTCGAGGAGTTCTTCGAACGCTTTTTCCAGGGGCAGCCCAACGTCCCCCGCAATGAACGCTCCCTCGGCTCTGGATTTATCATTTCCGCTGACGGTTACATCCTGACCAACAACCACGTGGTGGACGGTGCCGACGAGATCAAGGTCAAGCTGGCCGACGGGCGCAGCTTCGCCGCCAAGATCAAGGGGGGGGACGCCAAGCTCGATCTCGCCCTGCTCAAGATCGACACGGGCGAGCGCCTGCCGGTGGCCAAACTGGGGGACAGCGGCAAGCTGCAGGTCGGCGAGTGGGTGATGGCCATCGGCAACCCCTTCGGGCTGGAGCAGACGGTGACCGTGGGCATCGTCTCGGCCAAGGGGCGGGTGATCGGCGCCGGCCCCTATGACGATTTCATCCAGACCGACGCCTCCATCAACCCGGGCAATTCGGGGGGGCCGCTGTTCAACCTCGCCGGCGAGGTGATCGGCATCAACACCGCCATCATCGCCAACGGCCAGGGGATCGGCTTCGCCACCCCGGTCAACGCCGCCCAGGCGATCATCCCGCAACTGCGGGAGGTCGGCCATGTCACCCGCGGCTGGCTGGGGGTCTCGGTGCAGCCGGTGACGGAGGAACTGGCCGCCTCCTTCGGCCTCGACAAGCCCCGCGGCGCCCTGGTGACCGAGGTGATCAAGGGCTCTCCGGCGGAAACGGCCGGATTCCAGCGGGGGGATATCATCCTGGCGGTGGACGGCAAGCCGGTGGCGGAGATGACCGATCTGCCGCGGCTGGTGGCGGCCCTGCCGGTGGACAGTGCCGTCCGTTTCGAGGTGTTCCGCGACGGCAAGAGCCGCACCCTGGGGGTGAAGATCGGCAAGCTGGTCGAAGGGGAACAGGGCAAGGCCGCAGCCGCCGGCAGCGGCAGCAGCCTGGGCATGGCGGTGACCGACTTGACCCCCGAGGTGGCCCGCAGCCTGGGAATCAGCGCCGGCAAGGGAGCGGTGGTCACGGCGGTGGAACCCGCCGGACCGGCCGCCGACGCCAACATCCGCCTCGGCGACCTGGTTCTCGAGGTCAACGGCAAGGAGATCGCCAATGCCGCCGCCTACGCCCAGGCGATCAAGGGGCTCAAGCCCGGCCAGGTGCTGCGGCTGCTGCTGCAGCGGGGGGAGTCGCTGCTCTACACCACCATCAAGGCGGGTTGAAGCCAGCCTGCCCCTGTTGAAAGACCGCGGGCCCCGGGGAGCAACTCCCCGGGGCCCGTCGCTTTTGGCTGGCCGCCTGCAGCGCGGTGTGCAAACGGCGCTGGTTTGGTTAAACTAAGAGCCAGCATTGCCTGCCTGGCCAGCCCATTACTTGCGCATTGGAGATTTTCATGAGTCAAGCCTTTCGTCCCCGCCCGGTCTACATCGCCGATTCCATCATGCTGCCGGTGGGCCGCTACGATGGCCGCCACCGGGAGAAGCGCTCCTTTTTCCAGATGATCGAGGCGCTGCAGGAGATGCTCGACCGCGCCCCGGTGCCCCGCAACCGCATCGAGTGTGTCATCGTCGGCAGCCAGAACCCTTTCGCCTTTTCCAAGGTCGACAACCTGGCCGCCAAGGCCGCCGGGGTGCTGGGGATCAGCGGGGTGAAGTCGCTGCTGGTGGATACCGCCTCATCCAGCGGTGCCAGCGCTTTCGAGGCGGCCTACATGGAGGTCGCCTCCGGCCGTTACGACCAGGTGCTGGCCATCGGCATTCAGAAAATGAGCGACGCCTCCACCACCGAGGCGACCCGCATCGTCGCCGGGGTCATCGATCAGGAGGAGGCCGAGTTCGGCCTGACCATGCCGGCCTGCGGCGCCCTGGTGGCGCAGGCGCTGATAGCCGAGTTCAAGCTCAGCCCCGAGCAGTGGAGCCGCTACAGCGCCCGCTGGACCGAGCGGGCGCAGCGCTTCGCCGCCCGCAACCCCATGGCCCATCTGGCCGAGGAGATTCCGGTGGAGCGCTATTTCGCCGAAATCGAGAGCGGCGCCAACTACCTCTACTACGACCCGCTGCGCTACCACGATTTCTGCCCCATGTCCGACGGCATCGCCGCCTGCCTGCTCAGCGCCGATCCCCAACCGGTATTGGTGGCCGGGGTCGGCTCGGGGACCGACATCCCCACCATCGCCGACCGCCGCACCTTCACCACCTTCCCGGCCACCCGCATCGCCCTGCAGTACGCCCTCGGCATGGCCGGGCTGCCCGACCTGCAGGCGCTGGCCGGCAAGATCCATATCAACATGCACGACCCCTTCAACGGTTTCGGCCCCATCAATCTGGTCGACCTCGGGGTGGTGCCGCGGGCGCGGCTGCTTGACGGACTGCTGGACGAGGACCTGACCGGGGAAAACGGTCGTTTTCCCACCAACCTCACCGGTGGCCTCAAGGGGCGCGGCCATCCCCTCGGGGCCACCGGCATGATCCAGATCGTGGAGAACCACCAGTTGATTCTCTCCGGCCGTTTCCAGGCCGGGCTCTCCCATTCCATCGGCGGGCCGATCAACAACAACGTGGTGGTGCTGCTGGAGCAGGCCGACCACCATGCCGCCCGCAACCCGGTCCCCTACCGGCCGAGCGGGCTGCCGGTCCTCTCCCGGCTGAAGCCGGCCCAGGTGACTCTGGCCAGCCTCTTTGACGGCAAGGCCCAGGTGAGTGCCCGGCTGGTGGCCCAGACCACCCGCCATCACTTCAAGACCGGCGAGCCCCTCAACACCCTGCTGCTTTTTTCCACCGAGGTGGAGAAGGAGAGCTATCGCTTCCTGATCGCCGTCGACCCGGCGGCCCGGGATACCCTGGCGGCACTGACGCCGGGGGCGAAGATGCTGCTGGGGCGCGACGGCGACCAGATCACCGTCAACGACATCCCGATCCGCCGCTTCTACCGCAAGACCCTGGGCGGCATCATGGAACTGGCCGACGCCGCCCTGCGCCGGCTGCGCCGCTCCAAGTAGCCATGCGTTCGGTTTTCTACCCCCGCCTGGTCAACGGTCCTTGGGGAGATGCGGCGCTGTATGTGCGCGTCGCCCACCGGGGGGAGGCGTTGCTGTTCGACTGCGGCGACCTCCACCCCCTCGGGCACCGGGAGCGGCTCAAACTGCGGGCCGTGTTTCTCTCCCATGCCCACATCGACCATATCGCCGGCTTCGACGGCCTGCTGCGCAGCTTCCTCTACGAACCGCGGGAACTGCTGCTGTGCGGGCCGCCGGGAATCGCCGCGCAGCTCGGCCACCGCCTCGCCGGCACCACCTGGAACCTGCTGGAGGGCTACCCCTGCGTGCTGCGGGTGCGGGAGTGGGGGGAAGTGGCGGGGCGGCAGGTGCGCTTCGCGGCCCGCACCGGCTTCCAGCCCGAGGAGCTGGAGCCCGCCCCCTGCCCCGGTGGGCTGCTCCTCGAGCGCCCCGGCTACCGGGTGCGGGCGGTCCCCCTGGAGCATGGCAACATCCTCTCCCTGGCCTTCTGTCTGGAGGAACCGCTGCACGTGGCGATCCACAAGGAGGCCCTGCTGGCCCTCGGGCTCGCCCCCGGGCTCTGGCTGACCCGCTTCAAGGATGCTTTGCGGGCCGGCGCAGCCGGCGATCGCAATATTGGCGTCCCCCTGGCGGCGGGTGGGGAGCGGGATTGGCCCCTGGCTGAGCTGGCCGCCGCCATCGCCCATTGCGAGCGGGGGATGAAGCTGTGCTACGTCACCGATGCCAGCCCCAGTGCCGCCAACCTGGAGGCCATCGTGGCGCTGGCCCGGGACGCCCACCTGCTGGCCATCGAGGCGACCTTCGCCCAGGCCGACTTTGCGCGGGCCCGCGACCGTAACCACCTCACCGCCCACCTGGCCGGCAACCTCGCTCGCCGGGCCGGGGCTGCCCGGCTGCTGCTGTTTCACCACTCCCCCCGCTACGCCGGCACCCCGCAATTGCTGGCGGCGGAAGCCGCTGCCGCCTTCGCCGGTCCACTCTGAGCAAAGCCCCATTGTGGATGTGCAAATGCACAGTGCCTTTGCCGATAAGCTGTGTTAGATTGCGCGGATGCGCCTTGCCCTGAAACAACAGATCATCCTCGCGCCGGCCGCGGTCCTGCTCCTGATGACCCTGCTGCTGGCCTTTCTCCAGTACACCTACTGGGACCTGTCGGTGAAGCGTCAGGAACAGCGGGATCTGGGGACCACCCTTATCGCCCTGGCCGAAGTCGATCTGGCGACCCAGCGCATGTACCGCCTGACCCTGCGCCTGGGGGGAGGCGGCGAGGTCGACCTGCGCGAACTGGAGGACATGGCCGGACTCCACGCCAGCCTCAGTGGCGCGGTGGAGCGGATCCTGGGGCTGATGCCCCTGCCCGAAGGCACCCGCACCCTGTTGCAGCAGTCGGTGGACGATCTCAACCCGGTGCGGGGCTTCGATCCCGAACGCTACCTTTCGGGCATCGCCCTGATCCGGCCGCAGCTCATCACCCTCTCCGACCTGGTGCAGAAACAGCGCGAGCGGCTGCGGGATACCCATACCGACGACATCGACGCCCTGGTGGCCCGCACCACCCTGGTTTCCATCGTGGTGCTCGGCGCCTCGATTCTCTTCGGCATCCTGCTCTCCCTGGCCTTCGGCCGCAACCTGCTGCGGCGGATCCAGCACCTCTCCGACAGTGCCGGGCGCATCGCCCGCGGCGAGCTCACGCCGCCGCCGGCACCGGACAAGGTGCGGGATGAACTTGATGACCTGGCGGTTTCCATCAACCGCATGACCGAGCGGCTGATCAAGGTGGTCGGCACCGAAAAGCTGCTGGAAGGGGCGGAGGAGGAGCGGCGGCGCATTGCCATGGACCTGCACGACCAGACCCTTTCCGACCTCTCCTCGATATTGCGCGGCATCCAGACCCTGGCCGCCGAAGAGCCTTGCCGGCCGGCGGCCAGGCGCCTGGAGGAGGATCTGCAGCGTACCATGTCCAACCTGCGGGAGGTCATGGACGACCTCCATCCCCACGCCCTCGACATCCTGGGCCTGAGTGCCGCCCTGCAGTCGCACCTGGAACGGCTGCTCGACAAAGTGGCGCTTCCCGAGTACCATTTCTTTGCCTCGGAGGCGGCCGAAACCGTCAATCTGAGCCGTTTGCAGCGCCTCACCGCCTACCGCATCGCCGTGGAGGCGGTGCACAATGTGCTCAAGCATGCCGAGGCGACCCGCTTCGAGGTCAACCTCGACTGCCGCAACAGCGACCTGGTGCTGGTGGTGGAGGACAACGGCCGCGGCATCCAGCTGCCGGCCCGCTCCGGTGGCCGGGGCCTGCACA
Source organism: uncultured Desulfuromonadales bacterium (assembly GCA_964650955.1). Classification (GTDB taxonomy): domain Bacteria; phylum Desulfobacterota; class Desulfuromonadia; order Desulfuromonadales; family CAZYXS01; genus CAZYXS01. The sequence continues at coordinate 2,253 of CAZYXS010000034.1, read as the reverse complement.
ACATCCGCGAGCGGGCCCGGACTATCGGCGCCAAGGTCGACTGGAGTGCTTCCCGCTTCAGCTCCGGCACCCGCTTTGAACTGATTCTGCCCCTGCAACAGCACGCACACACGGAGGAGTGATCAAGGTGGCCGCGCTGAAAATCCTGATTGCCGAAGACAATCCCAAAGATTTCGAATTTCTCGAGCAACTGCTCCGCGGTTGGGACCCCCCCTGCCAGCTGGTGCGGGCCCACAACGGCAAGGTGGCCCTGGAACTGGCTCGGGCCGAGGATTGCCCGCTGGTGATCAGCGACATCCAGATGCCGGAGCTCAACGGCATCGAGTTCGCCCGCAGCCTCTGGCAGGAGAAACCCGCCGCGCGCATCGTCTTCTGGAGCCAGTACAAGGACGAAATGTACGTCCGTTCCCTGGCCCGCATCGTGCCGCCGGAGACGGTTTACGGCTACATTCTCAAGTCCAACACCCGCGAGCGCATCGCCTCGGCCATCTCCACCGTGCTGCTCGACGAGCAGTGCTGGATCGATCCCGAGGTGCGCAAGGTGCAGGGGCGCGCCGGCCATAGCCAGACCGCCCTCTCCGACATCGAGTACGAGGCCCTGGTCGACATTTCCCTCGGGCTCACCGACAACCTCATCGCCCAACGCCGCTACCTCTCCCGGCGGGGGGTGCAGAGCCGCCTCAACTCCCTCTACAACAAGCTCGGTCTCGACCAGGAGCAGTTCCACAGCGACAAGGTCGGCGACGGCCTCAACCTGCGCAACCGCGCCGTCGCCTTGGCTCTGCGGCGAGGGCTGATCAACGCCTTCGAACTCGAGCACGAGGAGGCCGAATTCCAGGAATGGCTCAAGCGCTTCCGCGGCCAGCGGCGCTGAGGCAACCGGGGCTTTTTTCCCATTTCCGGTGTTGACTTGGCCGCTGGCTTTTGCTATTAATACGCTCCTCGCCGCCCTCCGGCGGTGTACAATATGCGGGAATAACTCAGTGGTAGAGTGCAACCTTGCCAAGGTTGAAGTCGCGGGTTCGAATCCCGTTTCCCGCTCCAGAAACATTTAGCCCCGCAGGATGCCATCTCCTGCGGGGCTTTAAGTTTTTACCTTAAAGGCGAAGGGATAATCAACATGCAGTTGGAAACCTTCCTCCACGCGCTGACATCCTATTTCGTCATCATCGACCCCATCGGGGCGGCCATCATCTTTCACGGCCTCTCCGAGGGGGAGGACCGCCGTTACGCGATCCGCATGGCGACCCGTGCGACGGTTATCTCCATCGCCATCGTCCTGCTGTTTGGTTTTTGCGGCGAGGCCCTGCTGACCCGCCTCGGCATCACCATCGACGCCTTGCGGGTCAGCGGCGGGCTGCTGCTTTTCTACACCGCCTTCAACATGATCACCAGGCAGGGGGGGGTCGGTTACGGCAAGTCGGGCTATACCCTCGATATTTCCGTATTCCCCATGTCGATTCCGCTGATCGCCGGGCCCGGCTGCCTGACCCTGACCATCCTGCTGTTCTCCCAGGTCGAGGGGCAGGTGGCGCTCCTCTCCCTGGTGCCCGCCGTGCTCCTCATCTACCTGCTCACCCTGGCCACCCTGCTGTCGGCCCGCTACCTGAAAAAGGTCATCGGCAAGACCGGCGACGACATCCTGCAGCGCCTGCTCGGGGTCATCCTGGCGGCTCTGGCCATTCAGTTCATCGCCGACGGAATCCGCGGAATTATCGGTTGAGAACTGGTTTGCCGGCTTTTTCCAGGAGACGCATTGCCGGTAGAGACCTGGGTGCCCCCGCCCGCTTTTCCCCCACCCGGCGGCTGATTCGACAAACTCCATGTGACAAGCGAAAGCCGCGGCGAAGAGATCCCCCTTGGCCTGGCCGCCGTTCGAGGCCGCCAAGGAGCTTGCGCACCTGCTTGTCGAAGCGTTTTTCGCCCCGGCCTGTCGGGTGCGCATCCCCCCCTTCCCGGGTATCGTCCTTCGGGAGAAAAACCGGCCAGGAGGAGAGAGGATGAAGCCGAGCGAAACGCGGGAAATCGGGTACAATGGCAGGGATGCTCCGGCCGCCGCCGGACCTGCCCCCAACGAGGACCCTGTGATGAAAACCGATGCTGCCGGGCGGCCCGGCCGCCGCACTCCGGCCAAAGGGGCCGACCCTCTCGACGCTCCGGAGCTTTACCTCAACCGCGAGCTGACCTTGTCGCTGAATCTGCTGGTGACCCTGCGCTACGCCGCCGACCCGGCCCAGTCCCTGGCGCGGGTCA
>CAZYXS010000033.1:0-25208 GCA_964650955.1 uncultured Desulfuromonadales bacterium | reverse complement strand
CGCTGGCCACGATCTCCGCGGCAGCCACCCTCCCGGCGCCGGGCACGACGGTGCCGAGGTTGGCGGGAGCCGGAGTGTCCGGCTGAATGTTATGCAGCGATTTGATGCCGTGGCACTCTTGGCACTTCCGGATGTTGCTGAAGGTGGTCGGTTCAGCCTGGCTGCCGCTGTGGCACCAGGTGCACTGGCCGCCGGACCCGCCCTGGGCTTCGGGGATGCCGATGCCGATGCCGTGGTGGGTCATGCTGTTTTCCGCCAGACCCAGGGTGGCGTCGCCGCGGTGGCAGGCCTTGCAGCCGCCGGCAAACCGGTTGGGTTGCAGTTGGACGCCACCGGGCCGGGGGGTGACGGAGGAAATCGGGTAGGTCGGGATGACGTGGCCGTCATTGAAATTGTCAACCAGGGTGCCGTGGCAGGCCTGGCAGTTGCGGGCCTGGGCTGCGGCCGCGGTGTGGTGAGGGGAGGTCTTGTGGCAGCTGGTGCACTCGCGGAAATCTGCGAACTGGAACCCGCCGCCCCCGGGGGCAAGGGTGTGGCAGAAAAGGCAGTCGAGATTTTTTGTGGCGATCAGGTTGTGGTGGCGGGTCACCAGGCTGCCTGGGTGGCATTGGGCGCAGAATGCCCGGTTGACCGTCTGGGTCTGGCCGCTGAAATCGGTCACGGCATCGCGGATCCCGATGTTCTGATTGACGGGGGGGGGCGGGACGGCACCCCAGGCACTGAGAACGGTGAGACTGAGGCCAAGGCAGGTGAGCAGCGCATTACGAATCCAGGTCTTCTTCATTTGGTGGGTTCCTCCGGTGCAGGTCAATGGTTTGGTTTTTATTAGCGCAAGCTAGATAATGCCGCAGGTTAGGCGGTCACCCCCTTTCATCTGATCAGCAATGGCGACCTCCCTCGCCCGGTTTTTCGCCCAATGTCCTTTGCCAGCCGCCAAGGAGCCTTGGCCGCTGGTACGATTCCAGTGGAAATAAAGTAATAGTTAATTTGTTGATGGTAATAATTTAAAGATGCGGGAGGATTATTGGGGGAAAAGGCGACTTTGTCAACAGTAAAAAATTGACACGATTTAAGGGTTAAATTTCTGAGGTAAGTCAGGTGTTTATGGTACTAGTCACGAAAATGTTTTCGGAAAAATTCCGGCACGGGTGAGAGGCAGGGAGGACACTGTCGGAAGCTTGGCGGTGGAGCGGGTCAATGGGGCAGGGCGGCGATGAGCTGCTGCCGCAGGCGATGCAGCCCGTCGCTCATGGCGACCTTGTAGCGGTGGGGGTTCATCAGGCGCAGCGACCCAGGTGGCAGGGCGGCGAGTTGAGCTCTGCAATGGTTGGCGCAATCCGGCAGATCGGGGGCAGAGAACTGGGACTGGCCCTTACGCATGACTTCGCGGTGGGGGCGAGTGAATTGCAGATCTGGAGGGAGGGATTTGCAGCGCGAGGGGTTGGTCGGATCGAAAACCTGATCGCCTGACCTGGGTTCTTCATCCTCGAGACAGAGCAGGTCCATGACCAGAGTTCCTTGCCGATCAATGGTGCGCAGCAGCTTTTTGCGACCGGGGAGGGTGGCCTTGGCCAGATCGCTGGTCACTTTGAGTTTCGGTTGGTCGCCCAGTTGCACCAGCTTGTAAACTCCGCCGAGGGCACCTCCTCCGGACCCGGCACAAGTGGCGAGACGGGTGCCGACGCCGAAGATGTCGATGCGGGCTCCCTCGGCGCGCATGGAGTGAATCAAGTGTTCGTCGAGTTCGTTGGAGGCGACGATTTTCACCTCCGGAAAACCGTTGGCGTCGAACAGGTCCCGGGCCCGCCGGCTCAGATAGGCCAAGTCTCCGGAATCGAGCCGTATGCCCCGCAATTCGTGGCCGCAGGCACGAAGTTCCCGGGCCACGGTCAAGGCATTGGGCAGTCCGGATTCCAAGGTGTCGTAGGTGTCGACCAGCAACACGCAACTGTCAGGAAACACCTCGGCATAGGCTCGAAAGGCGGTCAGTTCATCGGCGAAGGCCATCACCCAGCTATGGGCATGGGTTCCTCGCACAGGCATACCGAGAGTCATGCCGGCCAGGACGTTGCTGGTGCTGTGGACACCCCCGATGCAGGCAGCCCGGGCCACGCTGAGCCCGCCGTCCGGCCCCTGGGCACGCCGCAGGCCGAATTCGATGACTTCGGCATCCCCAGCGGCCTGAGTGATGCGGGCGGCTTTGGTGGCGACCAGCGTCTGAAAGTTGATGAGATTGAGCAGGAGAGTCTCCACCAGTTGCGCTTCGGCCAGGGGAGCTTCCACCGTGACCAGGGGCTCGTGGGGAAAGACCACTGTTCCCTCCGGGGGGGCGGTGATGTCGCCCCGAAATCGGAAGTCGGCGAGGTAGTGCAAAAATGGGGGGGTAAATAGGCGCAGGGATTCGAGGTAGGCCAACTCATCCTGGGTGAAGCGCAGTGTTTCCAGTTGCTGCAAGGCCGGTTGCAGGCCGGCGAAAATGGCATAGTTGCCGCGGAAAGGGGCTTCGCGGAAAAACAGGTCGAACACCGCCGGAAACTGGTGCATCCCCCGGTCGAAATAGCCCGCGAGCATGGTCAGTTGGTAGAGGTCGGTCAGCAGCGCGCTTTGACGCATGGCAGAACCTCGGGTGGTTCAAGACCTGTCCAGGGCCTCCTCGATGGCTTCCAGGCCGCTTTGAGCGCCGGTCGACAGGGACAGGTGCGGTGGCGCGATCTGGGGTTCGCGGGGATTGATGCGGACGACCCGGACCTCTGGTGACCGGCCGAGCCGCTCGCTCAGGTAGCGGATGGTCGGAATCGTCGAACCGGCTCCCATTTCTATCACCACCCCCGGCTCGCCGGCATGCTGGGACAAAAAGGCCTGAAACCGTCGCTCCTGGCGATTGCTGCGGTCGCCGATCCAGCTGAAATCGCCGAACATCAGGATATTTGGGCGGGCGATGTCGCTGCAGCGGGGGCAGCGGGGGAGATGGCGGGCCCGCATGGTGTGCTCGTCCACGGGGATTGTTTCCCTGTTATCCCAAATATCCTGAGTGCAGGGTCGTTGACATTGCAGATGGTGGATGGAGCCGTGCACCTCGACCACGCGGTCTTCGGCAAACCCGGCTTTCTGGAACTGGCCGTCCACATTGGAGGTGACAACGAAGATGTCGAGGTCGAACCTGCGCGCCCATTCCTGCAGCAGGGCAAAACCGCGATGGGGGACGGTGGCTCGGTAGAGGTTGGTGCGGTGGCCGTAAAAGCCCCAGCCGAAGGCGGGATCGCGGGCGAAATGTTCCGGGTTGGCGGCATCGACAAAGCTGATGCCGAGGTGACGGTACATGGGGTAGGCTTGCCAGAACCCCTGGTCGCCGCGAAAATCGGGCAGGCCGGAATCGACCCCCATGCCGGCCCCCGCAGTGACAATTAAAAATCGCGCCCGCCGCAAGGCCTCGGCGGCCAGATGGCAGAGTTCCTGCTGCTCCATGACGGCTCCTGTGCGAAGGTCCGCTGACAGTATAACCGAGAGTGGCGGCAGTGCCAGATGGCGGAGCCGGGTCTAGATGGCCACCTCGACCAATTGCGGTTGCAGCACGCGGATCAGGTCGGTCGGGGCAAGCCCCACCAGGTAGCCGCGCTTGCCACCGTTGATGAAGATTTTCGCGCAGTCCAGGATGGTGCGTTCGCAAAAGGCTGGCAGGGGCTTGCGGGTGCCGAAGGGGGAGGTGCCCCCGACCAGGTAGCCGGTGTGGCGATTGGCCACCTCCGGGGTGCAAGGCTGGATGCTTCTGCGCCCGGCCTGACGGGCCAACTCCCGGATGGAAACCTGGCGGTCGCCGTGCATCAGGATAAGCAAGGGCTGTTGCAGGTCATCCTCCATGACCAGGGTTTTGATAACGCAATGCTCCTCAACGCCGAGTTCCCTGGCGGAAACTGCAGTGCCCCCTTTTTCTTCGTAACCATAGAGATGGTCGGTGAACTCCACCCCCTGCTGGCGTAACAGGCGTACCGCGGGAGTCACCGGGGCTTTGGGTTTGGCCATGGGAAATCCCTTTGTCTCAGGTGGCAAGGATCAGGTTGACCAGCATCAGCGCCAGGGAGCCGACGGTTGCGGCAAGACAGGCCATCCCGAGCAGGTTGAACACGCCGGCACTGGCCCGCCGGCCCCTGATCCCGAGGGGGAGCAGGACCCCCAGCACCGCGCCGCCGACGGCGCCACCAAGATGGGCGGCGTTGTCTGCGCCGACCAGCAGACCGAAGACGAAGGCGAACAACGCCCAGCGCAACATGAAATTGCGGATCATCTGCCCCGGTGGACCCATGCGGTGATAATAGGCGATGGCGAAACCGATGAGGCCGAACAAGGACCCGGACGCTCCCACGACCGGGACACCCGGGTGCCAGAGCAGGTCGGCGAGGGTGGCGGTCAGGGCGGTCAGGGTATAGAGGACGAAAAAACGCACCCCGCCCAGTTCGCTCTCCAGCAACGGGCCGACCTGGTAGAGCACCATCATGTTGAAGCCGAGGTGGATGATGCCGCCGTGGGTATAGGCATAGCTCAGGCAGCGCCACCACTGGTCGTAATTGAGCACCAGCGGCCAGAGTTGCCCTCCCCAGGCCAGCAGGAGCTGGGTTGGGGGGCGCAACAGCCCGTTCAGGCCGATGCCTAGACTGACCCCATGCAGAACCATCAGGGCGAAAAGGGTGACATTGACTCCTATGAGCAGTTGTGTCGGGCTGGGCAGGCTGCTGACCTGCTCCCCCCGCAGCAGAGCCTTGACATCCCGTTCATAGCGCAACATGCGCCACTGCCAGCGCGTCCCGTTCATTCCGAGCCGGTCGAAAAATGCTTTCCAGTCCACAGGGGCTCCTAGATGGTGAAGAGAAGGGTCGACTATGGCAGAAAATCCAGCTTGGGGCAACAGTCGGTGGAGACCGGAAGAGGAGTCTAAAGTTGATTTTTCAGCTGTTAAATAACTTTCAGTTGAACTTATTTTAGTAATGGGGTATTTGTTCACGAATAACAACGACAATAAGTGGGGAAATATGAGCGTTGATTATCAACGGTTACGGATCGAGGGGATTTACCGGCAGAACGAAGCCGGCGACCTGATGCAACGGGTCAAGCTTGCTGCCGGGGTGCTCTCCGCAGAACAGGCCCGCAAGGTTTGCGACATCTCCGAACAGTACTCCAATGGCCAGTTGCACCTGACCACCCGGGGGAGCATCGAGATTCACTGGTTGCGGCCGGAATCGCTGGCGCAGGTGCAGCGGATGCTCGCGGCGGTGGGGCTGACCAGCCGCGGTGCCTGCGGGGGGGCGGTCCGAGGGATCAGTTGCAGCAGCAGCGCCGGCCCGGGCTTCGATGCGGCCCAGGTGCTGGCGGCTCGCCTGCATCGACATTTTACCGGTAATCCCCATTTTGAAGGCCTGCCGAAGAAATTCAAGCTTGCGGTCGAGGGGGGCTACCAGGGCGCACGTCATCTGATCCAGGATGTGGCGGTGGTGGCTACCGGAAGCGATGGGCAGGGCGCCTGCTACGATGTTTGGGTGGCTGGTGGGTTGGGGCGGGAGCCCCGGGAGGCAATCCTGTTGGAAAAAGGGGTGCCCGAGGCTGAGTTGTTGTCCCTCATCGAAGCGGTCATTACCACTTACCGGGACCTGGGGGTTGCCGGCAAGCGCCTCAAGCATCTGTTGGCACAACTTGGGGAAGAGGCCTTTCGCGGGGAAATTGCCTCCCGCCGCCCGCAAGGGGGCGCCCGTTCCCTGCAGGAAGCGGTGGACAAGCATGTGTTTTGCAGACCCTGTGAAGACATAGCGAGGATCGAGGTGCCGGTTTTCGCCGGCGAACTGCCCAGCCGGGATTTGCGGAACCTGGCGGAGTTGGCTGGAGGGTACGGAGGCGGCTATCTGCTGGTGACGGCGGATCAGAATCTGGCCTTTTATCCGCAAGACCAGGCGGCGGCCGCAGTCCTGCGGAAGGCTCTTGGCAACTCAGGTCTGCTCGGCGATCAGGTGGCGCAGCGGGTCCGTTTCCGCGTTTGCCCCGGCAGTCACGAGTGCCGGCTCGGACTGGCGCCCACCCGTGAGGTGACCCGGCAAGTGCTGGAGGTTCTCGGCCTTGCAGGCCAGGCGCTCGACTGGGCTATTTCCGGTTGCCCCAATGGCTGCGCCCAGCCGCAACTGGCTGCGGCTGGTATCCTGGCCGTCGCCAATCGCCCTGATGCAGATGGCCAACGCCGACCCGCATTCGATTTTTATCGTCGCCAGGGGGAGGGGTTCGGAACGGTGGTCGGTAGGAACCTGAGCTTGGAGGAATTGCTCCAGGTTGCGGCACACATCGACTAAAGCCGATTGAAAAATCCATCGACCAAATGCTGCGGGCCCCGTGGGGCCCGCATTTATCTTTCTGGCAGGCTGAATTTTCCGACCGGTTCATGTATCATGGAGGGAGCTTGGACCTCTGAACCGTCGGGAGATCATTTGTGGTGTTTTTTCGTTTTTTCCTGTTGTCCCTGCTTGCCAGCTGGCTCCTGATCCCATTCCCTTCCCCCGCGGCGGCCCAACCTCCCATTTCAGGGCTGCGCTCATCCCTCCAGCATTTACTCGGCGACGCAGCGCAGGCTCCGGTGCGGCTTTTGCTGGGACGCGACGTTGTCCTCCTCGATGAGCGGGTTCGAGCCTTTTACCAGCAACGGGATTACGAGCCGGCCTGGATGACCGACCGCGGCGCAGGGCCGCAATTGTTCGAACTGCTCGAATTGCTGCGGTCCGCCAGTGATGAGGGGTTGTGCCCTGAGCACTACCGGCTCGCCACCCTGGAAACCTATCTTCCCCTGCTGCGGGATCCAAGCCGCCTCGGGCAAACCCTGCCCCAGCCCTGGCAGACCCAATTCGAACTGCTGCTGACCCAGGCCTATTTCACCTACGCCTCGGAATTGCTAGGCGGCCAGGTGAATCCTGCCCGCATCGATCCCACCTGGCGCATTCCCGGCCGGGATGCCGACCTCGGAAAACTTCTGCAATACGCCCTGGAGTCCCAGCGGCTGGCGCCGGTCCTGCGCGACCTGATCCCTTCCCATCCAGATTACCTGCGGTTGCGCCAGGCTCTAGGCAATTATCGGCGTCTGGCGGCGCTGGGTGGTTGGGAACCGCTGCCAGCCGGGGAAAATCTGCGCCCGGGTAAAACCGACCCCCGGCTGCCAACGTTGCGTGCCCGGCTGGCTAGCGAAGGGGATTTCGCCGGGGGGAACGGAAAAACCGGCTCGACCCTGTATGACCCCGAGACGGAGCAGGCCCTGCGGCGATTTCAGGCCCGGCATGGTCTCGCGGTTGATGGCGTGGTGGGGCCCCGCACCCTTGAGGAACTCAATACCACAGCGCAGCAGCGGGTGCGGCAGATTGAACTGAGCCTCGAGCGCTGGCGCTGGCTGCCGAAAAGCCTTGGGGAGCGTTATCTGCTGGTCAATATCGCCGGGTTCGAACTCAAGGTGGTGGAAAACGACCAGGTGGTTCTGGAGATGCCAGTCATCGTCGGTACCCGGTTCCGCAAAACCCCCCTGTTCACCGCTCGCATGACTTATTTGGAATTCGCTCCCTACTGGGGGGTGCCGCCCACCATCCTGCGGGAGGACAAACTGCCCAAGATCAAAGCCAATCCGGGCTATCTCGCCGCCAACCATTACGAAATCATTCCTTATGGCAGTCGTGGCGACGCCCCTTTGAATCCTGCCAGTATCGACTGGAGCCGGGTGACGGCCCGTAATTTCCCTGGTCTCCTGCGGATGAAGCCCGGCCCATGGAATCCCCTCGGCCGGGTCAAGTTCATGTTCCCCAACCCCTATGCCGTCTATTTGCATGACACCAACGAGCCTCATCTGTTCGACCACAACATCCGCACCTTCAGTTCCGGCTGCATCCGCATTCAGAAACCCTTCGAATTGGCGCAATACCTGTTAGGGCCCGAAGGCTGGACCCCCGAGCGGATCGCGGCGGCCATGGCACTGACCCGGCCAAAACGCACCGATCTTTCCCGCAGTTTGCCGGTACATATCCTCTACTGGACTGCCTGGGTGGACCAGCATGGGACCATGCAGTTCCGCAAGGACCACTACCAACAGGATCTGGACCTGGAATTTGCCCTTACCCCCCGTTAGAAACAGCCCGCCCGAACGAGGAAGGCCCCCTTGCAATCGCTGCACGGGGGCCTTCCTCGTTGACTTGGGTCGAATTCAGATCAGGTTTTTCAGCCAGTTGAAGGCCAGCAGGGCGCCGGACAGGGCACCGGACATGGCGCCGAGGCTCGAGAACAGGAAAACCAGCAGCACCCGGGTCATGCGGTTACTCCACCAGCCTCGCCAGCAGGCGAGGTCATCGCTGACCCGCTCCATGTCGCGCACCGTGGGGGCGGCGAAATAGGCCTGAACGGGCCCGGTGACCATGCCGATGCCGATGGCGGGATGCAAGATGGTCAATGGCGCAGCGAAAAAGGCCGCCGCAATGGTCAGGGGATGGCCCAACGCGAGGGATGTTCCAAGGGCCGAAAACAGCCCGGTCGCCAATAGGTAGCCAAGGGCCGCTTCGGTGAGCATCTGACGGTCGCCGAAGAAAAACCCGCCGATGAACAGCAGGAGGATCAGGCCTGGGATCAGCCAGGAGACCGCCTTGGAAAAGCGGGGCTTGCGAGGAATCTGGGAGAGTTCGTGCAACCCCTCGGCCAGGTTCTCTTCGGGCAGTCGCCGCAGGATGCCGGGCAAGTGGGCAGCGCCGACCACGGCCACAACTTTCTCCCCAGGAGCCTGGCGGATGTGGTAGGCCATGTAGTGGTCCCGCTCATCCACCAGAATGGTCTTGATCGAAGGGAGGATGCCTGACATTTCGTCAAGCATGGCCGACAGGGTATCGCTTTGGCGCAGTCGGGCCAACTCCGCTTCATCCAGTTTCTGGGTTTCGAACATCCCGGCAATCAGAGTGCTGAGCAGTTGCATCCGTTTCCAGAACCCGGTCTTGCGCCAGGCCCGCAGCAAGGTGGTGCGGATTTCCCGGTCCACCAGTTCCACCCGCATCCCCAGGTTCTCGGCGGTCCGCGCTGCCGCGGAAAGTTCCGCTCCGGGCTTGACGCCGGTCTGCAGGCCCATGCGTTTCTGGTAGGCGGCCAGGGCCAGATTCGCCAGCAGGAAGGGGGCCTGGCCGGTTTTGATGACCTGGATGAGGTTCAGAGCTTCCCAGCGGTGTTTGTCCCGCAGTGCCTGCAGGCGTTGACCGTCAAGTTCGACACAGACGGTATCGGGGCGTTCTTCGGTGATGATACGCTCGACCGTGTCGACCGATTCCTGGGAAATATGGGCCGTACCGACGAGGATGATTTCCTTGCCGTCAACCCGGATGCGTTGGATGTCCGAGGTGGCTGGGTCGCTCATGCAGATCCTTTCTGAAACCCGCCGCGGTGGGCTGGAGTGGCTGTGGCCGGTGGTGACGCCGGGATTGGGGGGCATGCTATAATTTTCACAGGCACGGGCATCGGGCGGCGGCTGTTTCCACACACCGTCATGGGGGCAGGAAGCGTTGGAAGGCTGAATGGCACCGAAATCCGGAAACCAGGCTGGGCCGGGAGAAAGGAACCGTGACTATGAAAAAAGACCGTTTCCAATTTGTCTGCAACGAAAGCAACGAGGGTCGGGATGCCTTCGTGATTCATGAGAACAGCCACGAAGAAGGTCTGGTCATGAGCTGTTCCACCGACCATGTGGTGGTGCGCACCAGCGACGGGAAGAACCGCTGCTGGGACTACCGCGAGTGTACCGAGATGAACCGCAACGCCGAGGAATGGCCCTATCGCTAGGCCAGCGTCCTCAAACCAACAGCCCCGGCCGATGGTTTCCGGGCGGATTTGAACAAAGACAAAGGCAACGGAACTCTCCGTTGCCTTTTGTCGTCAGCCTCTCCGCCTCTGCCGTGGAACGTTGGGCCTCCGAGCGAGAACCAACAGGTGGGCCCGCTTGTAGGTGCTTCAGGCTTCCCATTAAGGACATGGGCCGGCTCACCACACCCCTGAAGCAGTCCCGTAAAATTATCATTCCGCCTGGGCGTTCTGTCCCACCTGCAGGGCAGAGAGAACTTGAAATACGGCCTCAGTATAAAAAAATGCGTCGTCACAGGCAAGGACAAAGTTGCTCCAGCGACCGTCCCCTCTGCCCAATTGTTGGGCGGAGGCCCGCCCTGCTGCCGGGTTTATGGGCAAGTCTGGGTCGAAATTGTTGCAAAAATCGGCAATAGGCTTCGAGAAATGCGAATTTTCGCTGCAATTCCAATGGGTTTTTCCCACCATCCCAGGCGCTGGGCAGCTGGCATGGCTTGTGCCTTCAGTAACGGATGATCTGCACAGGAAAGGATCTTCCATGCTCAGCTGCGGTGGAACTCATTACGACAAACTTCTCCAGGCACTGCTCGATGTCGGTCAGGAACTGGCCTCCACCGTTGAACTCGATGCACTGCTGCACCGGATCCTGCGCATCGCTCGGGAGGTGTTTCATTTCGAGAACGCCATCATCCGGCTGCTCGATGTGCAGCGGCAGATGCTGGTGACGGCAGCATCCTTCGGTTACAGCGATTGCAATACCGAACGGGAAATTGCCCTGGGGCATGGCATCATGGGCAAAGTGGCCCTGACCGGCCAGCCGCTGCTGGTCCCCGATGTCACCCTCCATCCCGACTATGTCCCTGGTATTGCCGGGGCACGCTGCGAACTGGCCGTCCCCTTGTTGGCACGGGAACGGGTGATCGGCGTCTTCAACGTGGAGAGCCCCGAGGCCGACGCCTTTGGCCCCGAGGATATTCCGCCCCTGGTCATTCTCGCCAACCAGGCGGCCATCGCCATAGAAAATGCCCGGCTATTGGAGAACCTGCGGGGGATGTCCAGCCGGTATCGGGAACTGCACCAGTTCAACAGCCGCATCTTGCAAAGCGCCAACCTCGGCATCTACACCGTCGACGAAGAGTTCCGCATTACCTCGTGGAATCGCAAGATGGAGGAGATGAGTGGAATTTCCGAAGGAGAGGCGTTGCAGCAGCCCCTGTTCTCCCTGTTTCCCCGTCTGGAAGAGGAAGGATTCGCGCCCCGTCTGCGGCGGGTGATGCAACGGGGGGTTCCGGAGAAGCTGCGCCTGACCCACCGCAACCGCAAGGGTGAGGTCAGGTTCCAGAAACGGCGCCTGGCCCCCTTGGTCGGTGCCGATGGCCCGGCTGGGGTGGTGGTGCTGGTGGAGGACATCACCGAGTTCAAGCAGTTGCTGGAGCAGACCATCCAATCGGAAAAGCTCGCCGAGGTGGGTCGGCTTTCGGCGGGAATCGCCCACGAGGTGAACAATCCCCTGGCGGTCATTGCCTATGCCACGCAACTGCTGCTACGGGAGGAGGGGCTTCCAGCCAGTCAAAAAGAGTTGGTGGAGCGCATCGACAGCGAAGTCGACCGCCTCAAGACCCTCACCGGGGGGCTCCTTTCCTTCAGCCGGGCAGGGGAAACCCGCAAGCGCGAAACCGACCTCAACGAAGTTCTGCGGGATGTGCTGCGACTGGTGCGTTTCGAGTTGAACCGCCGCAGCATCCAACTTCAGGAATCCTACGACAACCTGCCCCCCATGGTGGCCGACCCCAACAAGCTCAAACAGGTTTTCATCAACCTGATCATGAACGCCACCCAGGCTTTGGGGCGTAATGGCACGTTGACTATCAGCACTCAGGCCGTCAATGGGGCGGAAGTCGAGGCGCGGGTCAGCGACAACGGCCCCGGCATTCCGGCGGCGGTGTTGCCGAAAATCTTCGAACCATTTTTCACCACCAAAAAGGAAGGGGAGGGGACCGGCCTGGGGCTCTACATCTGCAGGACCATTATTGAAGAACACGACGGCCGGCTCTTGGTGGAGAGTACCGAAGGCCAAGGGACCAATTTCCGCGTGGTCTTGCCCTTGGGCTAATTGCCTGCGCTCTGCACAGCCTCAAGTGTTGGTGCCAAAAAAATAGGCAACTGACCGTGGAGGCTTCTTCTAACTATCCGATTATAAACAGAATAGGGATTTTGGCACGGTCGATGCTAAAAGACTAGCCAGCAAGGGCAAAGCAACCAAATCGTACCGCTTACGGGATCGACGACGCTTCCGTGCGGTTGCAGCAGCAAAGGCAAGGGCGCCTTTTCCTGATCCACCCCACCGGGGCGGACAGGAATCGGCGCTTTTTTCTTTTCCCCTCACCAAGGAGTTGGCCGGTATGAAAAAAGTCGAATGCATCATCAAGCCCTTCAAACTGGACGATGTCAAGGGGGTGCTCAGCGATCTGGGTATCACCGGTATGACCGTCAGTGAAGTCCGGGGATTCGGCCGCCAGAAAGGACACACGGAACTCTACCGTGGTGCCGAGTATCAGATCGATTTCATCCCCAAGGTGAAAATCGAACTGGTGGTCCCCGCCGACCGGGTGGCTGAAGTGGTGGCGGCCGTCCAGAAGGAAGCCTGCACCGGCCGCATCGGCGATGGCAAAATTTTCGTTCTCGATGTCGACCAGGCGATCCGGATCCGCACCGGTGAAAGTGGTCTCGATTCCCTCTAAGCCAACTGCCCGCTCAATTCATTTATGGAGGTCTGAAATGAAACAGCTCTGTTCTCTCCTGGTGGCCGGATTCCTGCTCGCCCTGCCGAGCCTGGGCCTGGCCGAAGACGCCCCCCTGACCGAAGTTTCCTATATCTTCAATACCTTTTCTTTCCTCATCAACGGCGTGCTGGTGATGTGGATGGCGGCCGGATTCGCCATGCTTGAATCGGGCCTGGTGCGCTCGAAAAACGTCGCCACCATTTGTCTCAAGAACATCGCCCTGTTCGGGGTTGCCGGCATTCTCTACTACCTGGTCGGTTACCAGCTGATGTATTCGGGAGTCGACGGGGGCTGGATCGGCTCCTTCGGTCTCTGGGGGGCCGATGACGCGGCCGCCCTGGGGGGGGATTTCTCCGGCAAGTATGCCGCCGCCTCCGACTGGTTCTTCCAGATGGTCTTCTGCGGTGCTGCCTGCTCGGTGGTCTCCGGGTGCGTGGCCGAGCGCATCAAGCTCTGGTCCTTCATGGCTTTCTGCGTGATTCTCACCGGTATCATCTACCCCATTCAGGGCTCCTGGGTCTGGGGTGGCGGCTGGCTCACCGAGATGGGTTTCACCGACTATGCCGGTTCCACTCTTGTGCATAGTGTCGGCGGCTGGGCGGCGCTGACCGGGGCCATCATTCTCGGCGCCCGCAAGGGCAAGTACGGCAAGGATGGGCGAGTCAATCCGATGCCCGGCTCCAACATCCCCCTGGCCACCATCGGGACCTTTATCCTCTGGATGGGTTGGTTCGGTTTCAACGGCGGCTCGGTTCTCTCCCTCTCCAACGCCGGCAACGCCATCGAGATGTCCAATGTCTTCGTCAACACCAACCTGGCAGCCTGCGGCGGTATGATCGCCGCCATGATCCTGGTGCAGCTGCTGTACAAGAAGGTCGATGTCACCATGGCGCTCAACGGCGCTCTGGCCGGCCTGGTCAGCATCACCGCCGGTCCCGCCACTCCGACTCCCGGAGCGGCAATCCTGATCGGTGCCGTGGGGGGCCTGCTGGTGGTCCTGGCGGTTCCTTTCTTCGACAAGCTGAAGATCGATGACGTGGTCGGCGCTCTTTCAGTGCACCTGGTCTGCGGCATCTGGGGGACCCTGGCGGTTCCCCTGACCAAAACGGATGCCTCCTTCTTCACCCAGCTCATCGGCGTGGCCGCCATCGGCGGGTTCGTTATCGTCACCAGCAGCATCGTTTGGCTGGCCCTCAAGTACACCGTTGGCATCCGTTGCAGCGAAGAGGAGGAATACCGCGGACTCGACATCACCGAAATCGGCATGGAAGCCTACCCCGACTTCCAGCGCATCAATATCGGCGGTGGTTCGGGCATTGCGGCAGCCATGCCTCAGGGCGCCCAGGCGACATCCGGAGTGCCCCGGCCGGTAAAGCAGGCATAAATCAGGATATGAATTGACCCCAGGCAGGGGAGTAATCCCCGGCCAATTACAACCTCTAGTCAAGGAGCGAATGCAATGAAAAAAACCCTCAATGTACTGACTCTGGTGGCGGCACTGGTGATGTTCGGGGCTGGAGTGGCATCTGCTACTCCCTCCACCCAAATCTGGATCCCCAGCACCGACATCCAGGCCTTCAAGACCGGCCATCTCGGGATCGATTATTATGCCCGTTCCAGTGAAAACGCTGCCGGTCAACGGCCCCATGTTTACGATTTTGGGTTGACCGCAGGGGTTCTGCCCTTCGAGAAAATCCAGATGGAAGCAGGTTTTGACCTAATCACCAACGGTGATTCCGCGGCCGATGATCATCCCCTCTATTTCAACGCCAAACTCGGCACCCCCGAAGGATCGTTGTTCGAAGGTTCCCCGGCCCTTGCCGCCGGCGGGTATCTGTTTGGCACCGATTCGGACCTGACGGATTATAACGTGGTCTATGGCCTGTTCGCTAAAACCATTCCGGTGCTTGGGCGGTTTTCCGCCGGGTATTACGTTGGCAATGAAGATCTTCTGCTCGATGCCAATGGCGAGAAGGACAACCACGGCGTGCTCCTTTCGTTGGATCGCACTTTGAGCGAAATTTCCGATAAACTCTGGGCCGCGGTTGATTACCAGGGCGGCGATAACGCTCTTGGAGCTTTTTCCTTCGGGGTCTCCTACGCCTTTGCCCCCAATGTCTCGGTGATTGTCGGCTACGGCATCTACAATGACAATGCGACAGGTGGGGAAGACACCTTTACTACCCAGTTGGATATCAACTTCTAATCGAAACCGAACATCTCGTCGACAAACAGGCCGCCATCCCTTAAACTGGAAGACGACCTGTTTTCTGTCGGAGTGTCTTTGAATCCTGAACTTGAATTATCTACCAACCTCTGCTTTCTGATCCCCCTGGACGACGGGCTGCAGGTGGAGGCTGTCTACTATGGAAGCGGTACCCTCTGCCTCTCCAGCCAGGCGGGTTGCGCCGTCGGGTGCCCCTTCTGTGCCTCCGGCGCCAGGGGGCTGCTGCGCAACCTGAGTCGGGCAGAACTGCACCGGCAGCTCGACTGGGTCAGGCAGCACGGGATTCACCCCCAAGCCCTGACCCTCTCCGGCATTGGCGAGCCGCTGCATAATGCCACGGCGGTAGCCGAATTCCTGGATGATTGCGTCGCCGTCGGGCTACCGGTGTCCCTTACCACCACGGGGGCTCCCTTGAGTCGTCTGCAGCAGTTTCTGCACCTTCCCCATAATGGGCTGATGCTGTCCCTGCATGCTGGAAAGTTGGCCACCCATCGGCACCTGGTTCCCGCCGGCCCCGACCTTGACCAGCTGTTTTCCATGCTGGTTGAAATTTGGCCGCGGCTTTCCCGACGGCGGCGCCGGAAACTGGGGATCAACTACCTGCTGCTGCAGGAGGTCAATGATGCCCCCTCGGAACTCGAGGCATTGCTTGCACGGCTGCAGCCCTTTCCCGAACTGACCGTCCACCTGCTCAGCTGCAACCCGGTCCCTGGCAGCGAGTTCCAGAGCCCCCCAGTGACCATTCAGGACCTCTGGTACCGAACCCTGCGGGATGCGGGCCAGAACGTAAGGCGCCCCAATCGCTGGCGCCGTCAGAGTATAGGGGGCTGTGGCACTCTGGTCGCAAGGGGGGGTGGCCCCTCCCTGGCCACTGGGTACATCCCCGATTCCAACAACGGGAGCAACGATGACCGCCTGGTTGCGCACTAATCCCCTGTCCCAGTTTTCCCAGGGGTTTTTCTACCCCTTTCGCAGCATCCGGATGCTGTTCGGCACTCCGTCCCTGTGGCCCCTGGTCGTCGTTCCCTTCACCATCAATCTGGTGGTTTTCAGTGCCGCGGTCTACTTCGGTTTCGATTTTTTCAGCGAGCGGGTGGTCCAACAGATACCCCAGGGAGACGCCTGGTACTGGGGCATACTCTATTATGTCGCCTGGGTGATCGCCATGTTGCTGACTGCCGTGCTGGTGTTTTTCACCTTCACCGTGGCCGGGAATCTGATCGCTTCGCCCTTCAACGACCTGCTATCCGAGCGGGCCGAGGAACTCATTTCCGGAATTAAAAACAGCGAACCCTTCTCCCTGGCGGTTTTTCTGGTCGATACTCGGCGCACACTCAGCACCGAGGTGAAAAAGGTCGGTTTGTTCGTCCTCGCCATGGTCCTGATCCTGCCCCTCAATCTGCTCCCCGGTTTCGGCAGCCTGCTCTACACCGGCCTGGCGGTGAGTCTGACCATTTTTTTCCTGGTAGTGGAGTATCTGGGAATCGTGCTGGCCAGGCAACGCTTCACCTTCGCGCAGCAGCGACAGTTCATATTCAGCCGTATTTTCCTCATGGCCGGATTCGGCACCGGAGTCCTCTGCCTGCTTGCAGTGCCGCTGCTGCAGTTTCTCTGCATTCCAGCCGCGGTGCTGGCGGCCACCAGGCTCTGGTGCGATTTGCGCCCGCCCAAAGGGACAGAGGGGCAGGACTCTGAGGTGCGGCCATGAGTTTGGCCATCGCCCTCAAGGCGGCCGCCGCCGGAGCCAAAGAATTGGAGCAGCGTTTCGGAACCGTCTTGGATGTAAGACACAAGGGGGCAGTCGATCTGGTGACCGATGCCGACCGGGCCGCGGAGGCCGCCATTGTGGCCGTGCTCCGTCAGCACTATCCCGATCATGACATCCTGGCCGAGGAGCAGGATTGGGGGCGTCGGGAGCATCCCTGCCGCTGGATTATCGATCCCCTCGATGGAACCACCAATTTTGCCCACGGTTTCCCATGGTTTGCCGTCTCTATCGCGCTGGAAATCGACGGCGAAATTGCGGTCGGGGTTGTTCACGCCCCGGTCCAGGGGAGAGTGTTTTCTGCCCGCAAAGGGGAGGGGGCCTGGCTGGATGGTCGCCGGTTGCAGGTTTCCGCCATCGACCGCCTTGATCAGGCACTGCTGGCGACTGGTTTTCCGTACGACCGCAAAACCTCGGAGGTCAACAATTACGATCATTTCCTTCGGTTTCAACAGGCCGCCCAGGCCTGCAGACGGGCCGGGGCGGCGAGTCTCGATCTGGCCTACACTGCAGCTGGCGCCTTCGATGGATACTGGGAAATGAAACTCAAACCCTGGGATGTGGCGGCCGGCGCCTTGCTGGTATGCGAGGCAGGGGGACGGGTCAGTGATTTTTCTGAGGAGACCTGGACCATTTACGGCCAGGAGTGCCTGGCCAGCAACAGCCGGTTGCATGGGGAAATGAGCCGGATATTGCGGTTGGGACAGTGCCCCTGACCAATGCTCCACCATCCCCAAGGCCTGATTGCATGGTATAGTTTCAGCAGGAATCCCCTGGTGGGGAAATCGTGGGTCAACCCCTTCCTTTCGGCGAGGTGCCGGGGCAGGAGTGACCCCGCAGGTTAGAGGAGGTCGCATGGCAGAGCAGAGGGATCTCAAGACCAGCAGAAAGATGGAATCGGCCAGCAAGCGGAAACTTGACAGAATCGACGCCGACCTGGAGATCATGGAGCGCCATGAGGGCGCCATGGAGGCGGCCGAAGTAGGCGAGCAGGAAGACCTCCGTCGCCGGGACCGGGAGTTCAAGGACGCTCACCTCCACAGTATCCCCCGACCCCGCAAGCACCTGCGCTGACAATCCGAAAATTTACGCAAAATAGAGCGAGGGCCGTCCCGGGGCGGCCCTCGCATGGTTATAACCAGGGAAACAAAGGGTTCAGCTTGGTTTAGCGGGGGGGCTCTTGCCTTCCTCCTCACCCTCACCCGTTTCGGCCTTGATCGTCTCGATCTCCTCCTCCAGCAGGGCTGCCGCCTGTTTCAGCCCGTCCAGCCCCTGCAGCAGCTGAACAACATTGATATTGCCTAGCACGTCGGTCTCGCCAGATTCCCGCAGGTCATCCACCATGCGGCCCAGATCGGCATGGGAGTGGCCGATTTTTTTATGCAGCGAGGCCAGATCGATCTTCTTCTGCACCAGGCGCTTGTAGCGGTTGGCCTGCACGGTTGCCGAATGAATGGTCCGTCTGGTGGCCTCCCAGAATTTTTCCGTAGCGCCCTTTTCCGGTTGGGTCGGTTCCTGCTCGCTCATGGTCTCCTCCAATTCCTTGACATGACAGGGTTTTGAAATTTTAACGACGATCCAGCCGGAGTCAAGGGGGGCGACATCTTCGCAGGCCAAATCTGCACCGGGGAGATAGGTCTTGCCGGCTCTGGCGACATGGTCTAAACTGCCATGGTCCATTTTAATGTAAACTTCTTCTCCGAGGGATTCACATGAGCGAACCCGGCACCACCAAGTTTCAGATTGACCTGCGCCGACATCTGCGGGAGCAGGGGGAAGATCGCAACCTGACCCGCCTGATCTGCGAAATCGCCGACGCCTCCAAGTACATCATCAACTCCATTCGCACCGGGGATCTCGGGGTCGCGGGGACTTCCAATCTCTATGGCGAAGAGCAGTTGGCCCTGGATGTACTGTCCGACCGCATCCTGCGCAAACGCCTGCTCCATTCCAGCGTCGTGGCCACCCTGGTTTCCGAGGAAACCAACGAAATCCAACGCTTTTCCGATGATCTCGAAGGGCGCTATTCCGTCGCCTACGATCCCCTGGACGGCTCGTCCCTGGTGGATGTCAACCTTGCGGTAGGAACCATCGTCGCCATCTATCGTGGGGGCAATCCGCTCAAACCCGGTTCCGAGCAGGTCGCCGCCCTTTACATCCTCTACGGACCCCGCACCACCCTGGTCTATTCCACCGGGCGCGGCGTCCACGAATTCGCCATGAACCAGTTGATGGAATACACCCTGGTGCGGGAAAACGTCAAAATGGCTCCCAAGGGGTCGATTTATTCACCCGGTGGCCAGCGCAACAAGTACACCGCCGGAACCGAAACCTTCGTGCGACAATTGGAAGAAAACGGCGCCAAACTCCGCTACAGCGGCGGTTTCGTCCCCGATATCAATCAGATTCTGATGAAAGGGAAGGGAATCTTCTTTTACCCTCACCTGATCGGCAGCCCTAACGGGAAGCTGCGCCTGCTCTATGAGCTCAATCCCATGGCCTTCCTGATCGAACAGGCCGGCGGCGCTGCTTCTACAGGCACTCGCCGTATTCTGGATATTCAACCCGAAGGGATCGATGATCGGGCGCCGATTTTTATCGGTTGCAAGGAAGATGTGGCCTTGGCAGAAGCCTGCATCGCCACCCATGGGTGAGAATCTGGAAGAGTGCAAAAAAAACAGCCCGGGGCGCACGCCCCGGGCTGTTTTTTTTTGCAGCAACGACACTGCTTATTTCAGCAGTTCTTTTACCTTCTCGAAGCCAAGTGAGTAGGCTTTCTTGTTCAGGTCCTTGAACGCTGCAGGAACCTTGCGCAGAACTGCCTCCTCGCCGGCTTCGCGGGTAACGACGTCGGTCAAGGCAATCATTGCCCCAAGAGCAACGACGTTGGCGACGATTTCACGGCCAAGGTCTTCCTTGGCGGTGCGCATGATCGGCAGCTTGTAAACTTTGAAGTCGCCGACAGGGTCGCGCTTGACGAAATCGGAGTCAAGCAGCAACAGACCGCCTTTTTTGATGCCGACGGCGTACTTGTCGGCCGATTCCTGGGTCATGGCCAAGCATGCGTCGACAATGGTGGCCTTGGGGTAGTCGATGGGGCCGTCGGCGATGATGACCTCGGATTTGGACGCACCACCGCGGGCCTCAGGGCCGTAGCTCTGGGACTGAACGGCGTGCTTGCCCTCGATGATCGCAGCAGCTTCGGCGAGGATGATCCCCGCGGTGATCAGACCCTGGCCGCCCGAACCGGAAAAGCGAATTTCATATCTTTGAGCCATATCTCTTCTCTCCTTTATTCGCTCGGTAATCAGGCGCCCTGCGCCTTGGCGATAACCTTGGCGTACTGTTCGCAGTATTCGGGCTTGTCTTCCTTGTAGAGGACACCGGTAAGAACCTTGCCTTCAAGCTGCTCCGCAGTCATTTTGGCCGCGGCGGCAACCGGGACGGCAATCTCCTTCAACCGCTTCATCATGTCCACGACGCTGCGAAACTTGTTGCGGCGGCCGTAGGCGGTGGGGCAGTCGTCGAGAACTTCAATGACCGACATCCCCTTGTGCTTGATGCCTTCGACGATGAGCTTGTCAATCTGGGTCGCGTGAAAGGCGGTGGTGCGGGCGACGAAGGTAGCCCCGGCGCCAATGGCCAGCTTGCTGATGTCGAAAACCGGGTCAGGGTTGCCGTACATCGTGGTAGATGCTTTGGCGCCCATCGGAGTGCAGGGGGAGAATTGACCACCGGTCATGCCGTAGATGCTGTTGTTGAAAACAACATAGGTCATGTCGATGTTGCGACGGCAGGCATGGATGAAGTGGTTACCGCCGATGGCCACACCGTCGCCGTCGCCACCGACGCAGATGACGTTCATTTCCGGTTTGGCCAGTTTGACCCCGGTGGCGAAGGCTGCAGCACGACCGTGGGCAGTGTGCAGGGTGTTGAAGTCGACGTAGCCGGGCAGACGGCTGGCGCAACCAATGCCGGAAACGATGGCGGTGTTGCTCTTGTCGAGACCGCAGGTGTCGATGGCGCGGATCAGCCCCTTCATGGCAATGCCGTGGCCGCAGCCCGGGCACCAGATATGAGGAAGCTTGCCGGGGCGCAGGTATTTATCGTAATCGAAAGCCATGTTACTTAACCTCCTTGACTTTGTCCATGATCTGGCCCGGGTGGATGGGCTCTCCGTCGACGCGGCCGATAAATTCGATCTGGCAGGAACCCTTGGTCACGCGCTCGACTTCGATAACCATCTGGCCGAGGTTCATTTCCGCAACCACAATGCCCTTGACCTGTTTGCCGAGCGCAGCGATGCGCTTCTCGGGGAACGGCCAGAGAGTGATGGGGCGGAACATGCCTGCCTTGATTCCCTGCTTGCGCAGTTCGTTGACGGCATAGCGGGCGCTGCGGCTGATCGAGCCGTATGCGAAGATCAGAACTTCTGCGTCTTCGGTCAGGTACTCTTCGTTCTTCTCGATGTCGGCTTGCGCTGCATCGACTTTGCGCAATTGCCGGCGCTGTTCGGCATCGACATACTCGGCCTTGGTGGTCGGGAAGCCGTCGGTGGCCTTGTTCAGGCCGGTGACGTGGAAGCGGTAACCGCTTCCGAAGGACGCCATGGGAGGGACGTCGCCAAAAGCGGTGTCGTAGGGCTTGTATTTTTCGGGCGGAACCGTGGGGCCCTGGCGGTCGATAATCTCGAGTTCGCCCGGCTCGGGGAATACGATGCGCTCGCGCATGTGACCGACGATTTCATCGTAGAGCACCTGAACCGGCATGCGGTACTTTTCGGCCAGATTGAAGGCGCGCACGGTCTCGGTGAAGATTTCCTGGACCGATGCGGGCGCGACGGCGATGGCAGCGTGGTCACCGTGGGTACCCCACTTGGCCTGCTGGACGTCGGACTGGCCGGGGCCGGTCGGCATACCGGTGGAGGGGCCACCGCGCATGACGTTGACGATGACGCAGGGAACCTCGGCGATGCAGGCATAGCCGATCAGTTCCTGCTTCAGGGAGACGCCGGGACCGGAGGTGGCGGTCAACGCCTTGGCCCCGGTCAGGGCCGCGCCGATGACCGAAGCCATAGCGGCGATCTCATCTTCCATCTGAATGAATTTCCCGCCGATTTTGGGAAGTTCGATAGAGCAAACTTCGGCCACTTCGGTCGAGGGGGTAATGGGGTAACCGCCGAAGAATGTGCACCCGGCATAAATGGCGCCGTGCGCGGCGGCATCGTTCCCCTGCAACAAAGCTACTTTCTTATCCACGTTATCCAACCTCCTGAAATAAGATGTTAATTCTTGTGGACTTTGATGGCGAAATCAGGACAGCGCAGTTCGCACTGCATGCAAGCGATGCAGGCTTCAGGCTTGACCACCTTGACCACGAACGCGTCCATCTCCAGGACGTTGGTGGGGCAGAATTCTGCGCAGATGCTGCACCCTTTGCAGTACCTCTCGATCACTTCCACTGTTGCACTGCTCATTACCGCTCTTCTCCTTTTCTCGGTGTGTGCCGTTGCTGAAATGGTCCGATAGTGCGGCGGAATCCTAACACAATCGGTCAATACATGCCACATAAATTCTGTATACGGAAAAAACTCCTCAAGGCGGTAATGAAATGGCTAAGTTGCCAGAACAAGGAGGAAAAAATTTCCGCATCCGAGGTGGTTGACCCCCTTGGCAGAAGCAGAAGAAGGGCAATGCCGAGGCCGTCATTGCCCTTCTTTAACCTGCTTCAGCCCCAGATTATTTCAGGGTGTCGACCAGGCCTTTAACGGCCGCGACCGACTTGTTCATCATTTCCTGCTCTTCGGCGTCCAGTTTGAACTCGAGGATACGCTCAACCCCGTTGGCCCCCAACACGCAAGGCACGCCCACATAGTAGCCCTTGACGCCGAATTCGCCATTCAGGTAGACGCAGGTCGGCAGGACGCGCTTCTGGTCCTTGAGGATCGACTCGGCCATGGCCATGGCCGAGGAGGCGGGGCTGTAGAAAGCGCTGCCGGTTTTGAGCAGGGCAACGACTTCGCCGCCGGCGCCACGGGTGCGCTTGACCATGGCTTCCATGACTTCCTTGGCCTTGGCGGCGCTGCCGTACTTCTGCTCCAGCAGTTCCATGACCGGGATGCCCTGCACGCTGGCATACCGGACCAGGGGCACCATGTCGTCGCCGTGGCCGCCCAGGGTCATGGCGTTGACGTCCTTCACCGAAACGCCGAGTTCCCAGGCAATGAAGGCCTGGAAGCGGGCCGAGTCAAGCACGCCGGCCTGGCCGATGACGCGGTTGTAGGGGAAGCCGGTGATACGCTGGCACAAGGTGACCATGGCGTCGAGCGGGTTGGAGATGACGATGACGAAGGCATTGGGGGCATACTGCTTGATCCCCTCGGATACCGAGATCATGATCTTGGAGTTGACCTCGATCAGGTCGTCGCGGCTCATGCCAGGCTTGCGGGGCAGACCGGCAGTCACGATGACCACGTTGGCGCCGGCGATGTCCTTGTAGTCGTTGGTGCCCTTGAGCTCGACGTCGAAACCGTCCACGGGGGCGGCTTCGGCGATGTCGAGGCATTTGCCCTGGGGCATGCCTTCAACGATATCGAACAGGACCACGTCACCCAGTTCGCGCAGGGCGCACAGCTGAGCCAGAACCCCACCGATCTGCCCACCACCAATCAACGCGATTTTCGGTCTTGCCATGAGAGTCTCTCCTTTGTTTGGAAATTAGGATAAGGACGGGGCAAGATGCCCCGTCCCGCCTGCAGCACGATTTAGATGAAGGTGGTCATGTTGGTAATGATGGCGTTCAGCGTGGCGCTGGGACGCATGGCCTTGCCCACCTTGACCTTGTCCGGATGGTAGTAGCCGCCCAGATCAACCGGCTGGCCCTGGGCCGCAAGCAGTTCCTGGTTGATGATGGCTTCGTTGGCTTCGAGCTCGCCGGCAACCCGGGTGAAGCGGACCTGCAGTTCCTTGTCCTTGCTCTGGGCGGCCAGGGCCTGGGCCCAGTAGAGGCCGAGATAGAAATGGCTGCCGCGGTTGTCGATCTGGCCGACTTTGCGGGCCGGGCTCTTGTTGTTGTCCAGGAACTTGGCGATGGCCTGGTCGAGGGTCTCGGCCAGAACCTGGGCCTTTGCGTTTTTGAAGGTTGCGGCCAGATGCTCGAGAGAGGCAGCCAAGGCGGAGAATTCACCCAGGGAATCCCAGCGCAGGTAACCTTCCTTCTGGAACTGTTGAACGTGCTTGGGAGCGGAGCCGCCGGCGCCGGTTTCGAACAGACCGCCACCGTTGAGCAGCGGCACGATGGAGAGCATCTTGGCGCTGGTGCCGAGCTCCAGAATCGGGAACAGGTCCGTCAGATAATCGCGCAGTACGTTGCCGGTGACGGAAATGGTGTCGAGACCTTTGCGGATCCGCTCGAGGGAATAGCGCATTGCCTCCACGGGGGGCAGGATCTTGAGCTCCAGGCCGTTGGTGTCGTGGTTTTTCAGGTAAGCGTTGACCTTGAGGATCAGCTGTGCGTCGTGGGCACGCTTCTGGTCGAGCCAGAAGATGGCGTGGGCGCCGGTGGCGCGGGCGCGGCGCACGGCCAGTTTGACCCAGTCCTGGATCGGCAGGTCCTTGACCCGGTAGAGACGCCAGACGTCCCCTGTCTCAACCTGATGCTCGATCATGAACTTGCCATCAGGCCCGCTGACGCGCACGGTGCCATCCTGGGGCAGTTCGAAGGTGGTGGGGTGGGAGCCGTATTCCTCGGCTTTCTGGGCCATCAGGCCGACATTGGGGACGCTGCCCATGGTGGCGGGATTCAGGGCGCCGTTTTTCTGGCAGTCCTCGATGATTGCCTGGTACATGGTGGCGTAGCAACGGTCGGGGATCATGGCCTTGGTGTCGTGCAGTTGGCCGTCGGGGCCCCACATCTTGCCCGAGTCACGGACCACTACCGGCATGGAGGCGTCGACGATAATGTCGTTAGGCACATGCAGGTTGGTGATGCCCTTGTCGGAGTCGACCATGGCCAGGGCCGGGCGGGCCTTGTAGACGGCCTGAATGTCGGCTTCGATCGCGGCCTTTTTGTCTGCGGGCAGTTTCTCGATCTTCTTGTACAGATCGCCAAGGCCCATATTGGGGTTCACCCCCAACTCCTTGAAGGTTGCCCCGTGCTTCTCGAAAACGTCCTTGTAGAAGACGGCAACGGCATGGCCGAACAGGATCGGGTCGGAGACCTTCATCATGGTCGCCTTGAGGTGCAGGGACAGCAGCAGCCCCTGTTTCTTGGCATCTTCGATCTGCGCGGTATAGAAGGCGCAAAGAGCTTTCTTGCTCATGAAGGAGGCGGAGACGATTTCCCCCTTTTCGGTCTTGAGCTTGTCCTTGAGAACAACGGTCTTGCCGTCTTTGCCGGTGAACTCGATTTTGAGGTCGCCAGCGTTTTCCATGGTAAAGGATTTTTCGTTGGCGTAGAAGTCGCCGCCGTTCATGTGGGCGACGTGGGACTTGGAATCGGCCGCGTAGGCGCCAAGTTTGTGGGGGTTTTTCCTGACATGAATTATCCCGCCGCCACCGCGGCCAGCGGCAGGACCTGCACCGCCGCCCGCCGCAGG
>CAZYXS010000032.1:0-25448 GCA_964650955.1 uncultured Desulfuromonadales bacterium | reverse complement strand
CATCTGCAGGGGGGGGGACGCCGGGCGCTTGGGAGTCTCCTTGCGGTAGTTGGCCCCGCAGATCGGCACGGTCAGGGCCGGTTTTTTGCGGCCGGCCCCTTCCTGGCGGGGGGTGAAACCCGCATCCCAGCCAGAGAGTTGCAGTTCATAACCGAGGGCTGCCAGTTGCGCCAGGGCACGGGCCAGGTCGAGGATGCCAGAGCGCTTGCCGTTGCTGGCGTCGATGGCCAGGGCCTGGTGGGGGCGATCCCCCAGGATGGCCTTGACCAGCCCGGTGAGGCGGGCGCCGGGCCCAACCTCGAGGAAGGTGGTCACCCCGGCGCCGTACATACCCTCGATCTCCCGGACGAACTCCACCGGGCGGGCGAGCTGTTCGGCCAGCAGGGTGCGGGCTGCCGCGGCCGCGGCCGGGTAGGGGGCGGCGGTGCTGTTGGCGAAGACCGGCAGTGCTCCTTCCGGGAATTCGACTTCCTGCAGGGCCGCCAGGAAGGGGACGCTGGCTTCGGCGACCAGGGGGCTGTGGAAGGCGGCGGCTACAGGGAGCTCCTTGGCCTGCAGGCCCCGTTCTTTCAGCAGGGCCGCGGCTCGGGCGATTTCGTCGCGACGGCCGGAGAGGATCGCCTGGGTCGGGGCATTGCGGTTGGCCAGCACCAGGTCGAGCCCTTCGGCGCGGATGATGTCGTCCACCTGGTTCAGCGAAGCGGAGACGGCCAGCATGGTGCCGCGGTCCCCGCCGTCGCCGGCCATAAGCCGCCCGCGCAGGCGGGAGATGCGGTGCAGGGTGGCGGCATCGAAACGGCCGGCGGCGCACAGGGCGGTCAGTTCACCGTAGCTGTGGCCGGCCAGCGCCGCCGCCTCAAGTCCGAACTCCTGCAGCACCCGCCAGGCGCCGAGACTGACGGCGCCAATGGCCGGTTGGGCCACATCGGTTGCGCGCAGCGCCGCCTCGTCGGCGGTGGCGTCGGCCGGGTCGAAAGTGGCGGGGGGGAAGATCAGGTCGCTCAGGCGCGCAGTACCTTCGGCCTGGTCGGCGGCGAAGACCCGGTTGGCCTCCTCCAGCACCGCCAGGGCCTGGGGGAACTGGCAGAAGAGGTCGCGCAGCATGCCGGTGTACTGGGCGCCCTGGCCGGGAAACAGCACGCCGAGCTTGCCGGCAGGGGCGCCGGCGGCGAAAAAGCAGCCGTCCGGGGTGCTCCAGGCGTCGGCCTGGGGGGCCTTGGCCAGTTGCGCCCGGGCGTTTTTCACCTGGGCGGCGAAGTCGAAGCGGTCCTTCTCCACCACCAGCAGCAACCGGCAGGGAGCCTTGGAATCGAAGTCGACGCGGCTTTTGGCAGCGAGTTGGCGCACCTCGTCCCACTTGGCCTTGGTCGACAGGGCGCCAAGGGTGGTGTCGAGGGCGGTAGGATTCGCCCCGGAGAAGGCCAGGATCTGGATGTCTCCGTCCCAGTCGACGGCGGATTTTTCGCCCCGATGCTCCTCCATGACGCAATGGAAGTTGCTGCCGCCGAAGCCAAGAGCGCTGACCGCAGCCCGGCGGGGCTGGCCGGGGCGGGAAAGCCAGGGGCGCTTGCCGGCGTTGACGTAGAAGGGGG
Organism: uncultured Desulfuromonadales bacterium; assembly: GCA_964650955.1. GTDB lineage: Bacteria > Desulfobacterota > Desulfuromonadia > Desulfuromonadales > CAZYXS01 > CAZYXS01. The sequence continues at coordinate 23,856 of CAZYXS010000032.1, read as the reverse complement.
AACCGGGTTCGGTGACAACGTCGAGGGGCTTGTTGACCTTGATGGTCGGCGGCAGCACCTTGTGATGCAGGGCCAGGGCCGCCTTGATCAGGCCGGCGGCGCCGGCGGCTGCCTTGGTGTGGCCGACCTGCGACTTGACCGAGCCGAGGGCGCACCAGGGGCGCCCCTCCGCAGTGCCGAAGACCTGGCGCAGGCCGCGCACTTCGACGGCGTCGCCGACCTTGGTGCCGGTGCCATGGGCTTCCACCAGGTCGATGCTGCGCGGGTCGACGCCGGCCAACTGGTAGGCTTGGCGCAGGGCCTTGGCCTGCCCCTCGGCACTCGGAGCGTAGATCGCCTCCCCCTTGCCGTCGCTGGAGGAACCGACGGCACGGATCAGGGCATAGATGCGGTCGCCGTCGCGCTCGGCGTCGGCCAGCCGCTTGAGGATCACTATCCCCAGCCCTTCGCCCAGCACGGTGCCGTCGCCGCTGGCGTCGAAGGGTTTGGAGTTGCCCGTCGGCGAAAGGGCGGGGGTCTTGCTGAAACACATGTACATGAAGATGTCGTTGAAGGTGTCGACCCCGCCGGTCACCACCATGTCGGCCCGGTCGGTGGCCAGTTCCATGGCGGCCATGTGCAGGGCGCTCAGGGAACTGCCGCAGGCTGCGTCGACCACGGCGTTGGTGCCACCCAGGTCGTACTGCTTGGTGATGCGGCCGGCCACCACGTTGCCGAGCAGGCCGGGGAAGGAGTTCTCCTGCCAGCCGACGTAGGAATCCCCCATGCGCTGCAGGGCGTCATCGACGGCGGTTTCGGGAATGCCGGCGTCGAGCATGGCCCGACGCCATTGGGGATGACCGAGGCGGGCCCCCAGGGGGATGACCAGTTCCAGGGCGCCGGTGACGCCGAGCAGAACGCTGACTCTCTGACGGTCGAAATCCCGGTCGGAGCCGTAGCCCGCATCCCGCAGGGCCGCACCTGCCGCCACCAGGCCGAGGAGCTGCGAGGTGTCGATGGCCTCCAGGGCATTGGGGGGGATGCCGTAATCCATCGGGTTGAAATCGACGGCGTTGAGGAATCCGCCGCGCCGGCCGTAGGTCATGTCCGGCCGCTTGGGATCCGGGTCGAAGTAATCCTCGGGACGCCAGTGGTTGGGCGAAATCTCGGTGATGGCATCGACGCCGTTCTTGATGTTGGCCCAGTAGGCAACCAGGTCGTCCGCCTTGGGAAACAGGCAGCCCATGCCGATGATGGCCAGGGGCTCGGGGGTCAGCTTGCGGTCGTGTTTCAACGCAGATACTCCTTGATCCGGGCAGGCTCCAGGGGCGGAACCTGCAGGGCCTCGGCAGGGAGTTGCACTCCCTGGAAACGCAGAATGTTGATTCGGGTCAGCACCGCGGCGCCGAACAGGATGTTGAGGGAGACCGGCACCACCTGGCGGTTCTCCGGTTGCTCCAGGAAGCTGCCGCGGGCCCATTCGTTGAAGGCGCCCATGGCCGGGCCGCACCAGACCTGGTAGTCCATCTTGCGGCTCGCCTCGCCATCGTTGGCCCAGTGGGCGGCCAGCCCCAGGTACCAGCGGAACACCAGCGCCATCAGGTGCTTGGGGTCCCGCTCGGCCCGCTCCACCTGGCGCGGGTCGCGCTTGAGGAAGTAGTCGCGGGTCTGTCGCCAGATCTCCTCGAGGGGGGCGCGGAACAGGGTCTTTTCCAGCTTCTCCCGCTCGGCGGCGGGGATGTCGTCGAGGCCCGCGCAGCTGCGGTAGATCTCGTAAAGCTTGGCGGCGCGCATGGGGAACATGGTGCCGCGCTTGAGCACCTGCACGTCGACCCCCATCTCGAACATGTCCGCCGCCGGGGCCATGGTCACGTCGGCCTGGCGGGTCTCGGCCAGCATCTTGCGCACTGCGTCGCAGGTCCCCGATTCGACGCAGGCCTGGTTCACCGACCCGGTCACCAGGTAGGCGGCGCCGAGGGCGAAGCCGGCCGCGGCCGAGGCCGGGGTGGCGATGCCGCCGCCGAGGCCGACCCGCAGCGGTTCGGGATAGTCCTGCGCGGCCTGCATGCGGTCGCGCAGGGCGGCGATGGTGGGGAACAGGGCGATGGCCGGTCGGTTGTCCGTATGGCCGCCCGAGTCGGCCTCGGCAGTGACGTCTTGGGCCATGGGAATGCGGGCCGCCAGTTGCGCCTGCTCGGCGGTGATTTCCCCGGCTGCGACCAGCTTATCCAGCCATTTTTGCGGGGGCGGCGCGAAGAACTTGGCCGCCACCTCCTCCCGGGAGACCTTGGCGATGATGCGGTTGGGAGTAACGATGCGACCGGCCTTGTCCTGATGAATCCCGTGGACCCTGTAGCGCACCACCGGCAGGGTCAGGTCGAGAAAGGCCGAGGCTTCGATCAGGCGGATGCCGCGGCGAATGTACAGGTCGACCAGCGCCGCTTCCAGGTCCGGTTCGTGGGGGCTGTGGATCAGGTTGAAGCCGTAGGGGCGCGATCCAAGGTTCTTGGCGATGCGCTCGGCCGCCGCCTCGACGGTCTCCAGCGGCAGGCCGGCGGCGCCGAAAAAGCCGAGCATGCCGGCCTTGCCCATGGCCTCGACGATGGCCGCGGAACTGATCCCCTTGGCCATGGACCCCGCCACCAGGGGGTAGCTCAGGTCGTGGGCCCGGCAGAAGGCCGGATCCCCCAGGTGCCGCAACTGCAGGGCCGGGGCGGTAGCGACGGCTGCGGGCGCGGATTCGCCGGGCTCCCGGGTGGTCAAGGTGCCATCGGGCAACAGCAGCAGTTCGGCGCCGATGGTACGAAGAATTTCCTCGAAACTGCTGGCCGCAACTGGTTTTGCCGCTACAGTTGAGGGGTTTGAGGCTGGGTTCGGTTGATTCAAAAGAGAGTACTCCTTCCGGCGCTGCCTTGGCAGGCCTGGTCAGTCGCAAGTGCTGGCGGCACGGTCTGGCCGAGACCGCACAGTTTATCCCGGGGGAGAGGTTGCAGACAAGCAAAACTTTCCTGCTGCTGCTCTTGCTGCGAGGCGGGCCGTCCGGTTTCCGGTCGATTCGAAGGGAAGCGGATGAAAGGGCCGGTGCAAAATTGCTGAAAAGAGTTCAAGTAGTTGGAAATTTAACAGGTTTGCCGAAGCCTGTTCGATCCCGGCAAACTTTGTTTCAAAAAGCTGTTTGTAAATCGGGGCGAATTTGGCTATCTTGGCGCAGCAGTCGTGGCGACCGAATGAGGTCTGACCATTTGGAAGGGTTTCGCCTCAAGCCCTTCGAGGCAGCGAGGGGGAAGGGATTCCTTATTAAGAACAAGGGTCTTCCCGGTTTTTTCCAGTGCGGAAGGCGTGAAGGAGTATCTGGTGATCACCTTTGAAAATGTACATAAGTGGTATGGCCAATTGCACGTGCTGAACGATGTCTCTCTGACGGTGAGCGCCGGCGAGGTGGTGGTGGTCTGCGGGCCCAGCGGCTCGGGCAAAAGCACCCTGATCCGGGGGATCAACCGACTGGAGCCGATTCAGAAGGGGCGCATCGTGGTGGATGGTGTCGACATCAACGATCCCAAGACCAACCTGACCTTGCTGCGGGCGGAAATCGGTTTCGTCTTCCAGCAGTTCAATCTCTACCCCCACATGACGGTGCTGGAAAACATCACCCTCTCCCCCATGCTGGTGAGGCGCACCCCCAAGGCCCAGGCCGAAGAGCAGGCCCGGGAACTGCTGGCCAAGGTCAATATCCCCGACAAGGCCGATGCCTACCCGACCCAGCTCTCCGGGGGGCAGCAGCAACGGGTCGCCATCGCTCGCGGGCTGGCCATGCGGCCGAAGATCATGCTTTTCGACGAGCCGACCTCGGCCCTCGACCCGGAGATGATCAACGAGGTTCTCGACGTCATGAAGAGCCTGGCTAGGGAGGGGATGACCATGGTCTGCGTCACCCATGAGATGGGTTTTGCCCGGGAGGTTGCCGACCGGGTGATCTTCATGGACGAGGGGCGGCTGGTCGAATCCAATACCCCGGAAGAATTCTTCAAAAACCCGCAAAACGAACGGACCAAGGCGTTTTTGAGCAAGATTCTGTCCCACTGATCCGCGTTGTCCGGCCGGCGGTCGCCATGGGGCGCCGCGGCCCTTTCTCTACCCCACTGTACAGGAGGTCAGAAATGCGCACGTTCAAGGCAACAGCAGCGGTCCTCGCCCTCGGCATGCTGGTTGGTCTCGGGGCGACCCAGGCCCAGGCCGGCCCCGCCTACGACCAGGTGATGAAGACCAAGGTCCTGCGGGTCGGCACCATGACCGACTCCATCCCCGGCGCCTACTACAACGAAAAGAAGGAGTGGGTCGGCTTCGACGTGGATATCGCCGACGAAATCGCCCGGCGCAACGGCCTCAAGGTCGACCGGATTCCGGTGACCAACAAGACCCGCATCGCCTTCATCCAGCAGGGGCGCATCGACATCTCCGTCGCCAACATGACCCACAAGCGGGAGCGGGACAAGTCCATCGACTTCTCCATCACCTATTTCTTCGACGGTCAGAAAATGCTTGCCAAGAAGGGGCAGTTCAAGGACCTGAAGGACTTCGTCGGCAAGAAGGTCGCCACCATGCAGGGCACCACCAGCGAAATCAACGTGAAGAACCTGCTCAAGGAACTGGGGGACAAAGAGGTCGACAAGAACGTCATTTCCTTCCAGAAGGAGAGCGAGTGCTTCCAGGCACTGAAAATGGGGCGCGTCGCCGGCTGGTCCACCGACAGCAGCATTCTGATCGGCTATGCCGCCCAGGCTCCCGGCGAATTTGAACTGGTTGGGGATTTCTTCAGCGATGAGCCCTACGGCATCGGTCTGCCCGAGGACGACTCCAAGCTGCGGGACATGGTGAACTTCACCCTGCAGGACATGTGGGCTGACGGCACCTACAAGAAGATCTACGACAAGTGGTACGGCCCCGATACCCCCTACTACTTCCCGCTGACCAAGAAAGTTGAAATGTGGCCCTGATTCTAAAGGGTTGAAACCTGTCCGACCGGGGGAGCTCAGATTGAGCTCCCCCTTGCTTGCGACGCTGATCTAAGGTTGTGAAGGGCATGATGGGACGGCTGATGGAAAAAACCTGGTTTCAGTACCTGGCCCTCCTCGGGGTACTGGCGGGAGTGGTCTATTATTTTGGCTGGGTATTCGATTTCGGTTACGATTTCGACTGGTCGGTACTCTACACCGTCAATCAGACCTACGGTGAAAATTTCGGTTTCAAGCTGCTTGACGGACTCAAGCTGACCATCCAGATCAGCCTGCTCAGCTCCGTGGCAGCCCTGCTGCTCGGGACCTTTTTCGGCCTCGGCCGGCTTTCTCACTTCAAGCCCCTGTACTGGACCTCCACGGCCTACGTGGAATTTTTCCGCAACACCCCGCTGCTGGTGCAACTGTTCTTCTGGTATTTCGCTTTCCCGATGCTGTTGCCGGAAACCCTCCGGGAATGGGTCTTCGCCAACAACTTCGAACTGCTTAGCGCGACCTTCGGCCTCTCCGTCTACACCGGAGCCTTCATGGCCGAGGTGATCCGGGCCGGCCTGCAGGCAATTCCAAAGGGGCTGCTCGAGGCGGCCTATTCCTCCGGCCTGAGCTATTTCCAGACCCTGCGCACCATCATTCTGCCCTTGGCATTTCGCGCCATAATTCCACCCCTTGGCAGCGAGTTCCTCAATAATATGAAGAACTCCTCCCTGGCCATGGTGGTTGGGGTGGCTGAGTTGTGCTGGCAGTCGCAGCAGATCGAATCCCTGACCTTCAAGGGGTTCGAGGCGACCACCGCTGCGACGGTGATCTACCTGGGCCTGTCCCTGAGCATCTCGGCACTGCTCAACATGGTCAATCTGCGGCTGCAGATCGCACCCCGTGGCCGCCGCTCCTTGGGCTATCGCATCGCCGACGTTTTTTTCTGGCCCTTCGAGGTCTGCTGGAATCTGCTCGCCTCCCCGGTCAGCTGGGCTCTGTCCCGGCGTAGCGAATCACTACAGTATTCGCCCTTGCGGGTGCTGGCCCGGCAGATCCGCCGAGTACTCGAATCGGTCTTCGGCTGGCTATGGAAACTCGGTTTCCTGGCCGCACTGGTGTTCCTGCTGGTCAAAACCGGGGAGGGGCTCTGGAGCCTTAACTGGGGGATCATCGGCGAGAATTTCTCCACCCTGCTGATCTGGAGGTTTCCTGACGGGGAGGCCAACGAACTCTTCATGGGTCTTGGCGGTCTGGGCTTCTCCCTGCTCATGGCCCTGATTGCCATCACTGTCAGCTTCGGCATCGGCCTGGTGGTGGGCCTGGGGCGCATGTCCAGCAACCAGCTGTTGCGGCTGCCCTGCACCCTCTATATCGAATGCGTTCGCGGCACCCCCCTGATCATGGTGATCTTCTGGGTCTACTTCTTCCTGCCGATCTTCACCAAGGCCTACCTCAACGTTTTCTGGAGCGCCACCATCGCCCTGACCCTGTTCACCGGCGCCTACCTGGCCGAGATCGTCCGCGGCGGCATCCAGAACATCCCTCCTGGGCAATTCGAGGCGGCCATGAGCACCGGGTTGAGCTATTTCCAGACCATGCGCCACATTATTTTGCCCCAGGCGCTGAAACAGATGATTCCGGCCATCGTCGGGCAGTTCATCGCCATCTTCAAGGACACCTCCCTGGCCTATGTCATCGGGGTGCTCGAGCTGACCTTTGTCGCCCAGGGACTCAACAACCGGTTGATGGTCTATCCCTTTGAAATCTATGCGACAGTGGCCTTCCTTTATTTCGTCTGCTGCTACTCCATGAGCCTTTTCGCCGGCCGTCTGGAGCGCAAGCTCAGCCCCGAGCGGTTGCGGCTGCAAATGTAATTTGAGAGGGTCCTGGCCCTGGGCTTCGTGGGATTGACAAAAACTAACAAAAAGACTTGTTTTTGCTGTTGACCTGTGGGATGTTTTTGGTTATAAACGCCTTCGCCCTTGGGGCGTCGCCAAGCGGTAAGGCACTGGACTCTGACTCCAGCATTCCTAGGTTCGAATCCTAGCGCCCCAGCCAATGGTCAAGCGCAGGTCACGGACCTGCAGACAACATAACGGTCCCTTCGTCTAGCGGTCTAGGACACCGGCCTTTCACGTCGGTAACACGGGTTCGATTCCCGTAGGGATCACCATTCGAGCCTCCCCGCGGGGAGGCAACAGGTGGGGCTTCGGCCCCACCTGTTTTATTTTCGGACTCCCGCTCCACAGAGGGGCAATTCTATTGACCCCCGTTAAGGTTGTGTGTAAAAGAGGAGCGGAGGAGTCGGAAATGACCAGACGCTCTGCCTTCGTCTATTCGCAACGCTTCGGAGAGTTTTCCTACGGTGACGAGCACCCCTTCAAGGTGCTGCGTTACCGGCTGGCCTACGAGCTGATCGCAGAGCTGGGGTGGCTTAAATCCGGCCGCGTGCGCATGGTCGAATGTCCCCTGGTCGAGGAAGCTGTCCTGCTCGGTTTCCACACCGAGGACTACCTGCAGACACTCAAAGAATTCAGCGCCTCGTCCAGTCCGCGGGCCAATTTTCGTTTTGGCCTGGGGGATGTGGAAAATCCCATTTTCCCCGGAGTCTACGAATGGGCCCGGCTTGGCTGCGGCGGCACTGTCGAGGCGGCAAGGCTGGTGGCGGACGGTGCTGTGACCAGCGCCTTCAGTATGGCCGGGGGTTACCACCATGCCCATGCCGCCCGGGCTTCCGGCTTCAGCTATCTCAATGATGCCGTAGTGGCCATCCAGGGGTTGGTGCGGCGGGGGCTGCGGGTCGCTTATGTGGATATCGATGCCCACCATGGCGATGGAGTCCAGGAAGCCTTCTACCGCACCGACCAGGTTCTGACCATCTCCCTGCATGAGACCGGGGAAAATTTCTTTCCCCAGACAGGTTTTGTGCAGGAAGTGGGAGAAGGCAAGGGATTCGGTTACTCTGTCAACATCCCTTTCCGACCCCACGCCGATGACCTGATCTTCGAACAGGCCTTCAAGGAGGTGGTAATGCCGCTGCTGGCGGCTTATCGCCCCGATGTCCTGGTAACCCAGATGGGGGTCGACGGCCTGCGCACCGATCCGCTGTCGCGCCTGGAATTCACCACTGGTTCCATCGAGTTGGCGGCCCGCTCCTTTCTGCAGACGGGGATCCCCTGGGTCGCCATCGGCGGGGGAGGGTACGACAAATTCAATGTGGCTCGCGGCTGGGCACTGGTCTGGGGAATCATGACCCGGGCCAAGATTCCCGACCAGTTGCCCCCCAACTACCGCCGGGCGGTCGCCACCCTGGGGCGTCGGGATGAGCGGCTACGAGATCTTCCTCGCCTCGCCCACCCTGACGATTACGCTCGCGCCCAACGGTCTTTCGACGAATCCCTTGCGTTCCTGCAGCGCAAAATCTTTCCCCGGCATGGTCTCGGGAAGGGGGGCGGATGAGCCTGACCGGCGTCCCCCCCTTGCGCGATCCGGACGGGTTGCCGCTGTTCTCCCTGCGGGAGGTCAACAGCCTGCCTCCTGAGGCGCGGGAGGGCATCTACGGCCAGTTGCTGCCAACAGCGATTTTCCGGGATTTCCTCATCGATGCCGACAGTTTCTCCGGGCAGGACGGGCGCCGCAAGGTGGAATTTCAATGCCCCAAAGGTTTGGGGCTGCTACGGGTGGAAGTGCGGCTCTCCCCTGCGGATGCCGACTGCCTGTTTTTTATCGAACTGGCCGACACTCCTTATCACCAACTCGAACTCTCCTTCTGCCTGGTCAATGACCCCGGCGCTCCGCGCTTCGGTATCGACCGGGATGCCGAGGGGGTCGACAACAGTTTCGGGACCCTGCGCCGCAATCTCCAGGAGGAGGTTCGGGCGATGGCCGCGGGGCTTTCCCCCCACCAGGTGCGGCGGGGGCTGAACCTGTTCGCCCCCTTTTTTCACCGGCTCGAGCACTTCGTGGCTCGGCTCGGGATGGACACCATCGTTGCCGAACCCCTGTCATACAGCAATGCCATCCGCTACGAGGGGCACGGATTCGACTACATCGCCGGCAAGCAATTGATGCTCACCATTGACCGGGAATTTCGCACCGGGGGAGAACTCTGGCGGCGGCTGGACGGTTCCTCCCCCTTTCGCCAGCCTGGCATGGGGGAGACGGTGCGGGGGCGCAGCTGGGCCATCCACGACGGCATCCTCGGCCATCATTGGGACGCAGTGAGCATGTACAAGGTCGTCGGCCGCCATGCCGGCGTCGACACCTTTCCCGATCGTCATATTTGATTTGCCCTGCAGGGGGATGCCATGAACGTCAGTGAACTTAATCCGATGACACCCGACCTGAGCGGCGAGTTTCTTTTCTGGACCCCGCCAGCCGGCACCACCGTCGGCGTCGGTGCCGAGCGCCAGCCCTTTCCACTGCCGCAGTTGCCGCTGCCGGTGCACAAGGAGCTCTTGATCGACGGTCACCCCTCCGATGCCGCCATCGGCCAGGGGCTGTACGACTTTCTGCGGCAGTTCCCCGACTGTCCTCACAACCAGGAGTATGCCGGACTGCTGCGGGACGCCTATCCCCATTTTCTGGCCGACATGGGGGCCCACATCCTGATGCTGCAGAACAAGGATGTGGATGGCCACTACGTTCGGCGCAAGCTCAGTTACCTGAAGATCCTCGCCCTCCTCGAGCCGGAGAATGCAGGGCTGAAGCAGAGCATCGGCATGACCTGTTACGACCTGGCCATGACCTTCAGTGAATTCGGCCAGGTCAGGCAACACCTGCTGGGGGCCTTCAAATACCTGCGCGACGCTCTGCGCTTGCAGCCGGACAGCGCCTTTCTCTGCAATTACCTGGCCCAGACCAATTACCTGCTCGGGGACTTTCCAGCGGCCCTCCAGTTGTGGCGGCGCATGGTCGAGGCGCTGCCTGCGGGCGAGGCGCGGGCGACACTGGTCAACCGGATTGCCGCCATCGAAGCCGGAGAGTTGCCGGATCATCCGCCGGTGGACGACCTCGAACAGGTCGGCCTGGCCCTGGCCTGCTTCGGCAACCGGGAACTGGGGACCGCCTGCGAGATCATGGAGCGCCTGGAGGAGGAGGGGACCATCCTCAGGGAATTCCCTTCGCCGGAATTCTATTATTTTCTAGGTATCTGCCGCAGCCGTACCGGTGATGCCGGCGGAGCTTTCGCTGCCATCGAGGCGGCCTTGGAACTCGACCCGGAGCATGGCCAGGCCCTCGCAGCAAGGGAACAACTCCTCGAGGGACGCCGGCTGTAGCGGCCGGAATCCATCCCGGGGGAGGAAACGATGTGCATGGATTTGAATTTGTTGTCTTTATCCCCTGGCGCTGATAGAATCCCAAGATATTCCGTTGGGGAAGGAGTCCCGTATTTTCGAGCGTCTTAAGCAGTTCTGTTGTTGTTTGCTGCTTGCGGCTCTGTTCGCGCCGGCGGCACTGCATGCTGCGGCGCCCCAGGAGGACACGGTCCGGACTCTCTGGCCGCTGTTCGACTACCGGGCCTCCCCGCACAACCAGTACAGCAGCCTGCACCTGCTCGGGCCCCTGTTCAAACTGGAAAGCAAGGCGCGGGAAACGGAATTCTCCCTGCGCCCGCTGCTTTTTCATGCCTGGGAAACCGGCGGTGACGCCACGGTGACCGAGGTGCTCTATCCCATCGGGTCGGGGAAAACGGGCAAAGGGCTGACTGCTTTCCAGGGCCTGCAACTGCTCCAGTACGATTTCGGCGAGGCCGAAGAGGGGAGCGACAACGAATTCATGCTGTTCCCCTTCCTGTTTTTCGGGGAACACGAGGAACGCGGGTCCTTCTTCGCCTTTTTTCCCTTCGGTGGGACCCTGTACGAAAAATTCGGTCGGGACGAGATCCACTTCACCCTGTTCCCCCTTTTCGGGCAGACGGTGCGGGGCAAGACGACCACCACCAATATTCTCTATCCCATCCTGGCCAGAATCCAAGGGGAGGATGAGCGGGGCTACAAGATCTGGCCTCTGTACGGGGAGAGCGAAAAGGACGGGGTCTATCGCAAGCAGTTCGCCCTCTGGCCGATTTTTTACCGTCAGGAACTCGGCCTGAACAGCGAAAACCCTCGGCGCAAATTCGGTCTGCTGCCCTTGTACGCCAGCGACCTGAGCCCCCAGCGCAACGAACGCTTCGTTTTGTGGCCCTTTTTCAGCCACATCGAAGACCAGCGCCGGGGATACGAGGAGTGGAACTTTCCCTGGCCCTTGGTGCGGGTGAGCTCGGGGCGCTACAAGGAGGGGCTGCGGGTGCTCCCTCTGTACGCCGACGAACGGGTGGGGGCCGGGCGCAACCGCTGGTTTCTCTGGCCCTTCTACAAGATCGAGGAGATCGATTCGGACGCCTTCTACCGCCGGCGTGACCGGGTGCTCTTCTTCCTCTACTCCGACCTGGTCGAGCAGTCGAAGGAAGACCTGGCGCAGCCCAAGCGCAGGCGCGCCCTCTGGCCCCTGTTCCAGTACGAATCCAAACGGGGGGTACATCACTTTTCCACCCTGGCTCTCGCCGAACCGTTTTTTCCCGACAACGGCGGCATCAATCGCAACTGGGCCCCCCTGTGGCGGCTCTACCAGGTGCGCTGGGATGATGACGGCAACGAAATTTCCTCCCTGTTCTGGAACCTTTACTGGAAGGAGCGCCGGGGGGAAAATGTGGCCTGGGAACTCTTCCCCTTGGTCGAATACCGGAAGGAACGGCAGCAGTTGATGGAATTGAGTCTGTTCAAGGGGTTGATGGCCCTGCGCCGAGAAGGTGGAGAGCAGCGCCTGCACCTGTTCTATCTTCCCTGGGGGATTCCCCTGGGGGGGAATGGCGGGATGGAGGCGACGCAACCATGAAACTGTTCGCGGTCGTCGGCCGACGGGTGATGGATATCGCCCAGACGGCGGGTGAGATGGTCGGGCTGTTTTTGGAAACGGTCTACTACTTCAAGGAGGCCCCCCGCAACATCCCCGCCATCACCCGGCAGTTGCACGAAATCGGCATCGGCACACTGCCCATCGCCCTGCTCATGGCATTGTTCATCGGCATGGTGCTGTCCTTGCAGACCGGTGCCGAGCTGGCCCTCTACGGCACCCAGGAGGCCATCGGCGCCATCGTCGGTCTCTCAATGGTCAAGGAACTCGGGCCGGTCATGACCAGCTTGCTGGTGGCCGGGCGCATCGGCTCCGCCATGGCGGCGGAAGTGGGGGCCATGGAGGTCTACGAGGAGATCGCCGCCCTCAAGACCCTCGAAATCAGCCCGGTGCGCTACCTGGCCATGCCCCGGTTGTTGGCCTGCCTCCTCGCCGTGCCGGCCCTGGTGGTCTTCACCATCATTGTCGGTATTGCCGGGGGAGGGCTGGTGGCGGAGGTCAACCCGATCATCCAGGTGCCATTTACCGTTTATTACGACAACATGATCCGCGCCATCGAGTATCCGGACATCCTCAAGGGTCTGCTCAAGGCCATGGTCTTCGGCGGCATCATCGCCCACGTCGGCTGCTACGTCGGCTTCAAGACAAGCGGTGGCGCCCGGGGGATCGGCCGCTCCACCACCCGAGCAGTCGTGTTGTCGTTCCTGATGATCTTTGTCGCCAACTATTTCCTCACTCGTCTCATGATGTGACCAGGCTACGCGATGACCGAACGTAACAGTGAACAGGACGACAAGACCAACCGCTCCGAAAGCCTCTGGAGCAAACTGACCCACGGGTTCGCACCCTCCATTTTCGACGGCTGCGACTGCCAGGCCGGATACGAGGATGCCCACGGGGTCGACATCCGCATCGAAAACCTGGTGAAGTCCTTCAACGGCCATCCGGTGCTCAAGGGGATCAATCTGGAGATCAAGGCCGGAGAAACCTTTTCCATCATCGGCCCTTCGGGGACCGGCAAGAGCGTCCTGCTCAAACATATCGTCAAGCTGGAGAAGCCGGACAACGGCACCATCTACATCGACGGACAGGATATCTTCGCCCTGGGGAAGGACAAGTCCAAGCGGGACTACCGCTACAGCATGGTGTTCCAGTCTTCGGCCCTGTTCAATTCCCTCACCGTGGGGGAAAACGTCGGCCTGTGGCTGCGAGAGAAGCGGATCTGCAACGAGGCCCGCATCCGCCGCATCATCCGGGAGAAGCTGCGGCTGGTCGGCCTGCAGGGGAAGGAACACCTGATGACTTCCGAGCTCTCCGGGGGCATGCGCAAGCGGGTGGCCATCGCCCGGTCCCTGGCGATGAATCCGGACCTGATCCTATACGACGAGCCGACTGCCGAACTCGACCCGGTCACCTCGGACGAACTGGCCCGGGTCATACTGGGGCTGAAGGAACAGCTCAGCATGACGACCATCATCGTCAGCCACGACCTCAATTTTGCGCTCTACCTTTCCGACCGGGTGGCCATGATCAACCCCGAGGGGATTGTGGAGGTCGGTACGCCGGCGGAGATCAAGGCAAGCCAGAACCCGGTGGTGCGCAATTTCATCTACACCACCACCAAGGGGATCAAGGGAGAGGATTAACATGCCTGCGGCTAAAGAAACCGGATTGTCCGTAGAAAAGAAGGTCGGATTTTTTTTCCTGATTTCACTGTTCGCCCTCGGCTTCATCATCGAACTGGTGCAGGACTGGCGCCCCTTCGAAAAGCAGACCCGCTACAAGGCCCTGTTCCAGTCGGCGGTGGGGATCAAGGTCGGTGATCCGGTGCGGCTGGCCGGGGTCGAGGTCGGCAAGGTGGAAGGGATCGGACTGGAGGATCACCGGGTCATGGTGGAGTTCTACGTGGTCGAGGGGACCCAGGTGCGCCAGGATTCGGTCGCCGCCATTCGGCAGACCAATTTGCTGGGCGGGCAGTTTTTAGGTCTCGACTTCGGCACCGAAGGGAGCCCCCTGCTCACCGAGGGGGCCTTGGTGCAGACCCGGGAAGGGACCAATATCGACCAGCTCATCAACAATTTCGACCGCAACCAGGAGCTGGTGCTGAAACAGCTCGGGGAACTGGTGCAGGAGAATCGCGAGCCGATCCGCAAGGTTGTGGCCCAACTCGAGGAGGTGACGGCCAAGATCAACCAGGGGGAAGGAACCCTGGGGCGCCTGGTCAACGACCCCCGGCTCTACCAGGACGTTCAGGAGGCCGCCGCCAGCCTCAAGGCCATTTCCCGACGGATCGAGCAGGGAGAAGGCTCCCTCGGCCGGATGCTCGCCGACACCGCCCTCTACGACGAGGCCAGCGCCGCGGTGACCAATCTGCGCACCATTTCCGATCGGATTGTGGCCGGCAAGGGGACGGTGGGACGTCTGTTCGTCGAGGAGGAGCTCTACACCAACGCCAACGAGACCTTGGCCAAGCTGCGGGAGGTGGCCGAGCGCATCGAGCGGGGGGATGGCACCCTGGGCAAACTGGTGAACGACGAAAACCTCTACCACCAGACCGAAGAGGCGATGACCCGTCTTAACAGCATCGCCACCAAAATCGATGAAGGGCAGGGGACCATCGGGCGCCTGGTCAACGACGACGACCTTTACCGGGAGGCCAAGACCACCCTGCACAAGGTGGAAAAAACCGTCGACGGCATGGGCGACACCGGACCGCTGTCGGCCCTTGGGGTGGTGCTCGGCACCCTGTTTTGATCTTCGGGCCGGAGTCCGGCCCATGCATTATCCAGGAGGCACACTGTGTTGAAGGGACTCTCCCTCCTCGTGTTGTTGCTGTTGATCGGCGCTTGCAGCAGCCTTGAAGGCCTGCGCAAGGACCGGCCGATCCTGCCCGTGCGGGACTACGAGAAGATGGTGGTCGGCCGCCTCGATGCCGATTATGTCGGCGACGAAAACTGCCTGGGCCGCTGCCACAAACACGACAAAATTGCCGACGATTTTCAACGCTCGGTTCATGGCGAGCAGATTGCCCCCGACACCGGGTTGCCCCTGGTCAACTGCGAATCCTGTCACGGCCCGGGGAGCTTGGCTCTGGTTGGCGCCCACGAGCAGGGGAAGTGCAATTTCGATACCCTGCTGCCGATCATGAATCTTCCCTCCCAGGCCCAGTCGCTGCTCTGTCTCAAATGCCATTCCGCCTCTTCCACCCCCAGCCTGCAGTACTGGAACGCCAGCATTCATGCCAACAACGATGTCAGCTGCTTTGATTGTCACCAACTGCATCAGGGACCCCAGCAGAAGGTCAGCCGGCAGCAGATGGCCGAGGTCTGCTACCGCTGCCATCCCACGGTGCGAGCCGAATTCAGCCAGTTTTCCCATCACCCGGTGCCGGAGCTGAAAATGGCCTGCATCGATTGCCACGACCCCCACGGCAGTGCCAACGACCACAATCTTAAGGGGTTTTCCGTCAAGGACCTCTGCACCCGTTGCCACATGGAACAGCAGGGCCCCTTTGTCTACGAGCATGCCGATGTCACCGAGAATTGCAGTAATTGCCATCATCCGCACGGTTCGCCCAACACACCCCTGTTGAAGGTCTCCCAACCCTTCGTCTGCCTGCAATGCCATGCCGGGCATAACGGTTTCAACCAGCCGGCCCTGATCAATCAGGAGATGAAGGCTGCGTTCTATACCCGCTGCACCGATTGCCATTCGTCGATTCACGGCACGGATATCCCTTCGGCCCAGGGCCGGGGAACGTTCCTGGCCCGCTGAGGGTTTTTTCAAGGAGGTTTGCGGTGAAGACCAGAAGCTGGTGCCTGCTGGCGGGAAGTTTGGCCGCCGGAATGCTGTTGACCGGCCTCGCTGTCGGCAGGGCCGAAGAGCCGCCCGAAAAGGTCTATCAGGAACCGCCTCCCCGGCACGATTCCTGGCTTTCGGCTGGTTACCGTTCTTACAGCCTGCAGGGCGACGCTCGCCAGGCGCTGGAATACGGTTACCTTCGCTCTCATCCAAGCGTGCTTGGCGCTCTCTACGGCAACCCGGGCAAGACCCACCTATACCTGGATTTCGCCTATTTCAACCCCCACGATTACCGGCTGGAGGGCATCGCCGACTATTCCGGGCAGTTGCGGGGAGAGGTGCGTCTGGAAGGGCTGTTCCACAACCTCGACCATGTCGACTGGAACCGTCAGGCGGCTTCGGTGCCCGGCACCCCCGATCCCGTAGTCACTTTCGGAGAGCAGGACCGGCTGCTGCGGCACGGGGTGGCCGTCGACCTGACCGATGTCGGTTTGCGGGCCAAGCTGGGGAATTACCCGGCCCATATCAATCTCAACTACTGGCGCTTCGAAAAATCCGGCCACCGGCAGTTGCGCTTCGTCGATGAGAATTGCAGCAGCTGTCACATGCAGAGCCGCACCGTCGGGGTCGACGGCGTGACCGAAGAGGTCACTCTGGGAATCGACGCCCACCTCGGGCCGGTCGATCTGGGGGTCGAGCACCTGGTGCGGGAATTCCGCAATCGCAAGAATCCTCCCGTCGATGCCTTCGGCGACCACTTCAACCGTTTCGCGGGGGACTACCAGCACGATGCCAACGCCGACAGCCGTTTGCTGCAGACGACCGTCAAGCTTCACACCTCCCTCGCCGGAGGGGTCGTCGGCGGGGCCAGTGCCCGTCTCGGACAGCGGAAAAATCAGGGCAACTTGAGGGATGTGGCTGGGGTGCGGGCCGAAACGGATTTCCGTAAATTGGCAGGTGACCTGAGCGTCAGCACCTCAGCCTTCTGGAGCGCCAGTTTCCGCTACCGCATGCTCGACCTCGACAGCAGCAATAGTCCCTTCCTCAACCCGTCCGGCGCCGCTTTCACAAATTTTGCACCCTTCGCCAAGACGGCCCGTGCCGCCGATGCCGTCCGGCCAGCCCTCGATCTGACCCGCTCCTCCTACAGCGCCGGGCTCTCTCTGCGCCTCTGGCCCCTGATCACTCTCAAGGGGGATTATCAACTCGAAGAGATCCGCCGGGACCAGGTGGGCGAAGCCCAGCCTGAAGTGCTGCTCGGGGTGCCGGTGCTGGTGCTCAATCCCCTCTGGCAGTTGCCGGCAGACGAAAAGATCCAGACCTTCAGGGTCAGCCTGCTGGGGCGCAGCCGGGATCGCACCAAACTCCGGGTCAACAGCTGGTATCAGTGGCGCACCTCCGACGACCCCAGCTATGCGGCATCCGCCGAAGACGCTCACGAGGGGTTTATCGGCATGACATGCGCGGTTTCCCCAAAGGCGGGGGGCAACGCCAACTTCCGCATCAGTCGCAAAACCAACAACCAGCATGGGGTCGAGCAGGTCAGTACCACCGGACGCCAGAGCTTCCGCCTCGACCGCACCCAGGATCAACAAAATGTTTCCGTCGGGTTGTGGGCCCTGCCGGTGGAGGGCTTGCAGTTGCATGCCACCTTTGGCTGGTTGCATGAGCAGACCGTGCAGGACCTGGTCTTCGGCAAGCAGGCCCTCGCTCTGGTCAGCCCGTCGGCCGACTATACCCAGGAAGTGGAAAATCTCTCCCTCAGCGGGACCTGGCAGGTGCGGAAGAACCTCTCCCTTTTGGGCGAACTCCATCAGATCTGGTCCGAGGCGGAATTTTCTCCGGAATTCTTTTCCAGCGGCCTGGCCTTTCGCGGCGGGACCTTTCCCGTCGACGCCACCGGATTGAAACAGCTCAGCCGGGTGTCGCTGCGGCAGTTCGGCTGGAAGCTCGGAGCCGAATGGAAATGGGCCGGGAACTGGTCCCTCGGGCTGCGCTATGCCTATGACAGATTCGATGATCGCACCGGCGCCCTTTTCGATGGGCGGGTGCAGACAACCACGGTGAGTGTGGCCCGTTCATGGTGACAGAACTTACCCAGAAGCCTCGCAGAGGGGGCTGGTGGAGCAAGGGGGGCCTTCTGGTCCTGCTGGTGCTGTTGGTCGGCAGTTTAATCCTGCCGGGGCGGCCGGCGGTGGCCAAGGAGACCTTCGTCGCCGTGATCATCGTCTCCGACCTGGAGCGCTACCGGAGTGCCCACGAGGCGTTTCTGGCTTTTCTGCAGGAGAAGGGGCTGGGCGAGGACCGCCTGCGCATTTATGTGCAGACCCCCAATGCCGACACCCTGTCCCTGACCAATGCCGTGCGCAAGGCCGTCGGTGTTGGCGCCGACCTGCTGGTGACCTACGGCGCCCAGGCCACCCTGGTGGCGCGCAAGGAGAACAGCCACCTCCCCCACCTGTTCAGCGACGTCACCGATCCAGTCGCCCTCGATATCGTCCGCGGGGTCGGAGTGCCCCTCAAGGGGGTGGCCGGGGTGAGCAGCAAGACCCCCCTGGAGACCCTGGTCAAGACCTACCGGGATATCCACTCCCACCCCCGGCTGGGGATCCTGTTCACCCCCGATGAGCCAGGGTCCAGCCTGCAACGGCAGCAACTGGAGGAGCTCTGCCGGGGGCAGTCCCTGAATTGCGTGCCCCTGCCGGCGAAAAAGAAGGAAGAACTGGCGGCACTGGTACAATCCTTCGCTGCCGGCGGCGGGGTGCTTTTCCTCGGTGACAGCCCCATGTTGCAGAAGCAGGCGGGAGATGTCCTGGCCGCGGCCGAGGGGGCCGGAGTGGCGGTAATTTCGCAGATTCCAGGCCTTGGGGAGCGTGGTGCCCTGGTCACCCTGGAAGTCGATCCGGTCGAGCAGGGGGAATTGCTGGCCGAGCAGTTATTGCGGGTTCTAGATGGCGGGAAACCCGAGGATGTGCCGTTGCGGCGCCCGCGCAACGTTGCCTTGGTCATCAACTTGAACACCGCGCAGCGGATGAATTTGACAGTGCCCTTCCAGGCGCTCAGGATGGCCACCCGGGTGGTCAAGTAAGGCCGCCTGGCTTTGGTGGGAGGATCTCCGGGACGGGGTGACCCGTCTTTTTCATTTGAGCAGGTAAAGCAGGAGGGTCAGGCTGGCGGCGCTGGCCAGGGTCGAGGTGAAAATGGCCCCCGCCACCAGGTCGGGGCGGGCGCCGAAGCGCAGGGAATAGAGCAGGGGCAGAACCGCCGCCGGGGTGCTGGTCTGCAGGATCACCACCTGCCGCGCCAATCCCTCCAGGCCGAACCAGGGAGTAATCAGCCAGGCAACCGCCGGCGCGATCAGCAGGCGGATGGTCCCGGCCAGGGTCAAAAATCCGGGGGTGGCGACCAGTTCCGTGCGGGCCAACTGCATGCCGAGCATGATCAGCATCAGGGGGATGGCCGCCTGACCCATCAGGTCGAAGGGGCGCAGCAGGAACAGGGGGAGCCCCACTCCCAGCCCCTTGAGGGCAAAGGCCAGCAGCACCGCATGAAAAATGGGGATTTTCATGGTGTTGCGAAGGGCCGGCATTAACGGGGCGCCGACCCCCTGAGCAAAGACGATGGCCAGGGTGCTCAAAGGGAGATTGAAGATGACGAAAGTCAACACCGAGACATCCAGCCCCGGCTCGCCGAAGGCGAAGTAGGCCAGCGGCAGACCGAAGTTGCCGACGTTCATGAATACTGTGGAGAGGGAGAGGGCGGTGCGGGCATCCCGGTCCATGGACAGGGCTCGACCCAGGCCGACCGCGAGGGCAGTCAGTATGGCAGTATAGGCCAGCATGAACAGGAACAGGTTGCGAGCCAGGTCGAGGGGGACCTCCCGCTTCATCAGGGCGGAAAAGACCAGGCTCGGGGCCAGCAGGTAAAGGCCGGTGTTGGTGATGGTGCGGAAGTCGAGCTTGCCGAAACGCTCGAGCAGAAAACCGGACAGGACGATGAGGAACACCGGCAGAATGATCTCGACAAACAGCATGGCAAGGCCCCTGTACGGGAAAGTCGGCAGACAGGGGCTGACGCTAGCATGTTTGCAAGGTCAGGGCAACATGAACCACGGGATGCAGGTCTGGGGCTGAACAGGCTTATTGCCCAGGCCCCCCCAACAGCGAGGAGATCAGGATGAAATTGACGAGAATGGTTGTGCTGGCAGTGCTGCTGCCGGCGATGCTGGTGCTGGCGGCCAGCTGCCGCAAGGAGCAGGCCAAGGCCCCGGCGGTGGTGCCCAAGGTGGCCCCCACCGCCGCCTACCTGACCCATTTCGGCGAGCCGCCGGTGGTAGAGGAGGGGACGGCCCACGCCATGGTCGGCTATCTCCCCCTGGCCGCCGATCCCGGCAAGGTGGTACCGCTCCCCCTGTTCCTGTTTTCCGAAACCAATCGCATGCAACTGCTGGTGGAGCGCCTGCTGACCGTGACCGCGGAAGCCTCCGAGCGCATCGGCACCTTCAACCCCTTTCCCTCCGGGACGCTGCTCAACACCCTGGTGCAGGATGGCGACCTGCTCACCGTCGACCTCGGCGGCGTTCTGCAGCTTCCAGGGGACCCCGACACCTGGCGGAACATCCACGCTGTGCTGGGCCACAGCTTGCTGCAGTTCCCCGGGGTCCAGCGGGTGCGGGTGACGATCGACGGCGACCTCCCGCCGGGCTATCCCGCCGACGGGGCCGCCCCCGATGCCGGGGTGGTAGCTTCCCCCGGCGAGCCCCAGGTGATCGGCATCGTCGGCGTCTGGGAACCCGGGGCCGCCCAGCCTGAGGAGCTGTCGGTCTTCTTCGATCGCCCCCTCAAGGTCAACCATGCTGCACTCATGGAGCACGGCGGTGGCCCGGTGGAGGGGGAGCAGTTCGTCTCGGTCTTCGACATGGCGGTGGTGATCCAGCCAAAAAATGCCGGTCACATCCAGGAAGGGCAGCCGATGACCGTCAGCTACGACGTGGTCGACCGCCTCGGGCGCACCGCGAAGGGGGAAAAAACCTTTCCTCTCAGCCGCCTGGAGCATCCCTGAAACTATTTCCCGTAAACATGAGGGGGTTCCCATATCAGGCGTTGACAGGGGGAATCTCTCCTGATTTAATAGCCCCCCGGTAGCCCTCACGCGGCCGGATCGGGCCGGCCCATCCCTTTGTCCCAGGAGGCAAGAATGAATCCGTTGGCAGTCGAACTGAACGACCTGCTCGCCCAGCACAGCCCCCACGTTCTCGAGATGCTCTCCGATCTCGGCAAAAATCTCTTCTTTCCCAAGGGGATTCTGACCCAGTCGGCCGAAGCCAAGGAAAAAGCCCATAAATTCAACGCCACCATCGGCATCGCCACTGAAAAGGGCGGCCCGATGTACCTGCAGTGCATTCAGGACAAGCTCCCCGGCTTCGACCCCAAGGACATCTACCCCTACGCTCCCCCCGCCGGCAAGCCTGAGTTGCGCGCCCTGTGGCGGGAGAAGCAGTTGCGGGAGAACCCCAGCCAGCAGGGGAAGCACTTCAGCAATCCCATCGTCACCAACGCCCTGACCCACGGCCTCTCCATCGTCGGCGACATGTTCGTCGGCGTCGGCGACCACGTCATCTCCCCCGACATGCTCTGGGGCAACTACAATCTGACCTTCGCCACCTGCAACGGCGGCATCGTCAAGAAGTTCCCCACCTTCACCGTCGCCGGCGGCTATGACGTCGATGCCTTCAAGGCCGTGCTGAAAAACAGCGCCGAGGAAAAAGGCAAGGCCGTGGTCATCCTCAACTTCCCCAACAACCCCAGCGGCTACACCCCCACCGTCGCCGAAGGGGATGCCATCGTCGCCGCCATCAAGGAAGTCGCCGAGTCCGGCTGCAACATCGTCGCCGTCACCGACGACGCCTACTTCGGCCTGTTCTACGAAGACTGCATGAAGGAGTCGCTGTTCGGCAAGCTCGCCAACCTCCACCCCCGCATCCTCGCCATCAAACTCGACGGCGCCACCAAGGAAGAGTTCGTCTGGGGCTTCCGCACCGGCTTCATCACCTTCGCCGACGGCAACAGCTACGAGAACGCCCCGGTCATGACCGCCCTGGAAAAGAAGGCCATGGGGATCATCCGCGCCAAGATCTCCAACTGCCCGCACCCCTCCCAGACCTTCGTCATCGAGGCCCTGCGTTCCCCCAAATTCCTCGAGCAGAAGGAGGAGAAGTTCCAGATCATGAAGGGGCGCGCCGTCAAGACCAAGGCGGTGCTCGACAGCGGCAAGTACACCGAAGCCTGGGATTACTATCCCTTCAACTCCGGCTACTTCATGTGCTTGAAGCTCAAGACCGTGGATGCCGAGAAGCTGCGCCTGCACCTGCTCGACAAGTACGGAGTCGGCGCCATCTCCATCAACAAGACCGACCTGCGCATCGCCTTCTCCTGCATCGCCGAGCAAGACATCCAGGAACTTTTCGATATCATCTACCAAGGGGTCAAGGATCTGAGCTGATCCGCAACCTGAGCGCAGTTCAAGGCCCGCCTCGTGCGGGCCTTTTTTTTGAGTCGGATATGGAAAACATCGGGACATTCCTGCAACGCTATCGGGTGCTGGCCGAGTTGGCGCGGCTGGCCCCGCCGGGCGATCCCTGCCACCTGGTGGGGGGCGCCCTGCGCGACGCCCTGCTCGGCCGCCCCAGCCGCGACTTCGACTTCACCACCCCCGGCGATCCGACCCCCCTGGCCAAGGCCCTGGCCCGGGCGCTGGGGGGGCGCTGGTTCCTCCTCGACCGCGCCCGCCACCAGAGCCGGGTGCTGCTCACCCTCGACGGCGAGGCGCTCACCTGCGACTTCGCCCCCTGGCGGGGGCCGACCCTGGGGGAGGATCTGCGCCTGCGGGATTTCACCCTCAACGCCCTGGCCTGGCCCCTCGGCGGTGCCGACGGTCCGGAAGGGCTGCTTGACCCTTTGCAAGGGGCGCGAGACTTGGAGAATGGCCTGCTGCGCCAGTGTTCCGAGCAGGTCTTCACCGACGATCCCCTGCGCATCTTGCGGGGGGTGCGCCTGAGCAGCCAGTTCGGCCTGACCCTGGCGCCGGAAACCCTGGCCCTGATGCAGGCCGCCCGCGGGGAGCTCTCCCGGGTGGCCGCCGAGCGCATCCGCCAGGAACTGGCGGGGATTTTCGCCGCCGACCGCCTGCCCCAGGCCCTCGATCTGCTGCAACGGCTGCACCTGGCCGAAGGGTTGTTCGGGAAGGAGACGGAACCCGAATCCGCCGCCATCCGTGAACGGTTGCAGCTCCTCGAGCGACGATTGCCTGGTCTTGACGGCACCTTTGCCCCCGCCCTCGGGCCGGCCGCCGATCCCCTGGTGGATGGTTTTACCCGCGCCGGTTTCTATCGCCTGGCGACCCTGCTGCGGGTGCTGCATCCCGGTGGGCGGCTGCACGCTGCCCTGCGGCGCTGGAGCCTGAGCCGCAAGGGGTTGCGGCTGCTGCAGGACCTGCTTGCCTTGCCCGCCGATCTTGCGGGGCTGATCGCTTCCCTCCCGGAGACGGAGCGGGGGCAGGCCCTGTGGGTGGAGCAGCTCGGCCCCCTGCCAGGGGAAGTGCTCCGCTTCCTGGCGGCCGGCGCAGAGTTGTCGGAGGAGGCTTTGATAAGGCTGGAAGGGGCCTTTTCGGCCTATCGACAACTCGCCGTCCAAGGGCGGGTGCCCGATCTGGTTTCGGGAGATTGGCTGCGGAGCAACCTCGGGATTGCCGACGGCCCGCAACTGGGTCGCCTGCTGGATGAAGTGCGCCAGGCGGAGCGGGCAGGGCGGGTAAAAACCCGGGTGGAAGGAGAAAAGCTGCTGAAATCAATAGGGGAAAAATCTGTTGACAGGAGCGGGGGCCATCCCTATAATCGGCCCCACGTTGAGCGGGAATAACTCAGTGGTAGAGTGTCAGCTTCCCAAGCTGAAGGTCGCGGGTTCGAATCCCGTTTCCCGCTCCAATAAAATCAAGTAGTTAGCGATGGCTTTCGCAGGTTCTTTCGCAGGTTGCCAGAGTTGACGTTTGAGTCGAAAGACGGGGGATCGTGCCGCTCAGGCATGATCCCCCGTCTTCTTTTCTGCCTCTCTGGATTTACGGGTGAATATGCTCTTCTCTTCCTAGCCCATGTTTGACACATCAGAAGGTAATTTCCAGGATTTCTCGGGGTCCTGAG
>CAZYXS010000031.1:0-25844 GCA_964650955.1 uncultured Desulfuromonadales bacterium | reverse complement strand
AAAGATTGTAACTCGGCCAGTCTTTGCAGCATCGAGGGTTTGGCTGGACACCTTTTCCTGGGCTCCACTGGCCCCCTTGCGTTCATCCGGCCTCTCTTGACATCGGTCTTCGATTCCTATATCGTTTTACGAAACGTCTATCGATAGGAGGAGGCAATGAAAGCTGTCAGGATTTCGCCCAAATTCCAGGTGGTCATTCCGCGGGAGGTGAGGGAGAAGCTTCACCTTGTGCCCGGTCAGAAGATGCAGGTGGTGGCCTACGGCAACCGAATAGAGTTGATCCCGGAGCGGGATCTCACTGAAATGCGGGGTTTTCTCAAAGGGATCGACACGACGGTCGAGCGTGAGGAGGACCGGCTGTGAACGTGGTCGATTCCTGTGGCTGGCTGGAGTATTTCGCCGACGGTTCCAATGCCGGTTTTTTTGCCGAACCGTTGCGGGAGGTGGCCGACCTGATCGTCCCTTCGGTTACAATTTACGAGGTGTTCAAGGTCGTCTGCCGCCAGCGCGGAGAGGATGCCGCACTGCAGGCGGCGGCGCTGATGCAGCAGGGAAAAGTCATCGACCTTTCCGCCTCTCTGGCGATGCTTGCAGCCAAGACCAGTTTTGACCTCTCCCTTCCCATGGCTGATAGCATCATCCTGGCCACTGCCCGCAGCAGCGACTCGATTCTCTGGACCCAGGACGAGCATTTCGCCGGCATTTCCGGGGTACAGTACGCCGCAAAATCAGGGTAGGAGCGCGGGGTCACGTCTTGCAATGCAATTTTTTTAGGCAGCAAGCTCGGAGTCAGGCAGAGCTTAAAGGCGTGTTGCGCCTGCGCTTTACGAATTCCGTGTGGTGATGCTTGACGATACTATTGAGGGGCGATGATCAAGACGTTTGCGTGCAAAGAGACCGAAAAACTTTATCGGGGCAGATTCTCCGTTCGGCTCCCCCAGGATATGCAACGCGTGGCACAACGTAAGCTCAAGCAGTTGGGCGCTGCCATCACCCTGGATTCCCTCTGGCAATCGTCTGGAACAGCTCACCGGCGGTCACCAGGGCCAATGGAGCATCCGCATTAACGACCAGTGGCGGATCTGCTTTTCCTGGCGGGACGGGAATGCCTTCGAGGTCGAGATCGTCGATTACCATTAAAGTGAGTGCAGCCATGCCAAAACGCGATCTTCCGCCGGTTCGTCCTGGTGAAATTCTTCTTGAGGATTTCCTTAAGCCCCTCGAAATCAGTCGTTACCGTCTGGCCAAATCGATTGGCGTTCCCCAACGCCGTATCGATGAAATCTGTGCCGGGAAACGTTCGATTACCGTTGATACCGCACTGCGTCTGGCGCAGTTTTTCGGGCCTGATGCCCAGAGCTGGCTGAACCTTCAGGCCGAGTATGAACTGGAATGCGCCGAGGATGTGGCAAAGCGCATCAAACGCGAGGTGAAGCCGCTCAAGTCCGCTGCCTGAAGGATCCAAGCTGGATAGGACCGGGTCAGGCCTGGCAGGTTGAAAGATGATACAATTATCCTCACTTGTTCTCATGTTGTGACTATGATAGTGTGGTCATAATTAAGCCGTGGAGGTGATGTATGCCACAACTCGTATCAAAATCCCAGTTCAAGCCCCATTCGTTGGAGTATTTCCGCAAGATCGAGCAGACCGGTGAAGAGTTGGTCATAACCGACCATGGTCGTCCAGTCCTTAAGGTGATCCCCTATGTTGCCGACCCCGAGGAATGTTTTCGCGGATTGCGCAATACGGTTTTGCACTATGACGCCCCGCTGGAACCGATCGGGGTGGAGTCGTGGGAGGCGTTGAAGTGATCGTGCTCGATACTCACACTTTGCTCTGGTGGGTGAACGATCCCTCGACCCTGAGCATACCGGCAAAGAAAGCGATTGATGCAGCAGTCGAGTCGCGGGCGGTGCATGTCTCCAGCATTAGTGCCTGGGAAATAGCTTTGTTGGTGGAACGCGGTCGTCTACGTCTGGCCTTGGATGTCCGCGACTGGATCTGTCGCTGTGAGGCGTTGCCATTTCTCACCTTTGTGCCCCTCGACAACGCGATTGCTGTTGAATCCGTTCGCCTGCCAGGTTTCCCCCACGCCGATCCTGCCGATCGCATCATAGCCGCCACGGCCTTGTCACTCGGAGCAGTCCTGGTGACAAAGGACGATAAACTGCAAAATTATCCCCACGTTAAGACCCTCTGGTGAGGGGACTTGCATGAAGTGGGACGCTGGGTCCGAAGGGGCTCGGGGTCAGGCTTCCTGCCTTGACAGTTTTTCAGCCAATATGCTCGGGGCACGTCTTGTGAAGGTAACCCGGGACACTTCCCAGATTTCCAAGGTTGTTGAGATCTTTGGTGCGGCGGTGCTCTTTTCATCCTGCGCCTGCCTTTTTCAGCATGACTCCATTGGTATTCCAGCTAGTTGCTTGTTGTGGTCGAAACTAAGAGGACAGGTCAAAATACATGCATTTCGATTTCAAAGTTCCCAGCCCCATCATTGACCTTCATCGGATATTTATGGTACACAAAAGGTCACGAAAATAATCACTTTGTGTGGACCATGCGATGCAGCCGATGAAAAGACTGAGCCAGCTTCTGGAACGTTTGGGCAGCGCTGAGAATTACCTGTTTGCGCTGGACGATTTACGCTGCGCCCTGCCCGATGCCGCCCCGGGTGCCTTCAAGGCACTGTTGAGCCGGGCGGAGAAATCCGGGTTGTTAAAAAGGGTCTGCAAGGGCATTTACCTCAATCCTCGGGCCCCTTGTTCGACCGGGCTGGTGCTGTTTCATGCTGCTGCGAGGCTGCGGGCCGATGCGTTCAATTACCTGAGCCTCGAAACGGTACTGAGCGATGTCGGCGTCATTTCGCAAATTCCGCCGAATTGGATCACCCTGATGTCATCGGGCCGCAGCCATATCGTGAATTGCGGCGACTTCGGCCATATTGAATTTATCCATACCAAGCGGCGACCGGCGGAGGTCGCTGCTCAATTGAGCTATGATCCGGACTGCCGTCTCTGGCGGGCATCGGTAGCGTTGGCCCTGCAAGACATGAAACTGACCCGCCGCCGCACCGATCTGGTCGATTGGAGTCTGGCCGATGAGCTTGTTTGATCAACTGGTCGATGATGCCTTGCGCAGCCTGCCGCAGTTTGCACCGCTGCGTGCGGTGGTGGAAAAAGAGTTGCTGCATCACGATATCTTGCGGGAAATGAGCCGGGCCGGATTTCTCCAGCAGCTGACCTTTATCGGCGGCACCTGCCTGCGGGCCTGCTACGGGTCGCAGCGTCTGAGTGAAGATCTCGATTTTACCGGTGGTGCCGGCTTTGCCAAAGAGGCATTGGCTGGTCTCGGCAAGGTGTTGGTTGAACGTCTCGAGGTAAAATACGGCTTGCCGGTTGAGGTGAGCGCGCCTTGCCGTGAAGAGGGGAATGTCGATACCTGGAAGTTGCGGGTGGTGACTCGACCGGAGCGCAAACATCTACCGGCGCAACGCATCAACATCGACATCTGTGCACTC
This sequence comes from uncultured Desulfuromonadales bacterium, assembly GCA_964650955.1. Lineage (GTDB taxonomy): Bacteria > Desulfobacterota > Desulfuromonadia > Desulfuromonadales > CAZYXS01 > CAZYXS01. The sequence goes on along the minus strand of CAZYXS010000031.1, from coordinate 22,326 downwards.
CCCAGCCATGATCGGCGTCCGATGATGCTGCGCAACCATTATGTTGTCGACATGGGCACCTCGGGGCTGATTCTGCAGGCGCAGAGCCGCGAAGAGATCTTCGCCGACAAGGTGGTCGCTCTTGCCCTGCGCCCCAACCGAATCAAGAACCGCGATCTATGGGACATCGTTTGGCTGCATCAGCAGGGGGTCGTTTTGCCGGTGGACCTGGTGCTGCGCAAGGTTGCCGACCGTTGTCAGAATCTTGCCTGGTTTCTCGAACAGTTGCAGCAACGCCAAGCGCTTTTGCAGTCGGAACCTGGTTGCCGGAAAGATTTTCTCAACGAAATGCGGCGTTTTTTGCCGCCGCAGCTTATCAGCGAAACGTTGGAGCAGCCGGAATTCTGGACCTTTCTGGTCAATCTGGTTGCGGATCGATGCGAGCAGGTGCGAAGGCGGGCTCGCTGATCAACATCTTGCCAACGGCCTTCATAGCGGCTTGCCCGTGTCCCCCGAGACCACAAGGGGACGGGCACCTTTTATGAAACCAATAGGAGCCAGCCCCGTTTTTCCCTCTCAGGACTTGCACCAATCTTCGGTTTGGATTGTCGAATGGATTGACTTGGGCTGACGAGAGTGCACGACTGAGGTACACACAAACATAGCGCATGCATCGGGATATTGAGGAGATAGATGATGTCCACGGCCTTGGACCTAATTAAGGAAATCGAGAAGCTTCCACCTGCGGAGCGGGTTTGGATGATTGACCGGGTTATCCGGGATACGATCAAGCCTGATGCAGAGATCGAGAAGATCTGGATCAACGAGGCCACCGCACGCTGGAGCGCTTTTGAGCGTGGGGAGGTTGCGGCTGTGCCTTATGAAACGGTCATGGCCAAGTATCATCGCGACAAGCTATGAAAATCCCTTTTTGCCGGCTGCGCAGGCCGATCTTGACGACGCTTTTTCCTGGTATGAAGAGCAGGCCGTCGGGCTCGGCTACGAATTTTTTGATGAACTCGATCAATCCCTCCACCTTATCGTCAGCTATCCTCAACTCCAGCCTCTTGTCAATAAAAAAGTCAGGCGTTGTCTGGTGAATCGATTCCCCTACGGCATTTTCTACGGCGTCACAGAAAGCACCATCATTGTTGTTGCCGTTGCCCACCTGAAGCGAAAACCGACTTACTGGAAAAATCGGTGAGACCAGAGGCCCCAATTCACCGGGAGGCGCTATTGGCGGACTGGGAATTGGCGGTAAATGGACCCCCACCATTCCCGATAGACCCTCTTTCGGTCTTCGATAAACAGGAGTTTCCATGGAATCAGTACGGGCCGGGGGGGCAGGCCTCCTGCCTTGACAACTCTGCAGGCAAGAGAAACTATGCGGAACCTCCCGGGCTTGACATTTAAACATTTGAAGAGATCTTTCCCTCTTTTGATTTTCTTTTTTCAATCCGGTATAGTATCCCTGTCGCTCGCAACGAGCCCGATCAGGTATTCAGAAATGGTGACAGAGTTACGGAGGCCCGAATGAACCCTCATATCCAGCTCAACCCTCGGATTTGCAACGGCAAACCGGTCATTGCCGGCACGCGGATTCCTGTGACGGTCATTCTGGACCAGGTAATCGCCTGTGGTTCTATCGATCGGTTGCTTGATGTCTACCCAGACCTCTCCCGTGAGCAGGTCGTAGGGGCTCTTAGATACTGCCACGATTTAATCGATCACACCGAATCGGAAACGCAAGTGGCATGAGCCCTGCCCGGTCCTTTCTCATCGATCAGATGTTTGACCGGCTGGTCGTTGCCGCGCTACGGGAAGAGGGTTATGATGTCGTCGCTGTCTCGGAAATCGGTATGGCAACGGCCGATGATGCTGAGATCATGCGGTGGGCCATAGAAAACAACCGAACCGTCATCACCCTCGATGACCACTTCGGCGACTGGTCGGTTCTGCCTCTCTCCCGCCACCCTGGCGTTATTCGCCTCAAGATCAATCCCACCACTACTGAAACAACTTTGAACCTCCTGCTGCCATTTCTGCGCCGGCACGAAAAAAACGATTTCGGCAATTGTCTGGTCATCGTCCGCAAACAGGGCATCAGGCGGATCAAGACAGCAGAGTAGGTAAGTGAGCACTTGAGGGTCAGGCTTCCTACCTTGACAGTTTTCCAGCCAATATGCTCGGGGCACGTCTTGAATGAATAAAATCCTCTCCATCTTCGGCACCCGCCCCGAAGCCATCAAAATGGCCCCGGTTGTCAAAGAGTTGGCGCAGCAACTCGATTTATTTGACACCCGGGTCTGCGTGACCGCCCAGCACCGGCAGATGCTCGACCAGGTGCTGGAACTCTTCGCTATCAGGCCGGAGTACGATCTGGACATCATGAAGCCGGGCCAGAGCCTGACCGATGTGACCTGCAATGTGCTGCAAGGGTTGGCGCCGGTGTTGCAAGAGTTTCAGCCGGATGTGGTGCTGGTGCATGGGGATACCACTACCACCATGGCGGCGAGCCTGGCGGCGTATTACCAGAAAATCCCCGTCGGGCATGTGGAAGCGGGCCTGCGCACGGGGAACATTTATTCTCCGTGGCCCGAAGAGATGAATCGCCGCCTTGCCGGCGCCATCACCCGGTTTCACTTCGCCCCGACGGAGCGTTCGCGGCAGAATCTGTTGAGGGAAGGTGTCGATGGGGGGGATATCCTGGTGACAGGAAACACCGTCATTGATGCTCTCCTGGGGGTCGTGGAGCGAATTCGCCTAGATGAAGGCCTGCAAGGGCAAATGCGGGAGCGGTTTGGCTTTCTTGACCCAAGAAAACGTTTGGTTTTGGTGACTGGCCACCGGCGGGAAAATTTCGGGGAGGGGTTTGAGCAAATCTGCTCGGCGCTTAAAACCCTGGCCGACACCCATGCCGACGTGGAGATTCTATATCCGGTTCACCTCAACCCTAACGTGCAGGAACCTGTGCGGCGAATTCTTGGGGATGTAAAAAGTGTCCATCTGATCGATCCGCAGGATTATCTTCCCTTCGTCTATCTCATGGACCGCTCCACCTTGATCATTACCGATTCCGGTGGGGTGCAGGAGGAGGCGCCGTCCCTTGGCAAGCCGGTCCTGGTCATGCGGGATACTACGGAGCGGCCGGAAGCGGTGACGGCGGGAACGGTGAAACTTGTGGGTACGGATGCGGATAAAATTGTTGCCGAGGCAACCCGTCTTCTCACGGATTCCGCTGCCTATGAGGTTATGGCCAGAGCCCATAATCCCTATGGCGATGGTTACGCAGCCAAGCGGATTGCAGATTTTCTGGCAAAGAATTTGAACTAGGCTTCTTTCTATATCCAATGAGGTCATGACATGCAAACTGCGGCGAAAAAAATTGTGGTGATGGGGCTTGGATACATTGGATTGCCGACCGCTTCACTGCTGGCGACCAAGGGCCACCAGGTTCTGGGGGTGGACATCAACCCGAATACAGTCAAGACCATCAACAAGGGGGAGATCCACATCGTCGAACCCGACCTGGACATCCTGGTCAAGTCGGCGGTTCTGAGCGGGAAACTGCGCGCCTCTCTGGTGCCGGAGGAAGCTGAGGTCTTCATCATTGCGGTTCCGACTCCTTTCAAAGACGACCATCAACCGGACATCTCCTTTGTCGAAACCGCGACGCGGGCCATTGCCCCTTTTGTTGCTGTAGGGAACATGGTGATCCTTGAATCGACCTCGCCCGTAGGGACAACCGAGCGGGTTCGGGACATCCTTGAAGAGGAGCGCCCTGACCTTTTCAGTGGCACCGGAGGCAGGAGTCAAGCTCGGGTCATGGTCTCCCATTGCCCTGAGCGTGTGCTGCCCGGGCATATCCTGAGGGAATTGGTTTCCAACGACCGGATCGTAGGCGGCATCGACCAGGTCAGCCGGGAAAAGACCGCCGAGTTTTACAAATCCTTCGTCAGCGGCCAGGTTCTGGTGACCGATGCCCGCACCGCCGAAATGGCCAAACTGACGGAAAACTCCTATCGGGATGTCAATATCGCCTTTGCCAACGAGTTGTCCCTGATCTGCGACCGTTTGGGAATCAACGTCTGGGAATTGATCGAACTGGCCAACCGTCATCCGCGAGTCAATATTCTTCAACCTGGTCCGGGCGTGGGTGGTCACTGCATCGCCGTCGACCCCTGGTTCATCGTCGCGGCGGCACCGGAACAGGCCAAATTGATTCGCGCGGCTCGCCAGGTCAACGACGGCAAACCCCACTGGGTGCTTGAAAAGGTCAAGGCCAAGGCGGAAAAATTCAAGAACCCGGTCATCGGTTGCCTGGGGTTGGCCTTCAAGGCCAACATCGATGATTTGCGGGAATCCCCGGCGCTGGAGATCACCAGGGAGCTTCTGGCCAGCGGGGTCGGGCAGGTCATGGCCTGTGAGCCGAACGTGCAGGGCGGGTTCGCCGAGTTCCCCTTGTATGAGTTGGAACAGGTGCTGCGGGAGGCGGATATTCTCCTGGTCCTTGTTGATCACCAGGAATTCAAAGGGGTGGACCGGGAATTGTTGAAGGAAAAGGTCGTGATCGATACCCGGGGCATTTGGCGCTGAAAGTATAAATGAAAAAATCATCAGGATAATCTGTTTACCATTGGCGCGGTTCGTGCTAATTTCCCCCTTCTGAAATGTCGCCGCTTCCCTCCTGAGGCGGCAAGTACCTGACATCACATTATTTCAGAGAGTGTTGTTCCCCTGCTGCGGATCCCGCTACCACTGCCTCGGCGGGTTTTTGACGCGAATTCACGGACTTTGCCGATGTTGATCCACCATTACTTCTACGTCTTCATCACGGCTCTGTTCACCTCCCTGCTGATGGTTCCCTTTCTGCGCAAATGGGCCCTTTCAGCCAACGTGGTGGACAATCCCGACGAGCGCAAGGTGCACAGCCAGCAGACACCGCGGCTGGGGGGGATTGCCATTTTCATGGCTTTCCTTTTCTCCATGCTGGTCTTCGCCGAATTGACCGCCGAGGTGCGGGGGATTTTGGCCGGTGGTCTGATCCTTTTCTGTACCGGGCTGATTGACGACTTGGTCGGCATTTCACCCCGACGGAAGTTTTTAGGTGAAATCGCCGCCTGCTTGATGGCGGTGGTCATGGGCAACCTGACCATCACACGTCTGGGTGACCTGTTCGGCTTCGGTGAGATAGTATTGCCAATCTGGTTCGCCATCCCCTTTACTGTATTCGCCGCGGTGGGGGTTATCAACGCTTTGAACCTGATCGACGGTCTGGACGGTCTGTCCGGTGGAGTGGCCAGCATTGCCCTGGTGAGTTTTTTCATGCTGGCCTGGGGGGACGGCAACCTTTCCGCGACGGTGATCAGTGCCGGCCTCTTCGGTGCCCTGATGGGCTTCCTCAAGTACAATGTCTACCCCGCCAAAATTTTCATGGGGGACGCGGGGAGCCTGAGCCTCGGTTTCGTTCTGGCCTTCATCGCCATCGGTATCACTCAGGAGCCCGGGAGCCGGATCAGCCCCATCGCGCCCCTCCTGATCCTTGGCGTGCCGATTATCGACACCCTCATCGTCATGGGCCGCCGCATTCTCGAGGGGACCAGCCCCTTTGCCCCTGACAAGACCCACGTGCATCACAAGTTCCTGGACCTCGGGTTTCAGCATCGGGTCACAGTCGTTCTGATTTACGGCCTGTCTCTGTTCTGGGCTGCGGTGGCTGTCATCTGCAACGGTATGCCCGAGTGGGGTCTTCTGCTGTTGTTTTCCTTGCTTAATCTCGGGTTTTATCAGGGTTTGCGCTTTCTGCGCCGACACCGGGAGCGGTTCGAGCTGCTGCGCCGGGATTCTGCAGCGAGTTTGCGGGAAACGGCCCTGTACAAACAACTGGCAAAAAACCTGGAGCGGTTGGTCCCCCTGATACTGGTTCTGGTGGTGGGCTATTTGCTGATGGCCGTGGTCATTTCCAGCCAGATCCAGGACGGTCTGTGGCAGATGGCCGGACTGTTGCTGCTGGTGGGAGGGTTGCTGCTCTACCAGACACGGGATATTGGCAACCATTTTGTCCTTGCGTTGATCTATGCTGCTCTGGTGGTGATCGAATTCATTGTGGAGGGGACAGAGGAATTACCGGTCCTATTTGGGTTGACCCTCGGCCAGGTGAGCGACTTGCTGTTCACCCTGCTGCTGGCGCTGGTGATGTTGCTGGCGGTCTTCCGCCGGGGCAACCGGTTTTTTCTGACCAGCATGGATTATCTGCTGCTGGCGGTGAGCGTGCTGTTGGCGGTGCTGTTTTCCAGCAACGATAATATGGAGCATCTGGTGCAGCCTTTTATCAGCGCGGTCATCCTGTTTGTCGGCATCAAGGTTGTCTCCTTCTTTGGTCGGGGTTATACCAAGTGGATTGTTTACCCGGTTTTCACCGTTTTGGGAATCATCACCCTGCGAGGGCTGTGGGGGAATGTGCTTTAAGGGTTATCGGCCCCATTGCTCATAGGAATTACTTGATTCTACACAGGGTTGTGTGTAAGGTTTTGTGTAGAGGAGGTGCGTATGCCTACCAACCTGGCCATCGATGATCGGTTGATTGAGGAAGCCCGGCGGGTCAGCAAGCATAAAACCAAGAAGGCGGTGGTGACCGAAGCCTTGGAGGAGTATATCCAGCGGCATAAACAGGTGGAGATCATCGACCTTTTTCACACGGTCGATTTCGACCCCGAATACGATTACAAAGAACAACGGAAAAAACCTTGAAAATCCTCGTTGATACCAGCGTCTGGTCGCTGGCGCTGCGGCGCCGGTCCGCTGGGGAGAACCCTTACGCCAACGAGTTGCGGGAGTTGATTACGGAACTGCGGGTTCAGATGATTGGGCCCATCAGGCAGGAACTGCTCTCGGGGATCCGCGTTGTTGACCAATTTTTTCGCCTGCGTGACCATCTGCAGGCATTTCCCGACCTGCCACTGGAAACCGCTGACTACGAGCGGGCCGCCACCCATTTCAATACCTGCCGCAGTCGAGGGATCCAAGGTTCCAATACGGACTTTTTAATTTGCGCCTTGGCCGAACGGCACAAAATGCCGATTTTGACAACCGATGCAGATTTCGCCCTCTACCGAAAACATATTGACCTGCAACTTCATCAGCCGCGGTAAGTTCCGGTACATGGCTGGGAAAGAGACAGCGAATGCGCCTCGACATTTCCCCTTTTGAAAAAGCCTTGGGGCAATTGGAAAAAAGTCTCTCCTACCTCCACTCCGAGTTGGCCGCAGGGGACGCGGATCTGCGGGCGCAATTTCGGGCCGCTACCATCCAGGCTTTTGAATACAGCTACGAACTGGGGCTCAAGATGCTGCGCCGGCAGTTGGAAGAGATCGCGTTGAACCCCGCCGAGATACGGGAAATGGTCTTTATGGACATGATTCGTACCGGGGCCGAGGCGGGCCTGGTCCTTGACGTTCCCGGGTACCGGGTGTTTCGCGAAAAACGGAACATGACCAGCCACACCTATGACGAGGCCAAGGCGGAGGAGGTGCTGGCGGTGCTGGAGGACTTTGTCAAGGAAATGCACTTTTTGCGGGACGAATTGAAGCGGCGGAATGAATCCTCTGAGGCTTGAACGGCACCAGTTGGACCTGGTCTGCTCCATTCTCGAAAGGCACCTGCCCGGTGTCGAGGTCTGGGCCTTCGGGTCGCGGGTCCATGGGGAAAACCTCAAGCCATTTTCCGATCTGGACCTTGCCCTCATCACCCGGGAACCGCTGGCGCCCCTGGCCTGGGCCGAACTCAAGGACGCCTTTTCCGAGTCGGAACTGCCCTTCAAGGTCGACCTGGTCGACTGGGCGACAACCAGTGACAAGTTCAGGGCGTTGATTCAAGCTTGCCATGTGGTGATCTGCCAACCCTGACCGTCTTCTGGGCACTGGCCCAGGAACCGAGAGAGAATAGGAGAACCCTATGAACCTGACCGTGATCGGCACCGGCTATGTCGGGCTGGTGACAGGGGCCTGTTTTGCCGAAATGGGGCACCAGGTGACCTGCGTGGATGTGGACGTACGCAAGATCGAGGGTCTGCGCGCGGGAATTATTCCCATTTACGAGCCGGGCCTGGACCAGATCGTGCGCAACAACGTGCGGGATGGCCGGCTGCACTTTTCCACCTCCCTGGCCGAGGCGATGCCGGGGGCGGCGGTGCTGATGATCGCCGTGGGGACGCCGCCGGGGGAGGATGGCTCCGCCGACCTGAAATACGTCCTGGCGGTGGCCAAGGAGATCGGCACCCATCTGCGGGAGTACGCGGTGGTGGTCGACAAGTCGACGGTGCCGGTGGGGACCGCCGACCGGGTGCGGGCGGCCATTGCCGCAGAGCTGGAGCGGCGGGGGGTGGAGATCCCCTTCGATGTGGTGAGCAACCCCGAGTTCCTCAAGGAGGGGGCGGCGGTGGAGGATTTCATGCGCCCCGACCGCATCGTCATCGGTGCCGAAGGCGACCGGGCAAGGAAGCTGATGCGCACCCTCTACGCCGATTTCACCCGCAACCATGACCGCATTCAGCTGATGGGGGTGCGGGATGCAGAAATGACCAAGTATGCCGCCAATGCCATGCTGGCCACCAAGATCTCCTTCATGAACGAAATCGCCGCCCTTTGCGACCGGATGGGGGTGGATGTGGAGAAGGTGCGCCTGGGGATCGGCTCGGACAGCCGTATCGGCTATTCCTTCATCTATCCCGGCTGCGGCTATGGCGGCTCCTGTTTTCCGAAGGACGTCCAGGCCTTGATCCGCATGGCTGAGGAGCAGCAACTGGAGCCTTTGGTGCTGGGTTCGGTGCACCGGCGCAACGAGGCGCAGAAGCAGGTGCTGGCCGAAAAGATCCGCGCCCGCTTCGGCGCCGACCTCAAGGGGCTGACCTTCGGCCTCTGGGGGCTGGCCTTCAAGCCCGGCACCGACGACATGCGCGAAGCCCCTTCGCTGGTGCTGCTGCGGGCACTGGTGGAGGCCGGGGCGCAGGTCAAGGCCTACGATCCGGTGGCCATGGAGACCGCCCGGCGGGAGTTGCCGCAGGCCTGGTTCGACAGCGGTGCGCTGCAGCTGTGCCGCAGCCAGTACCACGCGGTGGAGGACGTGGACGCCCTGGTGCTGGTGACCGAATGGAAGCCCTTCCGTCATCCCGATTACCAGGCGATGAAGGGGATGATGCGCCGGCCGGTGATCTTCGACGGCCGCAACCAGTATGACCCGGAGGCGATCAAGGCCGACGGTTTCGAGTATTTCGGCATCGGCCGGCGCTGAGCCGGGCGGGCAGGGGAGGGGTTGGATGAAGAAACGGATCCTGGTGACCGGCGGCGCCGGTTATATCGGCAGCCACGTGGTCAAGGCGCTGGGGGAGGGGGGCTACGAGGTCCTGAGCTACGACAACCTCTCCACCGGCAACCGCTGGGCGGTGCTCTTTGGCGAACTGGTGGAGGGGGACCTGGGGGACCGGGAGCGCCTGGAGCGGGTGGTGCGGAAGTTCCGCCCCGACGGGGTGATCCACTTCGCCGCCTCCATCGAGGTGGCTGAAAGCGTCGCCGAACCCTTGAAGTATTACCGCAACAATACCGTCCATGCCCTCAATCTGCTGGAAGTTTTGCGGCAGGAAGGGGTCGGTCGGCTGATCTTCTCCTCCACCGCCGCGGTCTATGGAGAGCCGGAGAAAATGCCGGTCGGGGAGTCGACCCCGACGGCCCCCATCAACCCCTACGGGGCTTCGAAACGGATGACGGAGCAACTGCTGGCCGACCTGGCCGCCGCCGATCCGGGCTTTCGCTACGTGGCCCTGCGCTATTTCAACGTGGCCGGGGCCGACCTGCAGGCCCGCATCGGCCAGCACTACAAGAACCCGACCCATCTCATCACCCGGGCGCTGAAGACGGCCGCCGGTGTCTACCCGGAACTGCAGGTCTTCGGCACCGACTATCCCACGCCGGACGGCACCTGCATCCGCGACTACATTCATGTGGACGACCTGGCCAGCGCTCACCTCTGCGCCCTGGAGCATCTTCTGGGCGGAGGGGGGAGCGACGTTTTCAACTGTGGTTACGGGCATGGCTATTCCGTCCGGGAGGTGGTCGAGATCGCCAAGGCGGTCACGGGTGTCGACTTTCCCGTGGTGATGGCGCCGCGCCGCCCCGGCGACCCACCTGAGCTGGTGGCGGACAGCGGAAAAATCCGGCAGCATCTGGGTTGGACGCCGCGATATGACGATCTGATGACCATCGTGGCCAGTGCCTGGGCCTGGGAACAGCAGGTGAAAAAAATATCCGCGTAATCGATTCGACCAGTTAGCACATCGTTTTAAGTCAAGCGATCGGCTTGGCGCAGAAATTGAATATTTCAAAGAAATTGGTGATTCAGGCCGATTTTTCGACGGCAGGTTTTTGCAAGGGGAACCGTGGTTTCCCGGGGGGACAGGCGGGTTGGTGATTCGGTCGACGGTTTGTGGATTCAGGTCCTGGTGGTCCAGGCTGATGGTGGGGCTGGTTTGCGCGTTGGCCATGCCCGCGTTTGCCGGTGCTGCTGACGGCTTTTTTCTCGATTTTGGTCGGGTAAAGCTGCCGGCGGTTGGTCAGTGGGAGGTGGCCGGCTTTCATCTGCGGATGGACGACCACATCGACCTGTTGGATTTTCGGGAGCGGGAGGTCTCGGCGCAGACCGCCCGCACCTTTGCCGGCCTGGGGGACCTGAAAGGGGCCCGCGTGATCGCCAATTACGGTCTGGGGCAGAATACGCGCCTGCAGGGGGGGTATACCTGGCGCAATCTCCACAACGGCCTGCTGGAAATCAATATCGATACCTATGAACTGGCCCTGGGGCAGCGGTTGCTGGCCGGTGAAGGGGCCGCTCCGACCATTCTGCTGCAGATCGGTGGGAGAATCAACCGTGCTGGGGATCAGACCATCCGCTCCGTGTCGGATATCGACCTGTTCGTCAAGCGGCTCAACCGCAATTACACAATCTCCCAGACCCCTACCCACCTTGTGATTGGCAACGGGCCCGGAACGGCTTTTTTCCCCAAGGCGACCAATCCGCCCCTTGAGGTGGTCGTTGAAGATATGGCAGACTACACCCCTTTCCTTGGCCTGGCCTGCGGTTGGCGTCTGGGGGACTGGGAACCGGCGCTGCTGCTGGAGGTCGGTCGCACCTGGGTCGACTCCCGCATCGACAGCAACATCAACGCTATCGTCGGCACCACTCTGACCACGCGCGCGGCCGAGTTCCCCCTGGATCTCGAGCGGACAGAGCATTACGCAAAGCTTGGGTTTAACCTCTACGGTCCCGGTCCCTGGGGAACGTTTGGCAACCTGCGTTATGAATACCAGCGTCTCGACCGCCCGGATGGCCTGACGGAAATTCGGGACAACCATCTGCTCAAGGGGGACCTGATCCTCCCCCTGAACTCCACCTGGGCACTGAACCTGGGGGCGACCTATTATCGACGGCAGTTGAACGGGGTGGTTCCGTTTCTCTATAACCGTTATTCTCAAACGACTTTCGATCATGACTACGGCATCGCCCATCTGGGGGTGATTGCCCGATTTTGACCAACCCCGGAACCGGTGACGGCTGCGGGGGCTGTTTCCCATCTATCCCAAGGAGGAAACCCACGATGATTCAGAACCAACACCTCAAAGCGCTTCTGGCTGCCCTGGCTGCGGGGACCCTGGCCCTTGCGGCAGGTTGCAGCGACGGCACCAGCATCGACAACCCCCCGGGCACTGCCCAACTCAGTGAATCCGGAAAATTGCTGCAGGCCCCGGTCAAAGGGGCCAAGGTCTGTATCGACCTGGACGGCAATGGCGTTTGCGGGCCGAACGAGCCTTTTACAACCTCTGACGCAAATGGTCAGTACACCATTTCCGGGACCTTCCAGGTGGTCGGTGCGAATCCCCCCATTCTCTCCGAGGGGGGGCTGGTGACCAACAGCGCCGGTACCGAGGTTCCTGCTCGTAACATGTCGGCCCCCTCGGGCGCCAAGGTCGTCTCCATGCTGACCACCCTGGAAATGGCCACCCCTCCCGCCCAGCGGGCGGCCCTGGTCGCCCAGCTCAACGCCCTGGCCGGCGGGGTCGATTACCACACGGTCGATTTCTTCACCACCGCCGTTCCGCGCGAACTGATGGTGGCGGTCAAGACCGTGGAAGCGATGGTTGGCGGCTTTGAATCCCTCGGGGCCGGCAGCGCGGCCCAGCAGAAGACCGTTCTGGCCCAGTTGGGAACAACTCTTGCCAATGCACCGACATTGACAGCTGCGACCATCGATACCGCTTTGCCGACCCTGGTCAATACCGCTGCCCAGAGCGCTTTCGCATTCATCAACAGCCCCACCCTGCAGGTGAGCAGCGTGGCCGCCCTGGGCGATGCCATGGGCGCGATCGCCACCAGCGTGGCCGGCGCTATCCCTGCCGGAACGACCGTTTCCGAGTCGACGATCCTGGCCGCGGTGGAAAACGCCACCAAGACTTCGACCGACAGCCTGGCCTCGGTCGTCACCTCCTGGGTCAAGCTTGACCTCAGCAGCGTCACACTTACCTCCAACGTGATCCAAACTTGGACCGCCGCCAACCTGCCCACGGGGTTGACCCTGGCTTCGCTGCCCAATTCCCTGGCAGTGACTGCCGCGGCTACCAACACCACCGGCGCTGCGCAGACCTTCAACAACGTGACCGTGAAGCTGACTGTGGCCCAGGCCACCCGCAGCATCGTGCTGAGCATCGGCGGGCTGACCGTCAATGTCGCGTCCAATGGCACTCTGACCCTGACCAAGGGGACCGCTCCCCTGGTGGTCCAGGGGCTGACCAGCAACGGTACCCAGGTGCTGTTCAACATGGCTGACACCACCTGGGGGACCGCGAGCGGCGCCACGGTGACCTTCGACCTCAACGCTCTCAACACTCAGTTGCAGGCCAACGGCGGCCGGGACCTCAATACCCTGGCAAGCTCGGGCAATTACGTGATCACTGCCGAGGTGACCGGTGCTCCTTATGTCGCCATGACCAAGAGCCTGGCACTGAGCATCCCGTAAGTCGGGTGGCCTGACTCCCAGGGAAAACCGGACATCGGAAGCCCCTGCCGCTTGCTGGCGGCAGGGGCTTTGCCGGTCGTTGAGCGACTTCAATTATTACTATATTTGCCTTTTTTGATTTAACTTTGCCATTACCCCAAGGGCTTTGCTATGCTGCAGCCAGGTGGGGCTGATCCAAGGAGGCGGCATTGCAACGAAAAAGTCTAAAAATCGGTGAAATGCTCCTTAAAGCCGGGCTGATCGACGGCTTTCAACTCAACTCTGCCTTGTCCCACCAGCGGCATTGGGGAGGGCGGCTGGGGGCTTCCCTGGTCAAGCTCGGTTATGTGCCAGAAGAAAAACTGCTTGCCTTTCTTTCCGAACAGCTCAACCTGCCTCGGGTCGATCTTTCCAAGCGGGTAATCCCTGCCGACCTGCTGGCTTATGTTCCAGCCGACAAGGCACGGGAATTCAACGTCATTCCCGTCGATCGCAAAGAAATGTCGGGCACCCTGAATCTGCTGGTCGCCATGGCCGATCCGGCCAACCTGCCGGTCATAGACGCCTTACAATTCATGACCGGTTGTCGGGTTTTTCCGGCCCTGGCTTCGGAACAGTCCATTCGCATGGCCATCGAACACTACTACGGACTACCTCAGGCCCTGCAGGAACTCGAATCGGGTGAAGCCCCGCAACCGCCTGTACCACCCCTCTTCAATGGGATGGTTCAGCGCCCCCAGAGCGACGACAAATTTCAGCAACTGCTACGCCTGCTGCTGGACAAAGGGGTGCTCAGCCTGCGAGAATACGAGCGTCTCAAATAAATCCGGTTTCCAAGGAGTCGAACATGGGCGGGAGTCGCCCGCAGTCCTTTTTTCGCGAAGTCCTCTGGCAGCGGATGCGGCGAAACCGCATGGCGCTATCCGGTGCGGTCATCGTCGCTTTCATGTTTTTTCTGGCTCTGCTTGCGCCGGTGTTGGGGGGGGATCCGGGGGCCATCGACGTCTCCGCTCGCCTGCAGGCCCCAGGCGGAGCCCACCTCCTCGGCACCGATGACCTGGGGCGGGACGTGCTGACCCGCATTCTTTACGGCGCCCGCATATCCCTTCTGGTCGGCTTTGTCGCCGTCGGCATCGCGACCCTTATCGGGATTCTGCTGGGAGCAGCGGCCGGCTATTATGGCGGATGGATCGATTCGGTGATCATGCGCTTCGTCGACATCATGCTCTGCTTCCCCTCCTTCTTTCTGATCCTGGCGGTCATCGCCTTTCTCGAGCCCTCTATCTGGAATATCATGATCATCATCGGCCTGACCGGCTGGATGGGGGTGGCGCGCCTGGTGCGGGCGGAGTTCCTCTCCCTGCGGGAGCGGGATTTCGTGCTGGCGGCCCGGGCGTTGGGGGCCAGCGATGGCCGGGTGATTTTTCGCCATGTGCTTCCCAATGCCCTTTCTCCGGTCCTCGTGTCCGCCACTTTAGGGGTAGCGGGTGCCATCTTGACGGAAAGCGCTCTCTCGTTCCTCGGCATCGGAGTGCAACCGCCGACCCCAAGCTGGGGCAACATGCTGATTGCCGGTAAGCAGACCCTTGGCACCGCCTGGTGGCTCTCGGCCTTTCCCGGGCTGGCCATTCTTTTGACCGTGCTGGGGTACAACCTGCTCGGGGAGGGGATTCGGGATGCCCTCGATCCTCGCCTCAAGGAGGAGGGATGAAAACCGGGAGGAACGAACCCTGCCCCTGCGGCAGCGGCCGCAAGTATAAGCAGTGCTGTCTGGGGACGGCCGGAGCACAGAATCAGGCCGTCATCGACCCGAAGCTGACTCCGGCCGAACTCGTTGCGGCTCGCTGCAGGGCCTTCCAGCAGGGGGATTTTGGTTTCATCTACGACAGTTACCATCCCGATTCCCCTTTCCGACAACTCTACCCCCGGCGTCTGGATTACCTTCAGCAGGGAAGGGGGGAGTTGCAACGGGATTTCCGTATTCTCGAATGCCGGGTGCTCAAAGAGGAGATCGGGGAGGGGGAAGCCAGGGTGCTGTTCTACCTGGTCAGCAAATTCCAGGGCCGGTCAGGGGAGACCTTTGAGCTCTCCCGTTTTCAGCGGACCCCCTCGGGGTGGCGTTACCACTCCAGCCTGAAACTGGAGCGGGGGGAGTTTTCCGGTGGTTTGGAGGAGATCGACTGGGCCGATTTTGACCGGGTCGACCAACGGATTCGGTTCTGATGCCTTTCAGAACGAAAACAAAGGACATCATTTACGCAGGGCCACGGAGAGCGCAAGGTCGCTGAGAATCCTTCTCTCCGGCTCCCTTTTCTCTTCGCATCTGCCTTAAATGTATTGACTGTTTTCTGCACGGACAATTTGAACCCATCCCTCATGTTGGGGGCGAAAATACCCATGCCGGAACTGCCCGAAGTCGAAACCACCCTGCGAGGGCTGCGGCCCCACCTGCTAGGCCGGACCGTGACCGAGGTCGAGGTTCGCACCCTGGCCCTGCGCTGGCCGCTGCCGCCCGACCTGGCTGGATTGCTGGTGGGGCAGACCCTGAAGGCCCTCAATCGGCGCGCCAAATACCTGTTGTTGACCTTCGACCGGGGTACACTGCTGCTGCACCTCGGCATGAGTGGGCACCTGCGGGTTGTTTCCACTGCCACGCCGCCCGGGAAACACGACCATCTCGATGTGCATTTCAACCACGGTCAACTACTGCGGTTCCATGATCCGCGGCGATTTGGAGCCCTGCTCTGGCTGACCGGAGACCCTTACGAACACACTCTGCTGCAATCTTTCGGACCTGAGCCCTTCGACACCCAGATACAGGGGGATTATTTTCACCAACTGGCCCAAGGGCGACGGGTTGCAGTAAAGAGTTTCATCATGGATCAGCGGGTTGTGGTCGGGGTCGGGAACATCTACGCCAGCGAGGCGCTGTTCCGGGCTGGGATCCATCCCGCACGACCAGCTGGACGGGTTTCGTTGGAGCGCTATCGCAGGTTGGCCGAGGCGATTCGTGAGGTGCTGCAGGCCGCCATCGTTGCGGGCGGGACCACCCTGCGGGATTTCTCGGACACCGCCGGGCGGCCCGGCTATTTCAGCCGACAACTGCTGGTCTATGGACGCAGCGGGGAGGCCTGCCCGACCTGCGGGCGGACGCTGCAGCAAAAGAGCATCGGCCAGCGCTCGAGTTACTTCTGTTCCCGGTGCCAACGTTGATACGGGCATGGAAATGAAGCGTTTGGAATGTAGCAGAAGAGGGTCGGTTAGACCTTGGCGGTCTGGTCGAGGAAACGGCACAGTAGCGGAGAGCAACCGGGGCTGAATTCGAGGAATTCCACGCCGAATCCTGGGGGGAAGTGCCTGCTTTGAGACTGGGGGCCCGGGTTCAGCCAGGCTACCCGCCCAATGGCTTCGACCAGGTGGTCGTTCCCGTCAGGCAGGACCAGGCTTAAGTGGACGCGGTCACCCAACTGCGGACGGCGGGGGGTGGCGATGAAGACTCCCCCCTGGCTCAGGTCCCTGCTGGAGCCGTAGGAGCTTTCTCCGTTGTGGCGGAAAACCACCAGGACCTCGCAAGGGACCCGGTACTCCCGGCGCTCGACCTTGAACAGGTACTTGCGGCCCTCATCGAGAAACTTGCGCCGCTCCAGCGGTCGGCTCAAGGCACCGTCGCAGCCGGCCTGCAGGCAGCGGGTCCGGTCGGCAGGGGCGCCGGCATCGTACACCATGACGACCGGGGTCCCTTTCAAACCAGCATCCCCCTTGATCTCCCGGCAACACCTGGCACCATCCTCGTCCCCCAAGTCCAGAGCGAGATAGACCAGATCGGCCCGCTGGCGTCGCAGGCAGTCCAGGGCTTCGGCCGTGCTGTGCGCGCTCAGGACGCGGGCATCGGTGTTTTTCAGGAACCCCTTCTGGATTTCCAGGAAAAACTTGGAAGTATCCACTAGAAGGATCAAGGGGGTCGTCATTGGGCGGTCCTGAAAAGGGGTTGTGGAGAGAGGGGAAACGCAAGTCCCTGTTACAAATGCGGCACTTGAGGTGGAACGCGCCGTGCCGCTCATTCTTCGGTTTTGGTCCGCATCCGGGTCAGGCGGTCGAGATTTTCCTGCGCCCGAAGGTAGAAGATGGGGCTGAGATCAAGAGCCTTTTTGAAGGCCCGTTCGGCCTTATCCCATTCCCCCTGGGTCATGTAGATGTAACCAAGGTTGTTCCAGGCAGCCGGTTTGCCGACGGCGATTTCGAACTGCTGCAGAGCCTGATCTTCATCGCCATTGAGGGCATGCACGGTGGCCAGATTGTTGCGTACCTGCTTGTTATCCGGACGCAGCACCAAGGCTTTGCGAAAAGCGTCGATGGCTTCGGGGTAATGCCCCTGCAGCAGGGCGTTGAAACCGAGATTGTTCAGTCCTGCAGGGTCGTCGGGGCGCAGGGTCACCACCTTGCGATGCAGAGCTTCGGCGGTGGTCTCCTGACCCATGGCGTCGTAGTTGATGGCCATTTCGGAGAGGGTTTCGACCTGGGCGGGGGCAACGGCCAGCACCCGCTCGAGGTATTCGATGGCGGTGCTATGGAAGGCCTGCTCCCGGTAGATGCGGGCTATGCCCAGCAGAGCAGCGGTGTTGGCGGGATCGGTCTTCAGCGCCTGGCTGAAGGCTTCCCGTGCCTGATTGAGCTCCGCCTGCTGATACAGTGCCTGGCCAATGCCGACGAAAGCGGCGGGATTGGTGGGCTCGTGCTGCAGGGCCATGGCGAAATGCAGGCGGGCCAATTGGGCATTTTTTTCCGCCAGATAGTCCTGTCCGGCCGCCAGCAGGTCAGCGGTGGACATGCTGGCCAGGCGGCTTTCCACCACGGGTTTGGCCGGTCCGAGTTGCTGCAGGGTCGATTCCACGCTGAAGGGTTGCCTGGCCGGCGCACAGGCGGCCAGGGGCAGCAACAGGCAGAGCAGGACCGGAAGAGTGGAAAAAAGGCGAGGGGGCAAGCTGGACCGAGCGCTAGAGCAAACCACGGTAGTCTCCCAGTAAGTTTATTGCAGAATGAGTATTCCTTGGGCCGGCGCAGCAGGCACCGGCTGGGGGGAACGCAGGTACTGCAATGCCTGTTCTGCGGTTTTTCCATCCAGCCCACGGGGGAGGTTCCCCGAATGGCGCAGATCCGGGTAGGCGATCTGCCGATCCCAGGTGCTCTGGGAGGCGGTTCCATATTCCCGATCCACGTAAAAGGCTTCTTCGAGTGCTGCACAGGCGGTCAGGCTGGCCAGCAGACACCCGGCGATCAGCAGTCGGCTCATTGGTTGGTCCCCTCGGGTTTAAGCGGTTCGTGGCCGAATTCCCCCTCCAGGCCCCCTTTCTGCTCCAGAGGGAGGCGACGGGTAGTGAAACCGTGCTGGCTCAGGGCGGAGATGTCGTTGGGCGCCCGGGCCCCCTCCAGACGCCCCTCCAGGTAGAACTCGTAGCGGGAAGGGACCTGGATGAATTCGCCAGGGTAGGTCAGGGTTCCTTCCCGGCTCGGCTTGACCAGATGCGGAGTGACGGCGATCAGCAGGTCGGTCTTGTTCTGAATGAAATTGGAGCTGCGGAACAATGAACCGATGATTGGGAGGTCCCCCAGGCCTGGGATCTTTTTTGCCGATTCCCGAAGGTTATCCTGCAATAGGCCGGCGAGGGCGAGGGTCTGGCCGTCGTAAAGTTCGACGGTGGTGTCCAGCTTGCGGGTGGTCAGGCTGGGGATGACGAAGACGGCACTGCTGTTGCCGCTGGTGGCACCGGTGGCGAGGTTCAGAGGACTTGCGGTGCTGAGTTCACTGACTGTCGGTGCCACCTGCAGGCTGATCTTGCCATCACTCAGGACCACCGGGGTGAAACGGAGACTGACGCCGAACTCCCGGAACTGGACGGTGGTGGCGTTGGTGGAGCCGGTCTGTTGTATCACGGGGACGGGGAACTCCCCCCCGGCGAGAAAACTGGCGGGGACGCCACTGCGGGTGACCAGTCTGGGTTCGGCCAGGATCCGGGCCAGGCCTTCCTCTTCGAGGAATTTGAGGGCAGCGGTCAGGTTGTCGAGTTTGGCGAAGATGTTCGCCTGATTGCCGGCAAAGTTGAGCAGCAGGCTCCCTGGGGCGACGGGCGGGGTGCCGGTGGAGACATCGAGGCCGCCGATGCCGGCGGCGATCTGCAGGTCCTGCCCCTGGCCAGTAACGCCGAGGGCTGCTTGCCATTCCCGGGTGGAGCGCCGGGCGACCTCGGCGAACTTTACCTCCAGCAGCACCTGCTGAAACCCGCCGACCCGCAGCAGGTTGGTCACAGTGTAGGGGCGGGCGGGAGGCGCCGGGGGGGGCAGGTAGCTGTTGGCCAGTTGGACAACCTGTTCGATGATTTCAGGGCCGGAAACGGTGCCGGAAAGGACCAGGCCGGCTGGGGCCGGTCGGACTTCCACGTCCTGCCCAGGGAAGATCTGGTGGAGTTGCTGCTTCAGGCTGGTCAGGTTGAGGCCGACGGTGATGTCCACCAGCTGACGGTCCGGCCCGTCCTCGTTGAGCAGCAGGGTAGTGGAACCGAGGTTTCTTCCGGTCAGGCTGATCTCCCGGGGGGCAACCTGGATGGCTTCGGCCATGGCTGGATTGGCCATCCGGAGCTTGCGCACCGGTTGGCTGGGGTGAAATACCTCGACCGCGCCAAGGCTGAGTTCGAGGTTGGGGCGCCCTTTTTCCAGCGCCTTCGCGGGATGGGGGATGGTGGAACAGAATAGGACCAACAGCCCCCCCAGCAGCGCGGGCTTCAGGCGGTTGAACATGCAGACCTCCGGGGGGCAGCGAAACGGCGTCCGGTCAGGGGGGTGCCGCCGGCCCAGGTTGTGGGATGTCCGGGACGGTTTCGCCAGCAAACCGCCCCCAGCAGACCTAGCATATAGCATTTTCCGGCCCTGACCGACAAGGCCTTTCTCCCCTGTCGACCCCCTGAGACTGTGAGCAAGACGCTGCAATTTCTTGCAGCAACTGGTCCCCTCGGCTATGTTGCCCACAGCAGTTTAGCATCCCGAGGAGGCACGGCATGGAAATGTTCGAGATTGTTGATGAGGAGGATCGGGTCATCGGCCTGCGGCCCCGGGCCGAGTGCCACGGCAATCCGGCCCTGGTGCATCGGGTGGCGCACGTCCTGGTCGTTAACTCGGACGGCGCGCTGCTTCTGCAAAAGCGCAGTCGTCTCAAGGATATCCAACCGGGACGGTGGGATACCAGCGTTGGCGGCCATCTCGATCCCGGTGAGGACTATTTGGCCGCAGCCCGGCGGGAAATGCGGGAAGAACTCGGCCTGGTGGACCTGCCCCTGACCTTTCTCTACCATTCGAGGATTCGCAACGCGATCGAATCGGAAAACGTAGGCACCTACCTGGCCTACTTCTCTGGCGAGGTCTGTTTCAACCCCGAAGAAATCGATGCGGTGCGCTACTGGTTGCCGCAAGAGATCGAGGGGGCGCTTGGGCAGGGTGTCTTCACCCCCAATTTCGAGGTCGAGTGGCGCGCCTATCGGGATTGGTGTCGCCGTTATCCGGAGCGCCAGGCGGGGCGGCTCGGTTTGTGCGCCGGGGACAGCATGCCCAACCTGGTGCGAGACCTGAAGGAGGAAGCAATTCGCGGAGGCTAAAGTGTTCGCAGGTCTTGCATGGAAAATAGGCAATGGTGCTGTTTGCTGCCCATTGTTTGGGCTGCCATGGTGTCCTGGTTGCCTATTTCCTGGGCATGAGATTCTTGGTCAAATTTGAAAACTATGGAAAAACGGTTGGTTAGAAAAAAACATGGGTTCGGGAGGAATTGGGCAAGTTAATTGCTTAAGGGGATGGGGCAGAAAGCGCACCCGGAATCATCTTGCCAGTATGTCTGTGAGACGTTAAATTTGGGTGTTGTTGCACAATCTGGCCGACCACCAATTAAATCTGGGGAGGTAACCTAATGCGCAAAGTCGAGGCAATCATCAAGCCCTTCAAGTTGGACGAAGTCAAGGAGGCCCTCAATGAAATCGGAATCCAGGGGATCACCGTCAGCGAGGTGAAGGGCTTCGGCCGGCAGAAGGGGCATACGGAACTCTACCGCGGTGCCGAATACGTGGTGGATTTCATCCCCAAGATCAAAATGGAAATCATCGTCCGCGACGATCTTGTGGCCCGGCGACGGCAAGATCTTCGTGACGCCGGTGGACGAAGTGGTGCGGATTCGCACCGGCGAACGGGGCGACGACGCGCTCTAGAATTTCCCCTGTACAAATTTCATCGCAAGATGATCCCTGTGCCGCCCTCGCTGGCGGCATCTACCAATCGCCAAAAGGAGATGCAGCATGACACCAAGGGAAGTCGTAGCATTTGCAACTGAAAACAACGTCAAGATGGTGGATTATAAGTTCCTCGACTTCGTCGGGATCTGGCAGCACTTCACCACCCCCATCAGCGAGTTCAGCGAAGATATCTTCGAAGAGGGCCTCGGCTTCGACGGCTCCTCCATCCGCGGCTGGCAGCCGATCCACAACAGCGACATGACCCTGATCCCGGATCCCACCACCGCCAAGATCGATCCCTTTCCGGAAATGGCCACCCTGAGCATCATCTGCAACATCTACGATCCCATCACCAAGGAAGGCTACACCCGCGACCCCCGCTTCATCGCCCGCAAGTGCGAAGCCTACCTGAAGTCGACCGGCTTCGCCGATACCGCCTACTTCGGTCCCGAGCCGGAATTCTTCGTCTTCGACGACGTGCGCTTCTCCTGCGGTCCCAACCAGTCTTCCTACAGCGTCGACTCCATCGAAGGGGCCTGGAACAGCGGCCGTGAAGAATACCCCAACCTCGGCTACAAGCCGGGCTTCAAGGGAGGCTACTTTCCCGTGGCCCCCACCGACTCCCTGATCGACCTGCGTAACGAAATGGTCCAGGTGCTGCAAAGCGTCGGTATGCGCATCGAAGCCTCCCATCACGAAGTCGCTTCCGGCGGCCAGTGCGAAATCGACATGCGTTTCGACTCGCTGCTGAACATGGCCGACACCCTGCAGTGGTTCAAATACATTGTCCGCAACGTCGCCTTCCGCAACGGCAAAACCGTCACCTTCATGCCCAAGCCGATCTTCGGCGACAACGGCTCGGGCATGCACTGCCACCAGTCCCTGTGGAAGGACGGCGTCAACCTCTTTGCCGGCGACGGCTATGGCGGCCTTTCCAAAATGGCCATGTACTACATCGGCGGCATCATGAAGCACGCCAAGGCCCTGTGCGCCTTCACCAACCCCGGCACCAACTCCTACAAGCGCCTGGTTCCCGGCTAC
>CAZYXS010000030.1:18608-25923 GCA_964650955.1 uncultured Desulfuromonadales bacterium | reverse complement strand
CAGAACCAAAACAGGCAACACCGCTGCGCTGTACGCTGAAAACAACAACCACCCGGTTGCAACAACGCTGATAAGGAAGGCAGAACGCGTTAAGCACGGTAATGCCTGACATTCTTTCAATATCCCGCCGGGATTCTTCCTGGCGGGATATTGCCGCAAACCGCTGAAAGCCGGCTCCATAACATAAATTGCATGAATCTTTTATGTGGCAAATACCTTGACATTCCGAAGTAAGTTCCTGTACTGTCACAACTTCCTAAGCGGGCCTATAGCTCAGTTGGCTAGAGCCACCGGCTCATAACCGGTTGGTCCCAGGTTCGAGTCCTGGTGGGCCCACCACTTTCAAAGGCAGACCATGAGTTCCCGGCTCATAGTGATCCACATACATTTCTGAGTTTTCGCGAAGAGTGCAACCAGACCCGAGTTGCACTCTTCTTTTTTAACCCCGTGATAGCGTCCTGCCCTTCATGACCAAACCTCGCCTCGCCCGCATCCACGACCTGCTCGGCCTGCTCCACGGCGCCTATCCGGCGGCCCTGGCCGAGGACTGGGACAACGTCGGTCTGCAGGTGGGCGACCCCTCCGCGGTGGTGGAGCGGGTGCTGGTCTGTCTCGATCCCAGCGATGCCGCCCTGCAGGCTGCCGCCGAACAGGGGGCCCAGGCGCTGCTCTGTCACCACCCCCTGCTGTTTCGCCCCCTGCGCACCCTCACCCCCCGCGACGAGACCGGCCGCCTGGTCTGGCGGGCGGTGCGGGAAGGGGTCGCGGTCCTGAGTGCCCACACCAACCTCGACCGCGGCCGCGACGGCCTCAACGACTGGCTGGCGCAGCGGCTCGAACTGAAGGGGGCGGTGCCCCTCGGAGCGGGGGAATCCGACCTGCTCAAGCTGGTGGTGTTCGTCCCTACCGGATATGAGGAGCAGATGGCAGAAGCCCTTTTCGCCGGGGGAGCCGGGCAGGTCGGGGCCTACGATCACTGCGCCTTCCGCGCCACCGGGGTCGGCTCCTTCCGCCCCGGCGCCGGCACCGAGCCCTTCATCGGGACCCAGGGGCTGACGGAGCGGGTCAAGGAGATCCGCCTGGAGACCATTCTCACCCGCGGGGTGCAGCAGCGGGTGGTGGAGCGGATGCGCAAGGCCCATCCCTACGAAGAGGTGGCCTATGACCTCATCCCCCTGGCCAACCGCCGCACCGAGGTGGGTCTGGGGCGCATCGGCCGGCTTGCATCGACCCTCCCCTTGGGGGAGTTCGCCGCCCGGGTGCGGGAGTTGCTCGGCGCCGAGCATGTGCGGCTGGTGGGGGACCCGAAACGGTCGGTGCAGAAGGTGGCGGTGTGCGGCGGCAGCGGCGCTTCGCTGCTGGCCGAAGCGGTGCGCCAGGGGGCCGATGTGCTGGTGACCGGCGATGTCAAGTATCACGAGGCCCGGCAGGCCGAGGCCCAGGGGGTCGGCCTGATCGATGCCGGGCATTTTCACAGCGAACAGTTGATGGTGACTGGCCTGGCCGCCCGGCTGCGGCAGGCTGCGGCCCAGCGGGGGCTGGCCATCGAATTTCTGGAAATGAGCGGGGAGCAGGACCCCTTTCGGATCGTCTGAACCCGCTGCACAACTTTTCCGCATAACCCGCAGATCCATAACGGAGGTAGTCAAGTGCAAGACCGGATGCAACGGCTTAAAGACATGCAGGAACTCGACGCCGAGTTGAACGCCATCGCCCAGCAGCGGCAGACTCTTGACGCCGAGGAAGGCAAGCTCGGCGAGGAGCTCGGGCGGGTTCAGGCGATGGTAGATGCCTTGGACGGCGAAATCGAGCAGCTGCAGGGGCGCCGGCGGGAGCTGGCCCAGGCCCTGGCCCAGGAACAGGAGAACGTCAAGAAGGCCGAGGGGCGGCTTCCCTCGATCAAGACCCAGAAGGAATACGTCGCCGTTCTCAAGGAGATCGACACCGCCAAGAAGATGAACAAGGACATCCAGGAGCGCATGAGCGCCACCGACGGAGAAATTGCGGTGTTGGAGAAGGACCGGGAGGAGAAGGCTGCCCAGCTCGAGCCCCTGGTCGCTCGGGTCGCCGAGCGGCGTGGGGCGATGGCTGAGGACTACACCCGTCTCGAGAGGCAGCAAAGCGAAAAGAGCGGCCAGCGGGAAGCGCTGCTGCAGGAATTTCCCTCCTCCATCCGCCGCCGCTACCTGACCCTGCTCGAGCGCCGGGGCGGGGTGGCCATCGTCGAGGCCCGCCGGGGCACCTGCCTGGGTTGCAACATGCACCTGCCGCCTCAGCTCTATAACAGCCTCTTCACCAATGACGAAGTGCAGACCTGTCCCCACTGCCACCGTCTGCTCTACGTGGTGGCCGGCAGCTAGGAAAACCCTTGGCCCGGCTCTCCGGGCGGTGTAAGATGCCGCCGATGGTCGGAGAAGGACAGACGATCGCCGGCTCCTGCGGGAGCGGGAGGAAAGTCCGGGCTCCACAGGGCAGGATGGTCCCTAACGGGGACCGGGGGCGACCCCAGGGAAAGTGCCACAGAGAGGAAACCGCCTGCCTGCGCCTGGTGCGCCGGCGGGTAAGGGTGAAAGGGTGAGGTAAGAGCTCACCAGTTCCGGCGGTGACGTCGGAAGCTCGGTAAACCCCATCCGGAGCAAGGCCAAATAGGGGAGTGTTCGAGGGCGGCCCGCCCGAGACTCCCGGGTCCGGCTGCTGGAGGCCGTCGGCAACGGCGGTCCTAGAGGAATGATCGTCACTCCGCAGGCGGGTAACCGCCGTGGAGGACAGAACCCGGCTTACGGACTTCTCCGACCATCACTTTCCGGACCCCGCGGCACGCCGATTTCAGGCCGTGCCGTTTTTCATGAGCGAATGGATCCATGGAGGTAGTCGCTGTAACTGCGGCCTGGGCCCGAATCCTGCAAGACCTGAAGCGGGAAGTGGCCGGCCTGGAGGCTGCGGAACGTGCCTGGATGGAGCCGCGGCTGACTCGCATCGGCCAGTTGCAACAGCAACTGCATGCCGACTTTCTCGCCCTGGGAGGCCCGGCGGCTTGTGCCGGTTGCCAGGGAGCGTGCTGCGACCGCGGCCGGCACCATGTCACGCTGGCCAATGCTCTCGGCTATCTGCTGGCCGGAGAGGAACCGCCGTCGCCCGATTTCAGGCGCCCTTGCCCCTACCTCGAGGCGGAGGGGTGCAGTTTCGACGTTGCCCGGCGTCCCTTCAACTGCGTCACCTTCGTGTGCGAAGCGCTCGACGGCCAGTTCACCCTCGCACAGCGTCAGGAGTTCTACGCAGCGGAGAGGGATTTGCGACGGCTTTATGGGGAGTTCGACCAGCGCTACGCCGGCGGCGGCCTGCAGGGGCTGTTGCTGCGGGCGCAGACCCTGGCCGGGCGCCCCCTGCTTGCACGACGATAGGCGAAACAACCCTCTGCCCTCCAAGGAGAGCTGTCCCGATGAAATTGCATTTCACCCGCACCAACGGCGAGATCGACCGCCAGATCGACGCCCTGATCGATGCCGTGGGGGTCCATCATCCCGGCATCGTCCGCGAAATGATCCTGAGCGCCCTGATGGCCGGCCAGGAAAACGATTACCTGGCGGACCTGAAGCTGATGCGCACCACCATGAAAGAGATGCGCTTCACCAACAAGGTCTTCGGCCCCTACCGCGACCGCAAGAAGGTCACCATCTTCGGGTCGGCCCGCACCGAACCCTCCGAGCCGATCTACCAGAAGTGCGTCGACTTCTCCCGGCTGCTGGTGGAGCGGGGCTACATGGCCATCACCGGCGGCGGTGGCGGCATCATGCAGGCAGGCAACGAGGGGGCCGGGGCGGAGAACTCCTTCGCCGTCAACATCCGCCTCCCCTTCGAGCAGGAGACCAACCCGGTGATGTCGGAGAGCCGTAACGTCATCACCTACAAGTATTTCTTCAACCGCAAGGTCGCCTTCCTCAAGGAGGCGCAGGCGGTGGCCCTGTTCCCCGGCGGCTTCGGCACCCTGGACGAGGCCATGGAGACCCTGACCCTGGTGCAGACCGGCAAGAACCCGCCCATCCCCCTGGTGCTGATCGATGACGACGCCGGCGACTACTGGGAGGAGTGGCTGCATTTCATCAAGAAGACCATGCTGCGCAAGGGACTGATATCCGGAGAGGATTTCGGCCTGTTCACGATCACCCGCGACCCTTATGAGGCAGTGCAGGTGATCGACGACTTCTACCGGGTCTATCACTCCAGCCGCTTCGTCGGCAACACCTTGGTGTTCCGCCTCAACAAGCCCCTCACCCCGGAGCAGGTGGCCACCCTGGAAGACGAATTCAGCACCATCATCGAGGCTGGCAGCCACCTGCGGCTGACCGGCCCGTTGCCGGAGGAGGCCGACCAGCCCGACCTGCTGCCGCTGCCGCGCCTGGCCTTCCAGTTCAACCGGCGGGATTTCGGCCTGCTCAAGGCCTTTATCCGCCGCATCAACTCCTTTTAGGCCAATTCACGGGGCGTCCGCGGTCAACGCCGGACGCCCCGCCTTTTTTCCGCCCATCGATAAAATTCCCCCACCGGCTTGCACTCCCCCCAACAGCCGCTAGTATGTGTATTTCGCGGAGAATGCAAAGAAACTCATTTTCACGGCAAGGGGGATCAGGCTCATGCTGCAGGCACAGGTGTTGGTCGATTACGAGAAGTTTCGCGCGGCGAAGGTGGTTGTGTTTCTGGACGCCACGAGTTCGACTCGGGCCTTCGAGGTGATGAACCAGCACCGGGCTGCCATCAGCCAACTCGCCGCCGGCTTTTCCGCCAGGATCTACCTGATCGAGGAGAAGCGGCTGCAGCTGGATCAATTGATCGACGAGGAATTCGCCGACGCCTGGTTGCTGCTGGTGGCCGAAGGGCAGAGCCGTTCCATGACCACCAAGAAGCACCCCCAGCGGATCAACCTCGACAGCAAGGGGAACTGGGAGGCCTATGCCTTCAAGGAGCTGCTGCGCCAGGTGCGGGAGACCACCCGCATCATCGAGGATGTGACCGGCTACTACAGCCGTTTCTCCCTCCACGCTCCGGCGGCCAAGCCGGTCTCGGCGCCGTCGCCCAATTAATTCCCAAGGATGGTTCTGAGCAGCATGGAAAAAGCCCGGTCCAGACCGGGCTTTCTCCCTTCCAGGGCGTTGTATTGTGGAGGCTCAGCCATGCAGCGCGCCGCCGGCAGCCGCCAGGGCGGCTTCGTGGATGACTTCGGCGAGGGTGGGGTGGGCGTGGCAGATCAGGGCCAGATCCTGCACGCTCCCCTCGAAGGCCATCACCGCCGCCGCTTCGGCGATCAGCTCGGAGGCGCGGGGACCGATGATGTGGACGCCGAGGATGCGGCCACTGTCGGGGGCGGCGAGGATCTTGACGAAGCCGTCCGTCTCCCCCATGGCCCGGGCCCGGCCGTTGGCGGCGAAATGGGCCTTGCCGGCCTGAAAGGGGATGCCGGCGGCCTGCAACTGTTCCTCGGTTTGCCCCACTCCGGCCAACTCCGGCCAGGTGTAGATCACCCCCGGGATGATGCCGTATTCGACGGCACTTTTTTTCCCTTCCAGGCGTTCGACGAAGGCGACGGCTTCGGCGCTGGCCTTGTGGGCGAGCATCGGCCCGGCGATCAGGTCGCCGATGGCGTAGACCCCGGGGAGGCTGGTCCGGAAGTCGGCGTCGACCGCCACCCGGCCCCGCTCGTCGAGGCGCACCCCGGCCTCCTCCAGCCCCAGCCCCTCGGTCCAGGGGCGGCGGCCGATGGCCACCAGCACCTTGTCGCAGACCAGTTCCTGGCGCTCCTCCCCCTTGCTCAGCTGCACCCGCAATTCCTCGCCGTCCTGCTCCACCCCTTCGACCCGGGTTTCCAGCAGGATTTTTATTCCGGATTTCTTCAGCCGCCGCTGCAGCAGCTCGGCCCCCTGGCGGTCGTTGAAAGGGAGCAGCCGGGGGAGCATTTCGGCGACGGTGACCTCGGCGCCGAGGCGCCGCCAGACCGAACCGAGCTCCAGGCCGATATAGCCGCCCCCCACCACCAGCAGGTGCTTGGGGACGCGCTCGAAGGCGAGGGCTTCCCGGGCGGTGACCACCCCCTCGCCGTCGCAGGGGAGGCCGGGCAGTTCCATGGCCCGGCTGCCGGTGGCCAGCAGCACCCGTTGTCCCTGCAGGGTCCGGCCGCTGCCAGCGGCGCTCTTGACCTCCACCCGGAGAGGCTCCCCCTGGGCCGGCGGCAGCAGCCGTCCCTCCCCCTGGAGGCTGGCGATCTTCCCCTGCTTGAACATGCCGGCGATGCCGGAGGCGAGCTTGCCGATCACCTCCTGCTTGCGCTCGAGCATGCGTCCGAGGTGGAGCCTGGGGGGCTCGATCTCGATGCCGTGGTCGGCGAATTCGTCCCGGGCCTGGGCCAGCAGTTCGCTCGAATCGAGCAGGGCCTTGCTGGGGATGCAGCCTTCGTTGAGGCAGACCCCCCCGAGGGTGGCCCGCCGTTCCACCACCGCCACCTTCTGGCCGAGGGCGGCGGCGCGCAGGGCCGCGACATAGCCGCCGGGACCGGCGCCGATGACGATCAGATCATAGGTTTCATTGCTCATCGCGATGCTTTCCTTCGGGTTATTGTTCCAGCAGCAGCTCTTCCGGGTCCTCGATGCAGGCCTTGATCCGCTTCAGGAAGCCGACCGCCTCGCGGCCGTCGATGAGGCGGTGATCGTAGGAGAGGGCCAGGTTCATCAGCGGCCGGATGACCACGGCGCCCTCCCGGGCCACCGGGCGCTCGACGATGGCGTGCATGCCGAGGATGCCGCACTGGGGGGGGTTGAGCATGGGGGTGCTGAGCAGATTGCCGTAGATGCCGCCGTTACTGATGGTGAAGGTTCCTCCTTCGAGGTCGGCGAGGGTGATCTTGCGGGTGCGGACCTTTTCTGCCAGGTCGGCGATGCCCTGCTCGATGTCCGCGAAGGTGAGCTGGTCGGCATTCCGCAGCACCGGCACCACCAACCCCTTCTCGGAGGAGACGGCGATGCTGATGTCGTAGAAATGCTGATGGACGATGTCGTCGCCGTCGATGCGGGCGTTGACCGCGGGGAACTCCTTGAGGGCTTCGATGCTGGCCTTGACGAAGAAGGACATCAGCCCCAGCTTGATGCCGTGGCGGGCCAGGAAATGCTCCTGCTGGCGCTTGCGCAGGTCGAGCACCCGGCTCATGTCGGCTTCGTTGAAGGTGGTCAACATCGCCGTCTGCTGGCGCACCGCCACCAGCCGTTCGGCGATGCGCTTGCGCAGCGGGCTCATCGTTTCGCGGGTGACGCGGTCGTCGGTCGGCTTGGGG
>CAZYXS010000030.1:14347-18508 GCA_964650955.1 uncultured Desulfuromonadales bacterium | reverse complement strand
GCTCGGCGGCCAGCTGGCGCGCCGCGGGGTTGACCGCTGCTTCCGCTGCGGGCTTGGCAGCGGGTTGCGGCGTCGGTGGCGCCTGTTTGTCTGCGGCGGCCGGTTCCTTGGGCGCTTCCTTGGCGGGAGCCTTGGGGGCGGCCTCCCCGCCGGCAGATTCACGGATGCTGCCGATGACGCTGCCGATTTTCACGGTGGTGCCGGCGGGCACCTTGATCGTCAGGATGCCGGCGGCCTCGGCGTTGAGCTCGACGTTGACCTTGTCGGTCTCCAATTCGCACAGCAGTTCGTCTTTGGCGACCTGGTCGCCGTCCTGCTTGTTCCAACTGGCGATCACCGCCTCGTAGATGGATTCACCGACCTGGGGAACCTTGATCTCCATGTATGACTCCGGGATGGCTGGGGTGTCGGATCATTGGACGGCCAGGGCGGCCGCCAGGATCTCCTGCTGCTCCTGCTTGTGCAGGCGGTGAGAACCGACCGCCGGGGCGGCGGCCTCGTCCCGGCCGATGTATTCCGGCTCCCGCTCCAGCAGGGCCGTCAACAGGGGGCGCAGGAAGGGCCAGGCTCCGTTGTTGTGCGGTTCCTCCTGCACCCAGGCCAGGCGCCGGGCCTGGCGGTAGGGGGCGCAGGCTGCCTGCAGTTTCTCCCCCCGCAGGGGATAGAGCTGTTCGATGCGCACCATGGCGACATCGCGGCGTTGGCTTTTTTCCAGCTGTTCGAGGAGGTCGTAGTAAATCTTGCCGCTGCACAGCAGCAGGGTGGACGCCTCCCCTTCCGGGGTCGGACCCGGCAGGATCTCCTGAAAACCTCCCTGGCAGAACTCCTGGCGGCTGGAGACGCAGGCCGGATGGCGCAGCAGGCTCTTTGGGGTGAAGACGATCAGCGGCCGCCGGTAGGGGAGCTTGACCTGGCGCCGCAGCAGGTGGAAAAGCTGCGCCGGGGTCGAGGGGTTGGCCACCAGCAGGTTGTTGTGGGCGCACAGCTGCAGGTAACGCTCGATGCGGGCACTGGAGTGTTCCGGTCCCTGTCCCTCGAAGCCGTGGGGGAGCAGCATGACCAAGCCGCTGGCCCGGTCCCACTTGGTGTGGCTGCTGGCAACGAACTGGTCGATGATCACCTGGGCGCCGTTGGCGAAGTCGCCGAACTGGGCCTCCCAGATGGTCAGGGCCTTGGGCATCTCCAAAGAATAGCCGTACTCGAAGCCGAGCACCGCCGCTTCCGAGAGCATGCTGTCGTAGATCTGCACCGGCGCCTGCCCCGGGGCGACGAAGGCGAGGGGCACGTGCAGCCGGCCGCTCGCCACATCGACCAGGGTCGAGTGGCGGTGGTTGAAGGTGCCGCGGCGGCAGTCCTGCCCGGAGAGGCGCACCGGCACCCCCTCCTTGAGCAGGCTGGCGAAGGCCAATGCTTCGCCGGTCCCCCAATCGATGCCGCCGTCCTGCTCCACCGATTCCCGGCGTTTTTCCAGCAATTTGGCGATCTTGGGATGGGGGGCGAAGGCCTTGGGGATCTGGGTGATGCGGGCCGCCAGCTCCAGCAGCAGCTCCTCCTCGAGACCGGTTTCCAGGTCGGCCGGTTCGGCGTCCCGCTGGATTCCCTGCCACTTGCTCCGGTAGCCGGCGTCCTGGCTGGTCCCCTGCTGGTCCAGCGCCTGTTCCAGCCGCCCGGTTATCTCGGCGGCCTGCTCCTCGATGCGGGAGGGGTCGGCCCCGGCGGCGATCAGGCGCTCGGCGTAGACCTGGTCGACGGGGGGGCGTTCGGCGATTTTGGCGTACATCAGCGGCTGGGTGAAGCTCGGCTCGTCCCCCTCGTTGTGGCCGTGGCGGCGGTAGCAGATGATTTCCAGCACCGCGTCCTTGCCGAACTGCTGGCGGTATTCCAGGGCCAGGCCGGTGGCGAACAGGGCCGCTTCCGGGTCTTCGCCGTGAATGTGGAAGATCGGCACCTCCAGCATCTTGGCGACGTCGGTGGCGTAGCGGGTGGAGCGGGAGTGGGCCGGGGCGGTGGTGAAGCCGATCTGGTTGTTGGCGATGATGTGGATGGTGCCGCCGGTCTGGTAGCCGTCAAGTTGCGAGAGGTTGAGGGTTTCCGGCACGATCCCCTGCCCGGCGAAGGCGGCGTCGCCATGGATCAGCACCGGCAGCACCCGCCGCTTCCCCCCGGGGCCGTAGAAGCTGTGGCGGGCCCGGCACTTGCCGATCACCACCGGGTCGACCGCCTCCAGGTGGCTGGGGTTGGAGGCCAGGCTGAGGTGGATGCTGCGCCCCTCGCCATTGCTGCGGTCGGTGGAGAAGCCCTTGTGGTATTTGACGTCCCCCTCGCCGACGAAGGCCAGCTCCAGGGTGTCGTTGAACTCGGCGAAAATGGTGGCCGCCGGCTTGCCGAAGATGTTGGCCAGCACATTGATCCGTCCCCGGTGGGCCATCCCCAGCACCAGGTCTGCCACCCCGAGCTCCAGGGAGCGGTTGACCAGGTGATCGAGCAGGGGGATGAGCACCTCTCCCCCTTCCAGGGAAAAGCGCTTCTGGCCGATGAATTTGCGGTGCAGGAACTGCTCGAACAGGCTGGCCTCCTGCAGTTTGCGCAGGATCTCCAACTGCCGGTCGGGGTCAAGTTGCAGGCGGTTGCGCACCGGCTCCATCCGTTCCTTGAGCCATTGGCGCTCGTCCGGGTCCTGGATGTGCATGAACTCCACCCCGATGCTGCGGCAGTAGGTCTCCTGCAGGGTCTCCAGGATCTCCCGCAGGCTGGCCTGCGGGTGGTGATAGCGCAGGGTATGGAAGACCGTGTCGAGGTCCGCCTCGCTCAGGCCGAAGGCCTCCAGGGTCAGCTGGGGGTGGGGCTTGGGGCAGGGGTTGAGGGGGTCGGTGCAGGCCTGCAGGTGCCCCAGGTCGCGGTAGCGGTAGAGCAGCGACTGGACCGCCGCCTCCTTGACCCCGTGCTCGGAGGGAGAGGGCGGCGCCGCCTGGCCCAACTGAAAGCCTTCGAAGAAGACCCGCCAGTCGGCGGGGAGCTGCTCGGGGGATTGCTGCCAGAGCCGGTACTGGGCGTCGAAAAACTCCGGGCTGGCCTGGTCGAGAAAACTCATGGCGGACGGCGGTCCTTTCGGCGGCAACGGGGGGTGGCAGAGGCCAAGAGGGTAAAAACTCTGGCAATTATACCAAGGGGCAGGCAGGTCGCAATGCGCGGAAGATCAGCTTTGGGAGCGCAGGACGCTTGGCCGCGGCAACGGCAGCTTACCCCCCTCGGCGTCGACCCGGACGAAGGTGATGCGGGTGGAGAAGACGTGCTCCTCCGCGGTGGCACCCGGGGCGTCGGCAAAGACGTCGACGCTGTAGGTGACCGAGCTGTTTCCCTGGGCGGCGTGTTCGATGGCGAAGCGCAGGATCGAGCCGTTGCCGACCCGATGGCGGAAGGCGATGTTGTCCATGCCGATGGTGACCAGGGTGCAACCGGGGAAATCCCGGGAGGCGACCAGCCAGGCGAACTCGTCCACCCAGGCCAGCATGGCGCCGCCGAACAGGTTGCCGTGATGGTTGAGGTGCTCGGTGCGGACGATGGTGAAATTGTTCATGCCGGTTTCACTGCTCCTGGTCCTGCAGGTCGTTGAGGAAGCTTTCCGCCTGCAGCGCCGCCATGCAGCCGCTGCCGGCGGCGGTGATCGCCTGGCGGAAGTGGGGGTCCTGCACGTCGCCGGCGGCGAACACCCCGGAGCGGCTGGTGCGGCAGCCGTCCCGGGTGAGCAGGTAGCCCTGGGGGTCCATCTCCAGTTGGCCGGCGAACAGGTCGGTGTTGGGGGTGTGGCCGATGGCGACGAAGAGGCCGTCGCAGGCCAGCTCATCTTCGGCGCCGGTTTCCACGTCACGGATGCGCACCCCGGTGACCCCCGCCTGGTCCTCGAGGATGGCGCTGACGGTGCTGTTCCAGCGAAAGGCGATGCGGTCATTCTCCAGGGCCCGTTTTTGCAGGGGCAGGGAGGCGCGCAGGCTCTCCCGGCGGTGGACGATGATCACCTTGCGGGCAAAGCGGGCCAGATGGGTCGCCTCCTCCATGGCGGTGTCGCCGCCGCCGACCACCACCACCGTCTTGTCCCGGTAGAAAAAGGCGTCGCAGGTGGCGCAGACCGACACCCCGCGCCCATACAGGCTCCATTCGTTG
>CAZYXS010000030.1:0-14331 GCA_964650955.1 uncultured Desulfuromonadales bacterium | reverse complement strand
AGGCCTAGCATCTTCGGCGAGGCGCCGGTGGCGATGATCAGGGACTGGCAGCGCAGTTCCTGGTCGTCCACCCAGACGCGGAAGGGGGGACCTTCCAGATCGACCCGGGTCACCTCCCCTTCGATGAAGCGGGTGCCGAAACGCTCCGCCTGCTGCTGCATGGCCTCCATCAGGGCCTTGCCGTCGATCCCCTGGGGGAAGCCGGGGAAGTTGTCGATGGTCGTGGTGGTGGTGAGCTGGCCGCCGGGTTGGCGGCCATGGACCAGCACCGGGCAGCAGCGGCTGCGGGCGGCGTAGATGGCGGCGGTCAGGCCCGCAGGGCCGGAGCCGAGGATCAGGGTGGGGCAGATCGGGTCACAGAGCATGGGATGAATCCTCGAACGCCTGTTCGGCGTGGTAGGAGGAGCGCACCAGCGGGCCGGCCTCCACATGGTCGAAGCCGAGGGCCAGGGCCGCCCGGCGCAGTTCGGCGAACTCCTCGGGGGGGACGAAGCGCTTCACCGGATGGTGACTGCGGGTCGGGGCCAGGTACTGGCCGAGGGTGAGCAGGCCGACGCCGGCGGCGCGCAGGTCGGCGCAGACGGCCAGCACCTCCTCCCGGCGCTCCCCCAGCCCCAGCATCAGGCCGGACTTGGTCGGCAGCTCCGGCCGCAGCTCCCGGGCCGTCGCCAGCAGCGTCAGCGAGCGGTGGTAGTCGGCCCCCTGGCGCACCGGGGAATAGAGCCGCGGCACCGTCTCCAGGTTGTGACCGAGCACATCGGGCGGCGGATCGAGCAGGGCCGCCAGGGCCTGCCGCGACCCGCCCAGGTCGGGAATCAGCAGCTCGATGCGGCAGCCCGGCACCTGGGCGCGCAGCTGACGGGTCAACTCGGCGAAGGCCGCGGCGCCGCCGTCGGGCAGATCGTCCCGGGTCACCGAGGTCATCACCGCATGCCGCAGCTGCAACTCCGCGACGGCCGCCGCCACCCGCCGGGGTTCATCGGGGTCGGGGGGCGTGGGAGAGGCATGCTGGACGTTGCAGAAGGCGCAATTCCGGGTGCAGCTGTTGCCCAGGATCATGAAGGTGGCGGTGCCGCGGCTCCAGCATTCCCCCTGGTTGGGGCAGGCGGCGCTGCGGCAGACCGAATTCAGCCCGCCCTCCCGATGCAGCCGGTCGATGCGGGCGTAGGCCGGGCCCGCACCGAAGCGGACCTTGAGCCAGTCAGGCTTGCGCAGGCTGGAACTGGTCATAGTCTCCCAGGTAGTTGCTGCCGAGGCAGCGGGCGAAGGCCGCGATCAGGGGCGGCCGGACCTCCTCCACGGTCAGAGGGCGACGGAGCAGAGCGGCCATGGAGGTCATTTCGACCCCGGCCAGGCCACAGGGAACGATGGCGTCGAACCCGCCCAGGTCGGTGGTCACGTTGAGGGCGAAGCCGTGCCAGCTGACCCAGCGCCGCACGCCGATGCCGATGGAGGCGATCTTCGCCCCTGCGACCCAGACGCCCGTGCAGCCCGGGCGCCGCTCCCCCCGCAGGTCGAAGGCCGCCAGGGTGAGCAGCAGCACCTCTTCCAGCAGGCGCAGGTAGCGGTGCAGGTCGCGCCCCAGGGGGGCCAGGTCGACGATGGGATAGCCGACCAGTTGCCCGGGGCCGTGATAGGTGACGTCGCCGCCGCGGCCGACCCGGTGCACCTCGATGCCTTGCGCGGCCAGCACTGACTCGGGCAGGCGCAGATGCCGCTCCTCGCCACCCCGGCCCAGGGTGATGACCGGCGGGTGTTCGAGCAGCAGCAGGGTGTCGGTCCCCCGTTGCGGGCGTTCCTCCAGGAGGCGCTCCTGGAGGCTTAATGCCTCGAGGTAGGGGAGGCGGCCCGGGCAGAGGGAGGTGAAGGCGCTGCGGGTGGAGCCAGGCACCGTCTCAGGGGATCCAGGCGATGCAGAGGACCGGACAGGCGTCGATCACCTGCTGGATCTGCTCCGGCGTGGCCCCTTGAGGATTGTGGATTTCCGCCAGGTCATCCTCGCCGGTGCGGAACACCGACGGCAGGGTGTCGACGCAGAGGGCGCAGCAGATGCATTGATCCTGGTCGAGGGTCAGGGTTCGGGTCATGGATGCAACTCCTGAAGGAACCGGGACCCGAAGCGGCCGGGCCCCGGCGGGGTTCAGACCTTTTCGAAATTGCTCTTGTCGGCGCCGCACAGGGGGCAGACCCAGTCGGCGGGCAGGTCGGCAAAGGGTGTGCCGGGGGCGATGCCGTTGCCGGGATCGCCTTCGGCGGGGTCGTAGATGTAGTCGCAGATGACACAGCGGTACTTGTCCATCGGTAGGCTCCTCGGGTGGTTGGGGGGATGAAAAAACACGATCCCGTTCATTCTAGAGCATTCTGCCCGCCTGGCAAGCGCGGTACCCCAGGGCCGGGAAAAAATCAGGCGGCCACCTCCGTGACCGCCTGGGGATTTTCAGCTTTGGCAGCAGGTTCGGCGGCTCAGAGCATGGCGACCAGGGTCTGCACGGTCTTTTCGATGCCGGCGGCCGCTTCGCTGATCCGCCCGGCCAGCATGTAGGCGGGAGAGGAGATCAGTTTGTGTTCCTTGTCCACCACGAATTCGGTCACCGGGCAGTCCACGTGGCAGGCCCCCATGCTGTTGAGGGCGCCGGCGGTGCCGGCGTCGGTGCCGATGGTCAGTTTGGCGCCGGGCAGCACCTCCTTGCCCAAAACCTTGGCCAGCAGGGCCGGGGCGATGCAGACCGCCGCCAGCGGTTTTTTCGCCGCGACCACCTCCCGCACCAGGCGACTGACCTCGGGATGCACCCCGCAGTCGGGCCCCTTGACGGCGAAGTCGCACAGGTTCTTGGCCGCGCCGAAGCCGCCGGGGAAGATCAGGCCGTCGATGTCGGCAGCCTTGACCTCCTTGAGGTTGCGGATCTTGCCCCGGGCGATGCGGGCCGATTCCACCAGCACGTTGCGTTTTTCCCCCGCCGCCACCTCGCCGGTGAGATGGTTGACCACGTGCAACTGCTCCATGTCCGGAGCCATGCAGACCGCCTCCACCCCGGCCCGGTCCAGAGCCAGCAGAGTGATGACCGCTTCGTGGAGTTCACTGCCGTCGTACACGCCGGAACCAGAGAGCACCACACCGACTTTTTTCATAGTCTTACCTCCTGGAGTCAGAGAGTCGGCCCACGACGATCCCGCCGTCGGCCAGGTCACAGAGTCTAAAGGGTAGAAAACGGTTGCCGGTTGTCAAGGGCGCCGGGGCGGATCACTCGGTGGAGTAGAGGACGGCGACTCCCCGGGCGTGGCCCTCGCCGATGGCGGCGTAGCCATGGGGTTCGGTGGAGTCGTAGTAGACGGAATCACCGGCCTTGAGGGTCATCACCTGGTCGCCGTAGTGGAATTCCAGTTCCCCTTCCAGCAGGTAGAGAAACTCTTCCCCCTCGTGGCTGACCAGTTGGTCCTCCTGCCAGGGGCGGACTTCGAACTCCACCAGAAACGGCTCGAGGTTTTTGTGCTTTTTTCCGTAGGCCAGAGAATGGTAAGTATAGGGAGGGGCTGCATTGGAGCGGTTGGCCCGCCGGGGCAGTCGGCGGCTTTCCCCCGAGCGCACCAGGATGCACTTGTCGGTGGTCCCTTCCTCTTCGAAGAAGGTGTGCAGACCGATCTTGAGGGCCTTGGAAATCCGCAGCAGGGTTGCCAGAGGGGGGATGACCTGATCGTTTTCGATCTGTGAGAGCAGGGGTTTTGACAACCCCGTGGCTTCTGCCAGATCCTGGAGAGTCATGCGCTTGTCCTGCCGCAAGCGGCGGATCTTCATCCCGATCTGCAGTTCCTTGACCTCTTCGCGAATATTTCCCATAGGCTCCTACCTTGGTGTTTTTCCAGATGTTTCTACCGCGGCGAGGCGCGTTAGTCAAGCAGATTATAACGCTATTCCAGCGGCGGCGGGCCGGCAGGCCGGAGCGGTGGTTTGGCGCTCAAATTGCATTGCTGGAGATCGGGCTGGTTTTCGCCCCGGAAGATTCCGATTTCGAGAGATTGAACCCTGTCCGCGGGAGATCGATGTATGGGTGTGGAATGGAGTGACGATCTGGCCACCGGGGTGGCGCTGATCGATTCGCAGCATCGCGAACTGTTCCGGCGTTTTGACCAGTTCCA
Organism: uncultured Desulfuromonadales bacterium; assembly: GCA_964650955.1. Classification (GTDB taxonomy): domain Bacteria; phylum Desulfobacterota; class Desulfuromonadia; order Desulfuromonadales; family CAZYXS01; genus CAZYXS01. The sequence goes on along the minus strand of CAZYXS010000030.1, from coordinate 10,197 downwards.
GCAGGCTTGCCGACAGGGTCAAGGCCGCAACCGGCTCGCGGAGCTTCTGGATTTTCTCAACGAATACGTGAATGTGCATTTTGCCGACGAAGAGGCACTGATGAACAGCACCGGCTATCCCCTGGCCGCCGAGCATGCCGCGGCCCACGCCAGTTTCCGGCACAAGATGGCCGGCCTTGCCACCTTCATGGAGGCCCGCGGGCCTTCCATCGATCTTCTGGTCGATACCAACCAGAAGGTCATGCGCTGGCTGGTGGAACATATCCGCAAGAGCGACCGGGCGCTGGCCGCCCACCTCGGGTGATGCCTTGACCTGGACTGCGACCGCCAAAGCCGTGCTGGCCCGCTTCGGCGGCAGCCGCACTCCCGACCTGTCGGAATTGCAGGGGGTTTTTTTCGACCTCGACGGCACCCTGCTGCAAGTGGACATGGAGCAATTCATTCCGGCCTATGTCGACGGCCTGGCAGGGGTCTGCGTCGATCTTGCGGAACGTCGGCGATTTGCCGACGTGGTCCTCAAGGCCACCTGGGCCCTGTTGCACAGTGAAGAGGGGGGTTGCAGCAACCAGGCGTTGTTCCAGGGGGCGGTGGAGCGGCACCTGGGCATTGCCCCGGAGCTTTTTGACCAGCGACTGCAGCGCTACTGCCGGGAGGGACTGCCGGAACTGGCGCCGCTGATCACCCCCCATCCCCTGGTGCCGCGCATCTTGCAAAGCTGCTTTGCCCGGGGGCTCAAGGTGGTGGTGGCCACCAACCCGGTGTTTCCGCGGCCGCTGGTGGAGGCCCGCCTGCAGTGGGGGAATATGGAGGAGTTTCCCTTCGACCTGGTGACATGTTACGAAAATTCCCGCTATTGCAAGCCCCACCCCGGCTATTTCGCGGATATCCTGCAGGCCCTGGAACTGGCCCCGGAGCAGTGCCTGATGGTCGGCAACGACACCGTGCAAGATCTCTCCGCCAGTCGGGCCGGCATCGCCACCTTCCTGCTCGACACCTGGCTGATCGACCGGGGGGGCCGCTGGCAGGCCGATTTTCGCGGGGGGCATGCCGAACTTTGCCAACTGCTCGAAGGACTGCCCCGCGGGGTGCCGGTCGAATTGACATAACCCATTTTTTTCGCTAATCTTCCCCCTGCTTCAGTCGGCAGAAAGGGATGATTTTCATGGGTTTGTGCATGCGTGTGACAAGGCTCTTGGGATGGTTCTTGGTGGCTGCGGCCGCACTGGCCGGCTGCGAGCGGGAGCCCAAGGTGCAGGCTCCCCTGGCCGAAAGGGGACGCCCCCCGGTGGAGCGCCCCGCACCGGAGCTGGTTTCCACTCAGGCGGCCTTCATCGAGGTCTCGGCGAAAGTGACCCCGGCGGTGGTCAATATCAGCGCTGCCCGGCGCAGTGCCATGCCGGAGCTGGGACCTCTGTTCGAGGAGTTTTTCGGCCCCTTCCGCGGCCGCCCGCAGCCCCGCCAGGAGCAGAGCCTCGGCTCCGGGTTCCTGATCAGCCCCGACGGCTACATCCTGACCAACGAGCATGTGGTCAAGGGGGCCGAAGAGATCAAGGTCAAGCTCTCCGACCTGCGCACCTACGTCGCCCGGATCGTCGGGGTCGACCCCCGCACCGACGTGGCGGTCCTCAAGATCGATGCCGGCGAATCGCTGCCGACGGTGGTTCTGGGCGATTCGGACCAGCTCAAGGTCGGGCAATGGGCACTGGCCATCGGCAACCCCTTCGGCCTCGACCGCACCCTGACTGTCGGCGTGATCAGCGCCATCGGCCGGGCCGATGTGGGAATCGAGGACTACGAGGACTTCATCCAGACCGACGCCTCCATCAATCCCGGCAATTCCGGGGGGCCGCTGCTCAACATCTACGGCGAAGTGGTGGGGATCAACACCGCCATCGTCGCCTCCGGCCAGGGGATCGGTTTCGCCATTCCCATCAACCTGGCCCAGTTGATTGCCCGCCAACTCATCGAGACCGGTGCCGTCAGCCGCGGCTGGCTCGGAGTCAGCATTCAGCCTCTCACCCCCGAACTGGCCCAGTCCTTCGGCCTCGACCGGGTGACCGGCGTGTTGGTCAACCAGGTGTTGGCTGACGGCCCCGCGGCCAAGGCCGGCATCCGCCGCGGCGACATCCTCCTGACCCTTGGTGGCAAGGAGGTGCGGGGGGTGCGGGAACTGCAGCTGCTGGTGGCCAGCACCCCGGCCGGTTCCACCATCGAAGTCGGCCTGTTGCGGGACGGCAGGCGCCAGAGCGTGCAGGTTCAGGTGGCGCCCCAGGAGGGGACCGCGGCCGTGCCCGGCAAGGGACCGGGGGACGGACAGGCGGAGGCCTTGGGGCTGCAGGTGGTTTTCGAAGCGGGAGTCGGTTTGCAGGTGGTCGGCGTCGACCCGGAAGGCCCGGCCGGTCGCGCCGGGGTCCAGCCCGGCGACCTGATCCTGGTGCTCAACCGGCAGGAGATCACCGATCTTGCCAGCTTTCAGCAGGCGGTCCAGCGGGCTCGCAGCGCCAACAACGCCGTCATGCTGATTCAGCGTGAGCAGATGACCCTGTACGTCGCATTTCCGCTGCGTTAGGCCGGCTTCCGGTCCCGTGGTTTCATAGGTGCAGACCCACTCCATCGAGGAGGACGCATGGCCAGGCTCGTTGAAAACCCCGATCTCGCCTTCCGGCTGGCGCGGGCCATTATTTCCGATATCGCCCTGTACAACCAGGAAAAGGTCAAGGACGGCATCAAGAACGACAATATTTTCGAGGTTCTGGACGAAGAGCTGAAGGAGGGGCGGGAACATTTTCACGCCCGGGTGGCGCCTTCCGTTGCCGACCGCGACCATCTCTTCGACCGGGCCATCGTCGATGTGCTGATCAAGCAGGCCGGCAAGATCGAAAGCCCGATCTGGTAAATGGAACAGACCCGCCACCTGGTCTTCGACCGGGGCCGGCCCGCCGAGCGCCTCGACCGCTTTCTGGCCGATCAACTGCCCGACCTGACCCGTTCCCAACTCAAGAAGTTGATCGACGAGGGGCACGTGCTTCTCGACGGCGTGCCGGCCAAGGCCGGCGGCAAACTCAAGGGGGGGGAGGCGCTGGAGATTGTCCTGCCCGAGCCCGAGCCGGCCGCGGCCCTGCCGCAGGAAATTCCCCTGCGGGTGCTCTACGAGGATGAGCATCTGATCGTCATCGACAAGCCGGCGGGCATGGTGGTGCATCCGGCGCCGGGGCACAGCGGCGGAACCCTGGTCAACGCCCTGCTGCACTACTGCACCGACCTGGCCGGGGTCGGCGGTACCCTGCGGCCGGGCATCGTCCACCGCCTCGACAAGGACACCTCCGGGGTGCTGGTGGCGAGCAAGAACGACGCTGCCCACCTGCACCTGGCGGCGCAGTTCAAGGCCCACTCCATCACCCGGCGTTACCTGGCCCTGGTGCATGGGCTGGTCACTCCCGACCGCGGCACCATCGACGCCCCCATCGGCCGCCACCCGGTGGACCGCAAGCGGATGAGCTCCCAGGCCCGTAGCGGCCGGCGGGCAGTGACCCACTGGCAGGTGCTGCGGCGTTACGACCAGGACCGGCTCTCTTTGGTGGAGTTGCGCCTGGAGACCGGTCGCACCCACCAGATCCGGGTGCACCTGTCGGAGCGCCACTGGCCCATCGTCGGCGACCCGGTTTACGGCCACGGCAGCCGCGGCAATGCCCTGGCCGACCCGGAATTGCGCAAGCTGGTGCAGCAGTTACACCGCCAGGCGCTGCACGCGCGGTTGCTGGGATTTGTCCATCCGGTCAGCGGGGCCTACCTGGAGCAGAGCAGCCCGCTGCCCGCGGACCTGCAGGCCCTTCTCGACTATCTGGACAACAAATACCGCTCCTGCGGCGGTTGACTCACCCGAACCGGCCAGCAGGGCCGCCGGGGTTTTCCCTTTTTCGGAGTTCCCGACCTAAATGAAACTGACCAAACAGCAGAAACTCTCGTACCTGCAGCCCTCCTGGGCCGTCGACGCCCCGGTGCAGGCCGGCTTCACCACCCGCAATGGCGGGGTCAGCCGCCCCCCTTTCAATTCCCTCAACCTTGGCTTCAACACCGAGGATCCCCGCTACAACGTGGAGGGAAACCGCTCGACCCTGACCCGGGCCTTCGATCTGCAGCCCCATCAGCTGCTGACCATCAACCAGGTCCACGGTGCCGACGTGCTGGTGATCGACGAGCCCAATCCCGACCTTTCCCACTTCCTCAGCGTCGACAGCGACGCCATCATCACCAATCAGACCGGCATGCTGGTCGGTGTGCTGGTGGCTGATTGCGTGCCGGTGCTGCTCTACGACCGTGACAACCAGGTGGCCGCCGCCGTGCATGCCGGTTGGCGGGGGGCCGCGGCCGGTCTCATCGGCAAGACCATCGGCGCCATGCAGGCGAATTTCGGCACCGACCCCGGCAAACTTCAGGCGGCGGTAGGCCCCTGCATCGGCGCCCACAAGTACGAGGTGGACCGCCCGGTGCGGGACGCCTTCCGCAAGGGGACCGGCCTGTGGGAGTCCATCACCACCGAAACCGGCCTCGGCAAGTGGCAGCTCGACCTGAGCCGCAGCTGCCAGCTGCAGCTCGAGGGGGCCGGCATTGCGGCAGCCCGCATCGAGGTGGCCCAGGAATGCACCTGCTGTCATCGGGAGCTGTTTTTCTCCTACCGCCGCGACAATGGCCAGACGGGCCGTCAGCTCGGTTTCATCGGCCTGGGTTGAACCGTGGGCAAGGTCAAAGTTCCACAGAATCCCGCCGGCTGGAGCCTGAGCCGGGAATGCCCCGGCTGCGGGGTTCCGGAGAGTGCCTGCCGTTGCGCCACCCCCGCGCCGCCGGGTTCGGCAGGACCGCCGGGCGCCAAGCTGCGGCTGGAAAAACGCTGCGGCAAGGCGGTCACGGTGGTGTTCGGCCTGACCCTCGGTGAAGCCGAGGCCAAGGAGCTGCTGCGAGAGCTCAAGGCCCGCTGCAGCTCCGGAGGCACCTGCAAGGGTGGAGAGCTGGAACTGCAGGGGGACCACCGGGAGGTGGTGAAGGGGGTTCTGGCGGCCAAGGGGTTCCGGGTCAAGGGGGGCTGAGCGGGGCTCGGCAAGAGAAGTGTGTATGAGAACGGGGAGGGCGGGGTGCCCTCCCCGTTCTCCTTTCAGGGCACTGGCGGGAAATGGCGGTCGATAAACTCCCGCCACTGCCGCCAGTAGGCGGGGCCGCCGACGTCGAAAGTGTCGTTGTGGTCGGCACCGGAAATGCGATAGTAGGTTTTTGGCTCGTTGGCCCGCGCGAAGAGCTTGCGGGCCATGCTCTCTGGCACGATGGTGTCGCGGTCCCCCTGGAACATCAGCAGGGGGACATGGATTCGGCCCAGTTTGTTGTAACTGTCGTAGCGGGCGTCGAGGGCCCAGCCGAGCAGCAGGTAGAGGATCGGGTTGTGGTGCCAGCCCATGGCGGCGATGGAGGGAAAGGGGGTCTCCAGCACCAGGGCGCCGGGGGGCTGTTCCATGGCCAGTTGCACGGCCACTCCGGCGCCGAGGGAACGGCCGAAATAGATCATCCGCTCAAACTTCCAACCTCGCTGGCGCAGCCAGGCCAGCGCCCCGCGGGCATCGTGGTAGGTCCCCTCCTCGCTGGCCCGCCCCTCGCTGCGGCCGTAGCCGCGGTAGTCGAAGATCAGCACCGCCAGGCCGAGCTTGCGGAAATGCCAGAGGTTTTCCATGCGGTGGGAGATGTTGCCGGCGTTGCCGTGGCAGAACAGCACCACCGGTTGGCCGGGATCCCCCGGCAGGTACCAAGCGTGGAGTTTCACCCCGTCGGTCGCCTCGAACCAGACCTCCTCATAGGCCAGCCCGGCGGCGGCCGGGGTGGCGACCAACTGACGGTCGGGGAAGAAGATGAAGTGGTGTTCCATGGCGGCTTCGAGGGATGCGGGGCTGAGCCAGAGTAGGAGGCTTGTCAGGAAGTAGAGCAGGCTCTTATAGCCTGTGGGAGCTAGGGCAGGCAACATGGGATGACCTCCGGCAAGTAAAAAAATTATACCCGGAGAATTTGAAATGGTATAAATAAAGAGGATTTGCCAGCAGGGAAAGGACTCTTTCGATGGTGCCGCCAACTACCATTCAGGAACTTTGCGACAGAATTGGCCGGGAGTTTCAGCCGGAGAAAATCGTGTTGTTCGGTTCCCATGCCTATGGACGGCCTGGTCGGGATGCCGACGTCGACCTGTTGGTGATTCTCCCTTTTGAAGGGAGTCCTTTCCGCAAATCCCTGGAAATCCTCAACCGGGTCAATCCACGTTTTCCTATCGATCTGCTGGCCAGGACGCCGTCGGATACCATGCGCCGCTACCGGGAGGGGGATCCCCTGATCAAGGAAGCCCTCGATCGCGGGAAGGTTCTGTATGCCCAGCGTCATTGAGGAATGGCTGGCCAAGGCGGAGGGGGATTTTCGCACCGCGGAGCGGGAATGGGCGGTTACCGAGTCGCCGAACTTCGATGCGGTCTGTTTTCACGTCCAGCAGTGCATCGAGAAACTGCTGAAAGCCCTGCTCATCAAGGCCGGCAAAACGCCACCTCGAGGTCATGATCTGGTAGTTCTGGCGGATGTCGTGGGAACTGTTCTGCCGGGGTGGCAATGGCCGCTGGAGGAGTTGCGGTATCTGTCCCGGGCGGCGGTCGCTTTCCGCTATCCTGGCGAATCCGCCGAACGGGAGGATGCAGCGGAGGCCATGGCGATCTGCATCCGGTTGCGCCAGTCACTGCTTGTTCGCCTTGCCGCGTCCTGAGTTGAAACGCTCTTCTGAATCCAATCCTGGTCAGCTCTTCTTGGCTCTCCTTCCTATTTGCGCCAGAAAGTCGGAAAGAACAGCACCAGCACGGTGAAGATCTCCAGGCGGCCGAGGAGCATGCAGCCGATCAGCACGGTCTTGCCGAAGTCGCTGACGTGGGCGAAGTTGTCCACCGGGCCGACGGAGCCGATGCCGGGGCCGATATTTCCGAGGGTGGCGATGACGGCGGCGCCGGCGGAGATGGCGTCGAGACCGGAAGCGGCCATCAGCGCCGAGGCGAAAACGAAGATGCCCATGTAGAGGGCGAAGAAGCCGAGGATGGACTGCATCACCTCGCGGTCGACAGGGGTGCCGCCGAACTTGACCAGGCGCACGGCGCGGGGATGGATGAGGCGGTAGATCTGCACGTGGGCGTGCTTGAACAGCAGCAGTATGCGCGCCACCTTCATGCCGCCGCTGGTGGAGCCGGCGCAGCCGCCGATGAACATCAGGAAGATCAGCAGATACTGGGCGAAGACCGGCCATTGTTCGTAATCGGCGGTGGCGAAGCCGGTGGTGGTCATGATCGAGGTCGCCTGGAAGGCGGAAAACCGCAGATTGTCCGCCAGGGATTGGTAGACGCCCCCCTGGTTGAAGAGGACGATCAGCACCGTGGCGCAGAAGGTGATACCGAGGTAGCAGAGGAACTCCTCGTTGCGGTAGATGTCCCGCAGACGGCCCCGCAGGGCCTGGTAGTGCAGGGTGAAGTTGACCCCGGCCAGGAACATGAACAGGGTGACCACCCCGTCGATGTAGGCGCTGTCGTAGGCCGCCACCGAGGCGTTGCGGGTGGAGAAGCCGCCGGTGGCCAGGGTGGCGAAGGCGTGGCAGATGGCGTCGAAAAAGCTCATGTCCCCCAGCATCAGCAGCAGGGTTTGCAGGGCGGTCAGCAGCACGTAGACCCCCCAGAGCAGTTTGGCGGTATCCTGAATGCGGGGTTTGAGCCGGTCGGTGGTGGGGCCCGGGACTTCGGCCTTGAACAGCTGCATGCCGCCGACACCGAGCATCGGCAGGATGGCCAGCGACAGCACGATGATCCCCATCCCCCCCAGCCAGTGGGTCAGGGCCCGCCAGAACAGGACGCTCTTGGGGAGGGACTCGATGTCCGTCAGGATGCTCGACCCGGTGGTGGTGAAACCGCTCATGGTTTCGAAGACGGCGTCGAGGTAGGAAGGGATGGCGCCGGAGAGGCTGAAGGGGAGGGCGCCGAACAGGGCGAACAGCCCCCAGCCGAAGGTGACGATGGCGAAGCCTTCCCGCAGGGAAAGCTCCTTGCCGCTGCGGCAGCCGCGGAACAGGGCCAGGCCGAGGACCAGGCAGACCAGGGAGGAGGCAACGAAGCTCCAGGCGGCGCCGTCTTGGTAGAAAAGGGAAAAGGGGATCGGTACCACCAGGGCGGCGGCGAGAAACAGCAGCAGGGCGCCGAGCACCCGCAGGGTGAGCAGCAGGTTCATGCTATTCGAAAAACCTCTCGACCTTGGCCAGGGCGCCAGGCAGGGCGAAGATCACCACCCGGTCGCCGGCTTCCAGGGTGCTGTCGCCGGTGGGGATTTCGTAGGTCTGGCCGCGGACGATGGCGCCGATGATGGCCCCGTGGGGGAAATGCAGGCTTTTCAGGGGTGCACCGATGACCTTGCGTCCTGACTTGACTTCTATTTCCAGTACCTCGGCGTTGCTCCCCTCGATGGTGGCCAGGGAGATGATTTCGCCGCGGCGCACATATTTGAGAATCGCCCCGGCCGCCGCCAGGCGGGGGGAGACGCAGGCGTCGATGCCGAGGGAACTGGCCAGGGTCAGCAGTTCCGGCTTGTTGACCAGGGCCATGGCGCGGCGGGCGCCGTGCTGACGGGCCAGCAGCGAGCAGAGGATGTTGGATTCATCATTGCCGGTGACGGCGATGAAGACGTCGGCCTGCTCCACCCCCTCCTCGATCAGGGTGTCGATCTCCGTCCCCTCGGCATGGATGATCATGGTCTTTTTCAGCTTGGCGCTGAGCTTTTCGCAGCGGGGCAGGTCTTTCTCCACCAGCCGCACTTCGAAATTCATCTGCTCCAGCACTTCGGCGATGTGCAGACCGATGCGCCCGCCGCCAAGGATGAAAATGCGGCGCGCCCGCCGCCGCTGCTTCTCCTCCTTGAGCTGCATCATGTACTGGATGGTCGGCAGGTCTTTCTGGTGGGCGAAGATGAAGATGCTGTCGCCGGCCTGGACGGTGTCGTCGCCGCGGGGGATGATGGTGCGCCCGCCGCGGCTGATGGCGGTGACCACGAAGCGGTAGATGCCGCGGATTTCCCCCAACTCCCGCAGGGTCAGGTTGCACAGGGGGCTGTCCTCGCCGATGCGGTAGCCGAGAAACTGGATCTGCCCCTCGACGAATTCGGCCACGTCGAAGGCGCCGCTGCGGCAGGCGATTTTCACCAATTCCTCCGCCACCGCATCCTCGGGGTTGATCATCAGGTCGATGCCGAGCTTTTCCTTGGAGAGGACCGCGCCGCCGCCGGAATATTCGATGCTCTTGACCCGGGCGACCCGGGTTTTGACCCCGTATTCCCGGGCCAGCAGGCAAGCCAGGATGTTGATTTCGTCGAGGTCGGCCACGGCGATGAAGATATCGGTATCCTTGATCCCCGCCTGCTCCAGAGTTTCGGCGCTGGCGCCGTTGCCCTGCAGGCCGAGGACGTTGAGACGGTCCTGCGCCCGGCGCAGGTGGTCGGCATCGCGGTCGATGAGGGTGACTTCGTGACCTTCGAAGGAGAGCCGCTCGCAGAGGAAGTAGCCGACCTGTCCGGCCCCGACGATCAGGATTTTCATGCGCGCTGTCCAGGTGGATGGGGTTGGGGCGCGGTCTGCAGCGCCGCGCCCATAGATGGCATAAATAGCCGATTTCCGCAAGGGGCCAGTGCCGGGCCGGGATTGCCGCCGCGACCGGCTTGGGCTACAATGGCCGCATCTTTAGAGGAGTGCGCCAAGCGAATGGACTTTTTACTAGATGTTTCCGAAGAGGAACTGCGTCGGGAGCGGGCCAAGACCAGGGAACTGCGCCAGAGCCAGTGGTGGAAAAACCGCATCGGCCAGGGGCGCTGCCACTACTGCAACGCCCAGGTCCCGCCGAAGGAACTGACCCTCGACCACGTCGTCCCCCTGGTGCGGGGGGGCAAGAGCACCAAGGGGAACTGCGTGCCGGCCTGCAAGGAGTGCAACAGCAAGAAGCAGAGCCTGCTCCCCATCGAGTGGGAGGAGTTTCTGCAGCGCCAGGGTAGCGGGTCGGTCTGAATCCAAACAAAGGCGGCGCCATGAAATCGATCCGCGAACTGTTCCGCATCGGCACCGGGCCCTCCAGCAGCCACACCATGGGGCCGCAGGCGGCTGCGCGG
>CAZYXS010000029.1:0-25992 GCA_964650955.1 uncultured Desulfuromonadales bacterium | reverse complement strand
GCGGCCCATGGCGCCGCTCTCCAGATAGACCTCGACCTCGACCGTCGGGTTGCCCCGCGAGTCGAGGATTTCACGGGCGTAGATATCGATGATTTCTGCCATCCTGTCCCCCTTGGAAAATTTGGTATGGCCACCCCTCAGGCAGGGGTGACGAAGGCGCAATACTTTATAGCACAGGAATCCTGTTTTGGAACCTGCTTTTTGCCGGTGGCGGCCGGGTGCATTCTCCAAAATCCATTGATTTTGCTGGGTCGGAGTGCTATTATCCCCGTTTAAAACCTAAGGCATCCAAGGGATTTTTTTTGAACGACAGCCCCCATCTGCAGCGTTTCGCCGTAGCTGATCAGCATCAGGCCAACCTGCTGTTCGGTCAGCACAACCGCAACCTCAAGCAGATCGAACGCTCCCTCGGGGTGAAAATCGGCTCCAAGGGGAGCGAGTTGACTCTGCAGGGCGAGCCCCTTCAGGTCGATCTGACCCGCCGTCTGCTCGGCGAGATGGTCGGCCTGCTGGCCGAGGGCTATCCCCTTTTTCCCACCGATATCGATTACGCCATCCGCATTCTTTCGGCCGATTCCCGCACCCGGTTGCAGGATATTTTTCTTGATACCATCCTGATCTCCAGTCGCAAAAAGATCATCTCCCCCAAGAGCCTGGCCCAGAAGTCCTACATCGATGCCGTACGCAACAACGATGTGGTGTTCGGGGTGGGCCCGGCCGGCACTGGCAAGACCTACCTGGCCATGGCCATGGCGGTTTCGGTGCTGCTGAAAAAGGAGGTCAGTCGCATCGTGCTGGTGCGCCCGGCGGTGGAGGCAGGTGAGAAGCTGGGATTTCTGCCCGGGGATTTGGCCGAGAAGGTCAACCCCTATCTGCGTCCGTTGTACGACGCCCTCTACGACATGGTCGACTTCGAAAAGGGGCAGGCGCTGATCGAAAAGGGGGTGGTGGAAGTGGCGCCCCTGGCTTTCATGCGGGGCCGCACCCTCAACGATGCCTTCGTCATCCTTGACGAGGCCCAGAACACCACCCCGGAGCAGATGAAGATGTTCCTGACCCGCCTGGGCTTCGGCAGCAAGGCGGTCATCACCGGCGATATCACTCAGGTCGACTTGCCCAGCGGCCGCCCTTCGGGGCTGGTGCAGGCGATCCGCATCCTCAAAGGGGTCGAGGGAATTCATTTTACCTACTTCTCCGACCTCGACGTGGTCCGCCACCCGATCGTTCAATCCATCGTCAAGGCCTATGACCGGGCCGGAAGTTCCGGCGATGAGAGCACAAGCGTTGACACGCCATGACCAAATCCGAACGCAAACCTGACCCCGCCAACGGCCCGGGGGGCGACTCCTGGCAAAAGCTGCGGAACCTGTTCGCCAGGGACGCCAAGTTTCAGCGCCATCTGCTGCTGGCGGTGCTGGCGCTGGTCATCACCGCCATCATTGTTCCCAAGGGGGGGCTGATCCCGGATTATTACGCCCCTGGCGATATCGCCTCCCGGGACATCAAGGCTCCCAAAGATCTGCTCATTCCCGACCTCCCTCTGACGGAAAAAAAACGCGCCGAAGCTGAAGAAGCAGTCCCCTTTCTTTATGACCTCGACGCCCAGAGCGGCCAGACTCTTGCGGCCAACCTGGCCCAGGCCATTCGCCTGGTTGCCCAGCATCCGGCCGGCAGCCCGACGGAGGGCCTGCAGTCCGAACTGGAAACCCTCTTCGGCGCCCCTCTGGGGCGTGAGGAAATCCAGACTTTGGCCCAGTTGGAACTGGGACCGGAAGTGCTGGTCGCCCTGCAGAAGCGTCTCGTTCAGGCTCTCGATGTCCAGGTGGTGGGGAATCTGCAGTTGTTCAAGGCCGACTTGGCCCGCGGCATCCTGGTGCGGGATCTGAAGACCGGAGCGGAAAACCCCAACCTCGACGCAGCCAAGGTGATTGGTCTAGGGGATCTGCATGATCGGGTCCGGGTGGCTCTCAAGGAGATCGCCCCCCTGAGCGGACCGCAGCGCGAGGGGCTCTTTCAGGTGCTGCGCAAGCTGGCGCGACCCAACCTGACCTTTAACAAGAATGAGACCGAAGCCCGCAAGCGCCAGGTGGCGGCGGACATCAAGCCGGTGCTGTTCCAGATCAAAAAAGGGGAGATGATCGTCCGCGAAGGGGAGCGGGTCAGCGATGAGCAGATAAAAAAACTGCTGGCCCTGAGGGATGTGGGGAGCGATTACAGCTTTCTGCGCACCGCCGCTGGGGTGCTCATCATCACCATTTTGCTGACCTACGTGGGCCATCGCTTCGCAAAACGCAACATCCGCAAGTACCGACCGGAAAACCGCGACCTGATGTTCCTGGTGGTGACCTTCATCGGCCAGTTCGTCCTCATCAAATTGGCCATTTTCGTCTCTACCGCTCTGGAAAGCGCTTTTCCCTACATCGAATCGACCACCTACTACTATCTGCTGCCCTTTGCCGTCGGCGCCATGCTGGTGCGCGTCGTGCTCAATTCCGAGGTGGCGCTGGTCTTCTCGGTCCTGCTGTCCTTGCTGCTGGGAGTGGTGTTCGGCAATAGCCTGGCCATTGCCCTTTACACCTTTGTCGGCAGTCTGACCGGGGCCCACTGGGTGCGGCATTGCAAAGAGCGGGCGACTCTCTATCGAGCCGGGCTCTGGGTCTCCCTGGCCAACATGGTGGCGATACTGGCCCTCTATCTGATGACCGGGCTCCCTTTCGACATCCAGTTGCTTTTCAAGCTCAGCTTCGGTCTGGCTGGGGGCTTTTTCTGCGCGGTGGTGGTCAACGGTCTGATCCCACTGGTGGAATCTCTCTTCAAGTACACCACCGACATCAAACTGCTGGAACTGGCCAACATGAACACCCCGGTGCTGAGGGAACTGATGGTGCAGGCCCCGGGGACCTATCACCACTCGGTCATTGTCGGCAACCTGGTGGAATCGGCGGCCGAGGCAATCAACGCCAACCCGCTGCTGGCCCGCGTAGCAGCCTACTATCACGATATCGGGAAGATCCGTAAGCCCCTTTATTTTATCGAAAATATCGGTGGGTTGGAAAACCGCCACGACAAGCTTTCCCCTTCCATGAGCGCCCTGATCCTGATGGCCCATGTCAAGGATGGGGCGGAATTGGCCCGGGAGCACAAATTGGGGCAGCCGCTGGTGGATATCATCCGCCAGCATCATGGCACCAGCCTGATCAAGTTCTTCTACGACAAAGCCAAGTCCAAGTCCGATCCCGGGGTGCAGCAGGTGGATGAACGGGATTACCGCTACCCCGGCCCCAAGCCCCAAACCCGTGAGGCGGCGCTGATCATGCTGGCCGATGCGGTGGAGGCGGCCAGTCGGACCCTGGCCGATCCCACTCCGGCACGGATCCAGGGGATGGTGCAGAAAATCATCAACAACATTTTCATCGACGGGCAGTTGGACGAATGCGAACTGACCCTCAAGGACCTGCACAATATCGCCAAAAGTTTCAACCGCATCCTTGCGGGGATCTTTCATCACCGGGTCGACTACCCCGAGCCTGCCTACAAGGAGCGGGATAAGGACTCCGGCAAGAGGCAGAAGCTTGAAGATAGCCATCGAGAACCGCCAAAAGAACCAGAAAATAGCGAAGCTCCTCCTGCGAAAAGTGGCGCGGAGGATCTTAAGCGTCTTGGGATGTCCTGAGGCCGAGCTCTCCATCCTCATCGTCGACGATGCGCAGATCCGCGAGATCAACCGCGACTATCTGCAGCGGGACAAGCCGACCAACGTCATATCCTTCGCCATGCAGGAAGGGGAGGGTGCCGGAATCCAGCCGCTGTTGCTGGGGGACGTTGTCATCTCCGCCGAGACCGCGGCCCGCGATTCTGCCGAGGCGGGGGTGCCGTTTCTCAGCGAACTTTATTTTCTGTTGCTCCATGGCATCCTGCATCTGGTCGGATACGATCATGAGCGGGGCACTGAGGAGGAAGCAGAGGTGATGGAAGCCAAGGAGCGGGAGATCTTCGCCCTGCTGCAGCAGGAGTTTCTTGTCGGGTCATGAAGGCGATCAAACCCGGGCGATGGCTGGAGAGCGTCAATTGCGCCATCGAGGGGGTACTTTGGGCGGCCCGCACCCAGCGCCATATGCGCTGGCACTGCCTCAGCGCTGTGGCCGTGGTGGTGGTGGCCCTGTTTTTCCGGGTGACGGCGCTGGAGTTCATGTTGCTGGCTCTGGCGGTGACCCTGGTGCTGTTCGCCGAACTGATCAATACGGCGGTGGAAGCGGTGGTCGACCTGGTTTCACCCGAATACCATCCCCTGGCCAAACGGGCCAAGGACGTGGCCGCCGGTGCGGTGCTGGTGGCGGCCATCGGCGCCGTGGTCATGGGTTATTTCGCCCTGGCCCGCTACCTGTTCCCACCCCTGGGTGAGGGTCTTGCCCTGCTGAGTCGCCCACCGGGGGAACTGGCGGTATTCAGCGTCATAGCCGTCACCCTGCTGGTGGTACTGCTCAAGGCCCGCTTCGGTAAGGGCACCCCCCTGCATGGCGGGATGCCGAGCGGCCATTCGGCCATTGCCTTTTCCATCGCCACCAGCATCATCCTGGCATCGGTGGGGCCGGTCATTGCGTTGCTCGCCGTAGGGGTTGCGATCATGGTCAGTCACAGCCGCCTGCTGCTGGGTATTCACACCCTCGGGGAGGTCGTGGCTGGAGCCCTGCTCGGTATCGGTGTGACTCTGGTATTCTATCTCTGCTTCGGATAAGCCCCGCCCGGGGCCAGACCAGTCGCCATGAAGGAGGAGACGATTTTTGGACGACGACAGTAATAACGGTAAATCCACCCCCTGGTTCGGGGGGCTGCAGCGGCTGTTCTTCCGCCGCCGGCGGGCGATGACGGAAAAAGAACTGCAGGACCTCATCGATGAATCCGAAGAAGGAGGGATCATCAACGAGGAAGAAGGGGAGATGCTCCACTCCATCTTCGAGTTCGGCGAAACCATCGTCCGGGAGATCATGGTTCCCCGCACCGACATGGTCTGCTGCGCCACCGGTTCGTCTCTGAGCGAGGTGCTCGACGCCATTCTGGCTTCCGGGCATTCCCGCATCCCCATCTACGAAGGGACCAACGACCGCATCGTCGGCGTGGTTTACGCCAAGGACCTGTTGCGCTTCTGGGGACGCAAGGCTGAAGAAATCGACATTTCCAAGGTCATGCGCACCCCCTACTTCGTTCCCGAAACCAAGAGCATCGAGACCCTGCTGCAGGAATTCCGCACCAAGCGCGTGCACATGGCCATCGCCATCGACGAGTACGGCGGCACCTCGGGTCTGATCACCATCGAGGACCTGATCGAGGAAATCGTCGGCGACATCCAGGATGAGTACGATGTCGAGGAGGATTGGCTGCAGGTCGAAGATGAAGAGACGGTGCTGGTTGATGGTCGCATCAATATCGAGGAACTCGAGGATCACTTCGAAATCAGCATTCCCAGAGAAAAATTCGATACCGTCGGTGGCTATTTGTTCAACGTCTGCGGCCATGTGCCGGTGGTCGGCGAGGAGGTGCGGGACAACGGCTTGCTGCTGACTGTGGTGGAAGGGGATGATCGCAAGGTCCGCAAGGTGCGGGTGCGGCGGCTGACCACCAACGGCGGAGATGAGGACGAGGCCTGAGTTTCATGAACCTCCCTCGACCCGACCGCGCCACCCTGGTGGCCTTGGGCTCAGGCCTGCTGCTGGCCCTGGCCTTTCCGCGGCTGAACCTGGCCCCCCTGGCCTGGGTGGCCCTGGTGCCGCTGGTCCTGGTAATGGAGCGCCATCCCTTCCGCAGCGGCTTTGCTGCCGGCCTCGGATTTTTCGGCCTGGTGCTCTATTGGCTGAACATCGTCATGACCACCTACGGGCAGATGCACCCGCTCTTTTCTCTGGCGGCCTATCTGCTGCTGGTGGCCTATCTCTCCCTGTTTTTCGGCGCCGCCACCTGGGCGGCCTGCCGCCTGCGGGAGCATCTGGGCTGGTCGGCCATCCTCACCCTGCCGGTGTTCTGGGTGGCCCTGGAATTCCTTCGCTCCTTCCTGCTTTCGGGATTTCCCTGGGCCAGTCTCGGTTATTCCCAGATCAGCCTCCTCCCCCTGGTGCAGTCCGCCGATCTCTTCGGGGTCTACGGCATCTCCTTCTTGCTGCTGCTCGGCAATGCCACTCTGGCGGAGTTGGTGCGTGCTCGCCGCCTGGGCGCGCCGATGCCTTGGTGGGGGCTGGTGGTGACCCTGGTGCTGGTGGCGGCCAATGCCGGCTACGGCTGGCTGCGTCTGCAGCAGGACCTGGATGGGCGGGAGCGGACCGCCCGGGTGGCGCTGGTGCAGGGGAACATCGACCAGGCGGTCAAGTGGGACCCGACCTATCAGCAGACCACGGTGGAGACCTACGCCAGTCTCTCCCGGCAGGTGGTGACGGAGGCCAAGGCTGACCTGATCATCTGGCCGGAGAGCGCCACCCCCTTCTATTTCCAGGAACAGAGCGACCTCTCCCTGGAAGTCGCGCAGGTGGCCGCCGAGACCGGGACCGCCCTGCTGTTCGGCAGCCCTGCCTATGAGATCGTCAATCGCAAGCCCAGCTACCTGAACAGCGCCTTCATGCTCTCGCCGCAAGGGGCAGTGGCCGGGCGCAGTGACAAGATCCACCTGGTTCCCTTCGGCGAGTATGTGCCCCTGGGGCGCTTTCTCCCCTTCATCGACAAGCTGGTGGTTGGGATGGGAGATTTTTCCCCTGGAACGGTCAATCCGCTCCCCTTGGGGGATCAGCTGGTCGGGGTGCTGGTCTGTTTCGAGGGAATTTTCCCCGAATTGGCCCGGGACTATGTGCGGGAAGGGAGCCAGCTGCTGGTCAACATTACCAATGACGCCTGGTTCGGCCGCTCTTCCGCGCCGGCCCAGCACCTGGCCATGACCCGCTTCCGCGCCCTGGAAAACCGCATCTGGGTGGCCCGGGCGGCCAATACCGGCATCAGCGCCCTGATCGCCCCTTCGGGGCAGATGACTATCGAGACGCCGATTTTCGAAACCCTGGCGGTGGCTGGGCAGGTCGGCCTCGGGGCCACGCCCACCATCTATACACGCTTTGGCGATGTGCTGCCGAGTCTCTGTCTGCTGCTCGCCGTGGGGGGGCTGGTCATGACCCGTCGTCGCTACGGGCGCAGTTGACGGGGAGCAACGGGAAAGTCTTGTCGAATTTCTCTGCAGCCGTTATAATCCCGCACTTCATTTTTTCCCATAGGACTTAAGTCATGTTTCGTGAAGCAGTCGATTCCCTCAAAGCCCTGCGCGGCAAGCTCGATGAGCTGAGGGGGTATCTTTGACGTCGAAGCCAAACGTGAGCGGGTCGCCGAACTCGAGGCGGAAATCGCCCGACCGGAGTTCTGGAACCAGGCCGAACGGGCCCAGGAACTGCTGAAAGAGCGCACCGGCCTGCAGAAAATCGTCGACAGCTGGAGCGGATGCGACCAGGAGGTGGAAGACCTGCTGGTGCTGGCCGAACTGGGGGCGGAAGGGGAGGACGAGGCCACCCTCGAGGAGATCAACGGCCTGCTGCCCGCCCTGGAGCAGAAGGTGGCGAAAATGGAATTCGCCCGCATGCTCTCCGGGCCCCACGACGCCAGCAACGCCATTTTCAGCATCAACGCCGGCGCCGGCGGCACCGAGGCCCAGGACTGGGGCGAGATGCTGCTGCGCATGTATCTGCGTTACTGCGAGAAAAAGGGCTTCCGCACCGAGATCACCGACTACCAGCCGGGGGAGGAAGCGGGCATCAAGGGGGTCACCTTCACCGTCGAGGGGGAATACGCCTACGGCTATCTGCGGGCCGAAATGGGCATTCATCGCCTGGTGCGCATCTCTCCCTTCGACTCCAATGCCCGTCGTCACACCTCCTTTTGCTCGGTGTTCGCCTTCCCGGAGCTTTCCGATGAAGTCGAGGTCGAAATCAACGAGAAGGATCTCAAGGTCGATACCTACCGCTCCAGCGGCGCTGGCGGTCAGCACGTCAACAAAACCGACTCGGCGATCCGCATCACCCATATTCCCACCGGCATTGTCGTGGCCTGCCAGAACGAGCGTTCTCAGCACAAGAACCGGGCCACCGCCCTGAAGCAGCTCAAGGCACGGCTCTACGAACTGGAGATGCGGAAAAAGGACGAGGAAGCAGCTGCCATCGCCGGGGAAAAGAAGGAAATCGGCTGGGGGAGCCAGATCCGCTCCTACGTGCTGCACCCCTACCGCATGGTCAAGGATCATCGCACCAGCTACGAGGTGGGAAACACCGACGCGGTGCTGGACGGGGACATCGAGAATTTCATTGAAGCCTATCTGCTCAGCGGCAAGCAGGGACGCTGAGGCCGCTTTTCGTTGCTCATTTCTTGCAGGCACGACCCCTTTAGGGGCGGCCGGGAGTCCTGATATGAAATCGACTGAGAAATTTCGAGCCATGGCCCGGCTGCTGCTGGTGGGCCTGCTGCTGATTGCAGGGTTGTCAGCCTGCGGTGGGACCGGAGGGGAGGCCGACACGGATGTGCCGGAGGTGACCCTGGATAAACGGACCAACGTCTCGACCCTGGAGCGTACCCGGGTGCTCAGCGGCACCATGGAAGCGGGCGCGACTGTGACGGTGACGGCCGACAAGGCGGATGCGAAGGTCGGGGCGATAACAGGGAGCGCAGGGACCTGGACCTGCAGCATCGATCTGGTCCCCGGGGTCAATACCATTTCCGTCAAGGCCACCGATGCCACCGGCAACAACAAGACTCTGGCGTTTCCGCTGATTTACGAGGTGGTGACTCTCGACCAGGTGCTGCCGACCACCGCCTTGGCCGACCAGACCCTGCGGGGCACCCTAGCCACCGGCGCCAGCCTGACCGCGACCATTGCTTCGGACCCGGTGGATCCGGGGACCCCGGTGACTCCGGTGATTTCGGGTAACACCTGGAGTCTGGATCTAATCGGGGTGGTAGAGGGTACCTATACCCTGACTCTGGTCGGGACCGATAGCGCCGGGCAGACAACCACCCTGGCCCAAACCCTGGTGATAGGCAGCAGCCTGCCGCTGCTGACCGTGAACCCCGCGACCCCTGTGGGCGACACTGTCAGCCTCAGCGGGACCGCCACCGCCACCGCCACCCTCAGCATCGTCGCTCCGACCGGGGTCACGGTGGGCACGATCACCCAACCCGCCGGCAGCGGAAACTGGAGCTGCGAGCTGAGCCGCCTGGCGCCGGGCCGCAACCTCATCACCATTACCGCCACCGCCACAGACGGTTCCAATTCCGTCGCCACCGCCCAACGGGCGGTGCTGTACCAGCCCTGATGCCAATCCTGGCCACCCGGCGCGGCCCTGCCCCGGAAGGCCTGATCGCTTCATAGACAGAAAGCGAGAGTTGCCGATGGAAGAACTGAACGACCTGTTGCTGCAGCGCCGCGCCAAGCTCGACGAGCTGCGCCGCCTGGGGCAGAATCCCTACGCCAACGATTTCCCCGTTTCCCACACCACCGCCGATGTCCAGGTGGGCCACGGTGAGCAGGACGCCGAGGCGCTGGCCGAGTGCGCCGAACGCTACGTGCTGGCCGGCCGGATCCTGGCCCGGCGGGATTTCGGCAAGGCCGCCTTCATCCAGCTTCAGGACCGCAAGGGACGGCTGCAGATCTATGTGGCCCGCGACCTGGTCGGCGATGAGGCCTTCGAGCTGTTTCGCAAGTGCGACCTCGGCGACGTCGTCGGCGTCGCCGGCACCCCTTTCCGCACCAAGACCGGCGAACTCTCCCTGCGGGCCGACTGTTACCGGCCTTTGACCAAGTCGCTGCTCCCCCTGCCGGAGAAGTGGCATGGCCTGACCGACGTGGAGACCCGCTACCGGCAGCGCTACCTCGACCTGATGGTCAACCCCGAGGTGCGGGAGGTGTTCCAGAAGCGCAGCCGCATCATCGGTCTGATCCGGGAGTTCATGCTGGCCAAGGACTACCTGGAAGTGGAGACGCCGATGATGCAGCCCATCGCCGGCGGCGCCACCGCCCGTCCTTTCGTCACCCATCACAACACCCTGAAGATGGACCTGTTCCTGCGCATCGCCCCGGAGCTCTACCTGAAGCGGCTGGTGGTCGGCGGTTTCGACCGGGTGTTCGAGATCAATCGCAATTTCCGCAACGAGGGGATCTCCATCCAGCACAACCCCGAATTCACCATGATGGAGTTCTACCAGGCCTACGCCACCTACAAGGAGCTGATGGACTTCACCGAGGAGCTCATCTGCCACCTGGCGATGCAGGTGGTGGGCAGCCTCAAGTTCAGCTACGGCGACCGGGAGGTGGACCTGACCCGCCCCTGGGACCGGCTCACCGTGCGCGAGGCCATCGCCAAATACGGCCAGGTGGACGTGGCGATGCTGGAAGACCGCACCCAGGCCCTGGCCTATGCCCGGAGCCTCGGGCTGGAGCTCGATGACCGCATCGGCCACGGCAAGCTGCTGACCGAACTGTTCGACGCCGTCGCCGAGCCGAAGCTGTGGAACCCGACCTTCATCACCGAATACCCGACCGAAGTGTCGCCCCTTTCCCGCAAGAACGACCAGAACCCCACGGTCGTCGACCGCTTCGAACTGTTCGTGGTGGGCCGGGAACTGGCCAACGCCTTCTCCGAGCTTAACGACCCCTTCGACCAGAAGGACCGTTTCCTCAAGCAGTTGGCGGAAAAAGAGGCCGGCGACGAGGAAGCCCATGCCATGGATGAGGATTACATCCGCGCCCTCGAATACGGCCTGCCCCCCACGGCCGGGGAGGGGATCGGCATCGACCGGCTGGTCATGCTGCTCACCGACTCCGCTTCGATCCGCGACGTCATTCTCTTTCCCCAGCTGCGCCCGGAAAAATAACCCGGCCCGGTTTTTCCGGCCGCATTTGCGATTGCAGGATCTATGTCCTACGAATGGTTTGTCAGCTTGCGGTACCTGCGGGCCAAGCGCAAGCAGACCTTTATTTCCGTCATTTCCTTTATCTCCATTGCCGGTGTCACCCTGGGGGTGGCGGCGCTGATTGTGGTTCTCGCGGTCATGACCGGGTTCCACGACGGGGTGCGCCAGCAGATCCTCGGTAACATTCCCCATGTGCTGATCCAGCAGCATGGCGAGGACATTGCCAACTACGAGGAGGTGGTGGCCAAGGCCGAGGCGGCCAGCCCGCACATCAAGGCGGCGACCCCTTTCGTCTCCAAGGAGGCGATGCTGCTCTCCCAGCGGGATGTGGCGGCGGTGAGCGTCAAGGGGATCGCGGCCGGCAACAAGATCTTCAACCAGAGCTTCCTCACCGTCGAGGGTCGGGACGTCCAGCAGCTGCTGTTCCAGTCCGACAGTGCCCTGCCGGGAATCATCATCGGGCTCGACACCGCCACCTCTCTCGGCATCGCCGTGGGGGATGCGGTGAATGTCATCCCTCCCATGTTCACCATCACCCCCTTTGGCATGATTCCAAAGATGAAGCCGTTCCGGGTGGTGGGCATCTTTCGTCAGCGCGGCGGGTTTCTCGACACCTATTTCGCCTATATCGCTCTGCCGCAGGCGCAGAAATTCTTCGATACCGAAGGCATGGTCTCGGGGGTCGAGATCGAACTGGGTTCCTTTGACCACACCCGCCCGGTTGCCGAAAAGCTGCGGGAAAGCTTCGATTTCCCCTTCGTGGTGCGCTCCTGGGAAGACCTGTTCGGCTCCTTTCTCTCCGCACTGAAACTGGAAAAACTCGGCCTGTTCATCGTCTTGGGCATCATCGTGCTGGTAGCGGCCTTCAACATCGCCACCACCCTGATCATGGTGGTGATGGAAAAACACAAGGATATCGCCATACTGCGCGCCATGGGCAGCACCGCCAACAGCATCATGAAGATCTTCGTCCTCGAAGGGCTGATCATCGGCACCGTCGGCACCGGCCTTGGCACCTGCCTGGGGCTGTTGATCGCCAAGAACGCCGATCCGCTGATCAAGACCGTCGAGCGGGTCTTCGGCCTGAAAATTTTCGACCAGGCCGTGTACGGCATGGACCGCTTCCCCTCGGTGGTCAACACCGGCGATGTGGTTGCCGTGATGGCGATGGCGATGGCCATCTCCCTGCTGGCCACTATCTACCCGGCCTGGCGGGCGGCGAAAATGGACCCGGCCGAGGCTTTGCGTTATGACTGAGGGAGCTGGACTGCCGTGATTGAGGTCAAGGATCTGAAGAAGAGCTTCACCGCCGGCCAACGGCAGGTGGATGTGCTGCGGGGCATCGCTCTGCGCATCGAGGAAGGGGAGCGGGTGGCCGTGGTCGGCTCCTCCGGCGCCGGCAAGACGACCCTGATGCACATTCTCGGCGGGTTGGATCATCCCACTTCGGGGTCGGTCAATTACCGCGGGCAGGACATTTTCGCCCTGCGGGGAGGGGCACTGGACGCCTTCCGCAACCAGACCATCGGCTTCGTGTTCCAGTTTCACCAGTTGCTGCCCGAGTTCACCGCACTGGAGAATGTGATGATGCCGGCCCTGATTGCCCGGCACTCCTTTCGGGACGCTCGGCCCCTGGCTGAGAAGATGCTGGAGGAGGTCGGGCTGGGGCACCGCCTGACCCATAAACCGGGGCAACTCTCCGGCGGGGAGCAGCAGCGGGTGGCCATCGCCCGGGCCTTGGTCATGTCGCCGCGGCTGCTGTTGGCCGATGAGCCTACCGGCAATCTCGACAGCGGGACCTCCGACGAGATTTACCGCCTGATGAGTCAGTTGCATCTGAGCCATAACCTGACCATGGTGATCGTCACCCACAGTCAGACTCTGGCCGGGCGGCTGGATCGCATCGTCCATATGGAGGACGGCCGCCTGCGGGATTGATTTTACTTTGCAGCCCTCGGGTTCATCCACTATAATCGGGCTTTTTCATGACCTGCGCCCAGGAGTGATTGTCTGCATGTTGAACCGGATTCTTGCCTCGCTGGCCCTGCTGTTGCTTGTGGCCGTGCCCCTGCGGGCCGAAAACCTGACTTTTGGCGAGGTCGCCATCAGCGGCAATCGCCGGGTCGACCAGACGGCGATCCGCAATATTCTCGGGGTCAAACCCGGTGTTCCGGTTGACCTGGAGGCCATCGATCGGGATCTGCGCTCCATCTTCGCCATGGGGCGCTTCAGCGATGTCAAGGCGGAGGTGGTAGAACGGGACGGGATCAAGATTCTGACCTATCACCTGGAAGAACGGCCGCTGATCCGTGATATCCAGTACCAGGGGAACAAGGAGTTGAAGCTCGACAAGCTCAAACCCCTTGTAACCCTTCGGGTTCCCGACATCTACAATCCCGGGGCGGTGGACAAGAGCCTTGCCGCTTTGCGCAAGGCCTACGCCGAGGAGGGCTTTTACGCGGCCCAGATCAGCCCCAAGGTGGTGATCAACGACGACAACGAAGCCACCCTGACCTTTGAGATCAAAGAAGGGGAGAAGGTGCTGATCGGCACCATCCGTTTCGACGGCAACCGGGTCATTTCCGACCGGGAACTGAAGAAGGTGATGGCGACCAAGGAGAAATGGTTTCTCTCCTGGCTGACCGGTCGCGGCACCTACAAGGAGGAAGTGCTTCAGGCCGATCTCGAGGCCATTGCCGACCAGTATTACAATATCGGCCATGTCCAGGTGAAGGTAAAGAAACCCCTCACCACCATCGCGACCGACGGCAAGACCATGGAAGTTTTCATCGAAATCGACGAAGGCGACCAGTACAAGGTCGGTGAGGTGGATTACCAGGGGGACCTGCTCAAGTCCAAGGACGAGACGGCCGCCCTGACCAAACTGCGCAGCGGCGACGTCTTCAGCCGCAACAAATTGCGGGAGTCCGTTTTCGCCCTCAACGACCTCTACGCTGATCAGGGCTATGCCTACGTCAACGTTTCGCCCCTGACCCACATCGAACCCGAACGCAAGGTGGTCAACCTTGTATACGACATCGAGCAGGGGATTCAGGTCAATATCGACCGCATCAATATCCGCGGCAACACCAAGACCCGCGACAAGGTCATCCGGCGGGAAATGAAGCTGGTCGAGGGTGACCTTTACAGCTCCACCAGTCTCAAGGAGAGCCGGCGGCGAGTCAACAACCTCGGCTATTTCGACGAAGTCAACGTCACCACCGAAAAGGGCAGTGCCGAAGACAAGATGGACGTCAATGTCGAGGTCAAGGAACGCCCCACGGGAACCTTCAGCCTCGGCTTCGGTTATTCCTCCGTAGACAAATTTATCGGCCAGGGCTCGGTGACCCAGGAGAATTTCCTCGGTCGGGGGCTCAAACTCAACCTTTCCGGGGCCTTCGGCAGTTCCAGCACTTCCTACCAGGTGGGGGTGACGGAGCCATATTTCCTCGACCGCAACCTGACCCTGGGTTTTGACCTGTACAAAACCCGGAGGGACTGGAGCAATTTCTCCAAGCAGGCGACGGGTGGGGATATCAAGCTTGGCTTTCCTTTTGGGGACAATTTGCGCGCCCTGTTCCTCTACAAGTATGAGGACAAGAAGATCTACGACGTCGACCCCGATGCCTCCTTCGCCATCCGTCAGCAGGAGGGTACTTCGACCTTGTCGTCGCTGACCAGCACCCTGCGCCGGGATACCACCGACTTTCGCCTCGATCCAACCACCGGGGCCGTATCCGAGGCCTCGGTCGAACTGGCCGGCCTCGGCGGCACGGAAAAGTTCATCCGTTACGACCTCGACCACCGGGTCTTTTTCCCCTTCAAGTGGGGAACCGTCTTCTCCCTGCGGGGGCACCTGGGCTACGTGCAGGAAATCGGGGGCGAAGAAATTCCCATCGACGAGCGCTACTTCCTTGGCGGCCTCAACTCCCTGCGTGGCTTCGAGCCCCGGAAAGTCGGGCCGCGGTTGCGGCGTACCGTTGATTCCATCGACCCGGTGACCGGACTACCGACGGCCACGGTCACGGACTTCGATTACTTCGGTGGAAACAAGGCGGCCTATTTCAATGCCGAGTATCTCTTCCCCATTTTCAAGGAACTGGGGCTCAAGGGGGTCATGTTCTACGACCTGGGCAATGCCTGGGGCGAGGATGAGGACTACATGACCGACCTGCGCTCCAGCGTCGGCGCCGGCATCCGCTGGTTCAGCCCGATGGGCCCCCTGCGGCTGGAATGGGGCTATAATCTCGATCCCAAGGAAGCCGAACCCCAATCGGATTTCCAGTTTTCCATCGGTCGGTTTTTCTGATCGATTCTTCAACCGTCAAGGAGACACCCATGAAACGTTTCATCGTTGCCCTGCTTGCCGCCTCTCTGCTGGCCACCCCGGCCCTGGCCGCCGACGTCAAGATCGGCTATGTCGATCTGCAGAAGGCCTTGAATACCTCCGAGGCCGGCAAGGCCGCCAAGGACCGCATTACCAAGAAGGTCAAGGAGTACGAAGGGACCATCGACTCCCGCCAGAAAGAGCTCAAGAAGCTCAAGGATGATCTGGAAAAGCAGGGCATGCTGCTTTCCGAGGAAGCCCGCGGTGCCAAGGAACGTGACTATCAGCAGAAGGTCAAGGAGTTCCAGCGCTTCACCAAGGACATCCAGGAGGAATTGCAGCAGAAGGATGCCGACTTCACCAAGCAGATTCTCGAGGAATTGTTCAAGGTCATCAAGGAGGTCGGGGAGAAGGAAGGGTACACTCTGATCCTGGAGCAATCGGAAAGCTCCATCCTTTATGCCGACGAAAAGGTCAATCTCACCGACAAGGTGATCAAGAGCTTCGACGCCAAGAAGAAATAGTCATCGCAGGACAGGAGGGGGAGTGGCTCTACTCAAGGATCTGGCCGCCCATGTTGGCGGCAGTGTGGTGGGCGACGAGGCCGTGACTATCGAACGGGTGGCCCCCATCGACGGTGCCGGGCCGGGGGATATCACCTTCGTCGCCAATCCCAAATACTTGTCGCGCCTGGCCCAGACCCGGGCCAGCGCCGTCATCGTGGCTCCCGGAGTGGATGCGGCGGGACTGCCGTTGCTGGTTTGCCGCAACCCCTACCTGGCCTTCGCCAAGATCCTGACTCTGCTGCACACCGCCAAGGCCGCACCCCAGGGGGTACTTCCGGGAGCAATTGTGGCAGCCACCGCGCGGTTGGGCGAAGGGGTGACCCTGCATCCCGGCTGCTATGTGGGAGAGGATGTCCAGGTCGGCTCCGGAACGGTGCTGCATCCAGGGGTGGTGCTTTACTCTGGCGTTCAGGTCGGCGAGGACTGCCTGCTGCACGCAGGCGTCGTGGTCCGGGAGGGGTGCCGGCTGGGCCATCGGGTGATCGTGCAGCCCAACGCGGTCATCGGGTCAGATGGCTTCGGTTTTGCCCCCGACGGTCAGCGCTACTTTAAGATCCCCCAAGTAGGTACCGTGGTGATCGAGGACGATGTGGAAATCGGCGCCGGTAGCTGCATCGACCGCGCCGCTATGGGGGTGACTCTGATTCGGCGCGGGGTCAAAGTGGACAACCTGGTGCAGATCGCCCATAACGTGGTGGTGGGAGAAGATACCGTCCTTGCCGCACAGGTTGGGATTGCAGGCAGCGCCGAAATCGGCCGCCACTGCACCTTCGGTGGTCAGGCTGCCGTGGCCGGGCATATCAAGGTCGGCGATAATGCCATGATCGGTGGCCGCGGCGGGGTTACCGGCAACCTTGCCGGCAACCAGGTGGTCTCCGGGACCCCGGTGATGCCCCACAAAGAGTGGCTCAAGGCCTCGATGAGCTTTGCCCGTCTGCCGGAAATGCGCAAGGAATTGAGTCGCCTGCGAAAACAAATGGAAGTTCTTGAATTGCAGCTTAAGGAGAGGCTCTGAAGATGGAATTGTCCACCCTGGAAATCATGAAGGTTTTGCCCCACCGCTATCCCTTCCTGCTGGTGGATCGCATCCTCCAGCTCGAGCCGGGGAAAAAGGTCATCGGTATCAAGAACGTTACCGTCAACGAGCCGTTTTTTCAGGGGCATTTTCCCGGCCATCCAATCATGCCCGGGGTGTTGATCATCGAGGCCATGGCCCAGGTCGGCGGCATCTACGCGGCGGTGACCGACAAGATCGGTGACGACCGGGTGACCTATTTCGCCGGTATCGACAATGCCCGCTTCCGCCGTCCCGTGGTCCCCGGGGATGTGCTGCGCATGGAACTGGAGCTGGCGGCCTGCAAGCGGGGACTGTACTGCTTCAAGGGGCAGGCCTTCGTTGGCGAG
Organism: uncultured Desulfuromonadales bacterium; assembly: GCA_964650955.1. Classification (GTDB taxonomy): domain Bacteria; phylum Desulfobacterota; class Desulfuromonadia; order Desulfuromonadales; family CAZYXS01; genus CAZYXS01. The sequence continues at coordinate 8,772 of CAZYXS010000029.1, read as the reverse complement.
ACCCTGGTCGCCGAAGCCGATCTGAAAGCAACCTTTGCTGCCCGTTAGGATGATTAGCCCATGATTCACGCAACCGCCATCGTACATCCCGGTGCCCGTATCGCTCCGGGCGTGGAGATCGGTCCCTACGCCGTCATCGGCGAACATGTCAGTCTCGGCGAAGGGACGACCGTCGGCCCCCACGCAGTGATCGAAGGCTGGACCGAGATCGGCCGGGACAACCGGATTTTCCAGTTCGCCTCCGTAGGAGCGGCGCCTCAGGATCTCAAGTTCCACGGCGAGAAATCCTTCCTGCGCATCGGCGACCGCAACATGGTGCGGGAATTCGTCACCCTGCACCGGGGCACCGAAAGCGGTGGCGGAGAAACCGTGATCGGCAACGACAACCTGTTCATGGCCTATTCCCATGTGGCCCATGACTGCATCGTGGGCAACCGGGTGATCCTGGCCAACGGCGCGACTCTGGCCGGGCATGTCCAGGTGGACGATTTCGCCATCCTTGGCGGGCTCTCGGCGGTGCACCAGTTCACCCGGGTCGGCGCCCATGTGATGGTCAGTGGTGGGTCCATGGTTGCCCAGGATATCCCCCCCTACACCATCGCCCAGGGGGACCGGGCCAAGACCGTTGGCCTCAACCTGGTGGGGCTCAAAAGACGGGGCTTCTCAGAGGAGGTCCTGCGGGCCTTGAAGCAGGCCTACAAGATCATCTTCCGCTCGGGCTTGCGCCAGGAAGAGGCGCTGCAGAAGATCGCCGAAGAGGTCACCCACGGGCCGGAACTCGCGGTCTTTGTGGACTTTATCCGCAACAGTCAGCGGGGCGTGGCCCGCTGACCCCCAGGGGGCGGCCAACGGGCTTTGCGGCCCAAGGTACCGGACCGGCGGCACTCAAGAACAGGCGAGAACCCTGCCGGGCAGGGCTCTCGCCTGTCCCTTTTACGCTTAACCCACTGGGTGGGCATCACCTTTTCCGGTTGGAAAAACATGACCGAGTCTGCAATGCCCGTGCGAAGGGCCCTGGTCGTGGCCGGTGAAGCCTCCGGCGACCTGCACGGCGCCAATCTGATCCAGGCCGCCAGCAATCTCGATCCCCGGTTGGCTTTTTTCGGGGTGGGAGGGCGGCGCATGGCCGCAGCGGGCTGCGAGATACTGATTCCCGCCGAAGAACTGGCGGTGATGGGAGTGGTCGAGGTCCTCGGTCGCTTCGGGGTAATCCGGCGGGCCTTCCGCACCCTGACCCGTATCCTGCGCGGGCCGCAGCGGCCTGAGTTGCTGATTCTGATCGACTACCCCGGGTTCAACCTGCGCCTCGCCAAGGTGGCCAAGGCGGCCGGGGTTCCGGTGCTCTATTACATCAGTCCCAAGGTCTGGGCCTGGAAAAAGGGGCGGATTCACACCATCGCCCGCTACGTGGACAAACTGGCGGTCATCTTTCCCTTCGAGCCGGAGATCTTCCAGGGTCTGGGACTGGATGTGGAATATGTCGGCAATCCCCTGCTTGACGAGATGCAAGGGGGCCGTGGCCGGGATGCCTACCTGCAAGCTCATGGACTCGACCCCGAGCGCCCGGTCGTCGGATTGTTCCCGGGTAGCCGGCAGGGGGAGCTGAAGTATATTTTTTCCACCCTGGTCGACTCGGCCCGGCTGCTGTTGCAGCAGCGACCCGAATTGCAGTTCCTGCTTCCGGTGGCTCCGTCCCTGGAGGAGGTGGATTTGCAGCAACGCCTGGAGGGGACCGGCCTGCCGGTGGCCCTGGTGTCGGACAACATCTATGAAACGGCTGGGGCCTGCGATGCGATCATTTCTGTCTCGGGGACGGTGACCTTGCAGATTGCCCTGGCCGCAACCCCCATGGCGATCATTTACAAAATGGCCCCCTTGAGTTTTGCCATCGGCAAAATGCTGGTCAAGCTGGAGCACGTGGGCTTGCCCAATATCGTCGCCGGGCGCGGAGTGGTGCGGGAATTCCTGCAACAGGCCGCCAGTCCCGAAGCCATCAGCGCAGAGGTTCTCCGCCTGCTCGAGGATGGCGACTATCGGTGCCGGCAGTTGGAGGGGCTGGCCCTGGTGCGGGAGCGCCTGGGGGAGCCCGGCTGTTCAACCCGGGTGGCGCAGATCGCCGTGCAGATGAGTCGCGGTAATGATCAGGAAAAGGAACAGGAATGAGCGACAGCGGCCTCCAGGTCTATCGCAGATTGTTGAAGTTCGTCCGCCCCTATCGAGGCCGGATTCTGTTGTCGGTGGGCGCTTCCATGGGGGTGGCACTCTCCGATGTGGCTACCGCCAAGCTGGTCCAGCCTTTCATCGATCGCCTGGTTGTCAACCAGGAATTTGCACTGGTCAGGTTGGTTCCCTTCCTGGTCGTCGGTCTGGCGGTGTTTAAAGGTGCGTCCCGCTATCTTCAGGAGTATTTCATCAAGACAGCCGGGCAACTGGTGGTTCAGGACATCCGGAACCGGTATCAGTCCCATACCCTGGGCTTGTCCATGCGCTTCTTCTCGCGCAATTCCACCGGGACCCTCATGTCCCGCGGGCTTAATGATATCGGGGTGATCCAGGGGGCAGTCTCTGAAGTGGTAGTCACCCTGGTACGGGAGAGTATGACCCTGATCGGTTTGGTGGCCATGGCCTTTTATAGCGATTGGAGGCTAGCCGGAATGGCTTTTGTAGTTCTTCCGGCCGTAGTCTATCCCGCCTCTCGTATCGGGAGACGGATTAAAAACTACGCCCGTCTGGGGCAGGGAGCCATGGGTGATCTGACCACTGCCTTGGAACAGGGCTACTCCGGAATCAAGGTGATCAAATCTTTTGGTACCGAGGGGCAAGAAATTCAACGCTTCCAGGAGGAAAACCGGCGCTTTTACGGTTTCATGCGCAAAGTCATCAAATACGACGCCGCCTCCTCGCCGCTGATGGAAATCATGGCCAGCCTGGGAGTTGCCGCGGTGTTCTGGTATGGCCTGCAGCGGGTCCTTGCGGGCAGCATGACGCAGGGGGAATTGTTCTCGATTATTGCGGCTATCCTGTTGATGTACGGGCCGGCTAAACGCCTTATTCGGGTCAATAATTCCATTCAGGTGGCCCTTGGTTCTGCTGAGCGGATCTTCGAAATCCTCAATGAGGCCCCTGAAATACAGGAGCGGTCCGATGCCGGAGTGCTTGGGCGCGCCCGGGGGGAGGTGGAGTTCGACCAAGTCAGCTTTGCCTATGAAAACGAGGCGGTGTTATCGGATGTCAGTATCAGCGCCTCGCCGGGGGAAGTCATCGCCCTGGTCGGGCCGAGCGGGGCGGGAAAAACCACCCTGGTCGGCTTGCTGACCCGGTTTTACGATCCGACCTCCGGAGCCATCCGCATCGACGGCGTCGATATCCGCGACTTGACCCTGGCGAGTCTGAAGCAGAACATCGCCAGCGTCGACCAGGAGACCTTCCTGTTCAACGACACGCTGTTCAACAACATCCGCTACGGCTGCGGCGAAGCAGGGGAAGCCGAGGTCATGGAGGCGGCCCGGTTGGCTTTTGCCGATGGCTTCATCGCCCAGTTGAGTGACGGCTACCAGACCCGGGTGGGGGATCGCGGCTTCAAGCTTTCAGGAGGGCAGCGCCAACGCATCTGCATCGCCCGGGCGATTCTGCGCCAGGCGCCGATCCTGGTGCTCGACGAAGCCACCAGCGCTCTGGATACGGAAAGCGAGGCGATGGTGCAGCAGGCCCTGAACAACCTGATGCGCAACCGCACCACCTTCGTCATTGCCCATCGCCTCTCCACCATCATGAATGCCCACAAGATCGTGGTTCTGGAGCAGGGGAGGGTCGTCGAGGTCGGAACCCACAACGAACTGCTGCAGCGCGAAGGGCTTTACAAGAAACTGTATGAGATGCAGTTCAAGGAGTCCGCTTGAAAAGCCGGATCGGAAAGACCCTGCTGCTGAATCTGGCCCCGCCACTGGCCGCAATGCTGATCCGCCTGCTGCGGCGTTCATTGCGGGTCGAGGTTCTGGGGGCCGAGGCGGTGGACGAACTCAACCGGCGGGGGGAGAAAATTATTCTCTCCTTCTGGCACGACCAACTGCTGCTGATGGTGACCGGTTACCGCGGCGCCGGGGCGCGCATCCTGATCAGCCCATCCCAGGATGGGGAGTTGATCGCTCGCACCATGGGCTATTTCGGCCAGGGGGCGGTGCGTGGCTCATCCTCCCGGGGAGGGCGGGCCGCCTTCAAGGAAATGCTCGATCTGGCTGCCGATCCCTATGACCTGGTGTTTACTCCCGATGGCCCCAAGGGTCCCCGGCACCAGCTCAAGCCGGGGGTGGTGCAACTGGCCCGATTGAGCGGCCGGCCGGTGGTCCCCATGGCCTTCGCCTGCAGCCGCGGGCATCGGTTCGCCTCCTGGGACCGGTTTCTGCTGCCCTATCCCTTCGGGCAGGGAGTGTTCGCCTTTGGCGAGCCCCTCTACTTTATCAAGGGGGAGGACCCCGAACTGTTCACGGCCAGATTGACAGAAGCGATGGAGACCACCAACCGGTTGGCCCGACAAAGCCTGGAGGGGCGCGGTGTATCTGCTGTATGACCTGATCCTGACCCTGGCGACTCTGGTGTTGCTCCCCTATTACCTGCTGCGGGGGCTGCGGCGCGGCAAGGTGCGGCACGGTCTGCGGGAGCGGCTGGGCTACTTTGCCCCGGGGCGGCTGGCACCCCTGGCCGGGCGCCCGGTCATCTGGGTGCATGCGGTGTCCGTCGGAGAAACCCGGGCGGCCGTGCCGTTGATCAAGGCCTTGAAGTCCCGTTATCCTGACCATGCGATACTGCTGTCCAACGTCACCGAAACCGGGCACGGGGTCGCCCGGGGACTGCGGGACGTGGATCTGTGCCTGTTTTTCCCCTTCGACCTCTCCTGGGTGGTGCGCCGGGTGCTGGCGACGGTGCAACCGCAATTGGCAATCATCGTCGAAACCGAAATCTGGCCTAACTTCGTGCGCCAGTGCCGCCTGCGCGGAGTTCCGGTGCTGCTGGTCAATGGCCGCATCTCCGATCGCTCCTTTCCCCGTTACCGCAAGGTTCGCTGGCTGCTCCAGCCGGTGCTGCAACATTTCAGCGGATTCTGCATGCAGTCCGACCTCGATGCCCAGCGCATTATCGCCATGGGCGCCCCCGCCGAGCGGGTCGAGGTGACTCGGAACCTGAAATTCGACATGCAGGCCAAAACCCCCGAGCCGGAGGAACTGGATGGCCTGCGTGAAGATTTCCAGTTGACCGGCGGACATCCGGTCTGGGTGGCGGGGAGCACTCATGCCGGTGAGGAAGAGGCGGTCGCCCTCGCTTACGCAGAACTGTTGGCCGCCGGGCAGGATCTGGTGCTGGTATTGGTACCCCGGCACCCGGAACGCTGCCGGACAGTGGCCGAGATGCTGCGGGGGCGGGGCCTCACGGTGATTCTGCGCAGCAGGATCGGCGAGCGGAAAGAACCCCTTCGGCCCGGCGAGGTGCTGCTGGTCGATACCATCGGGGAGATGATGACTTTCTACGCCCTGGCGGACGTGGTATTCGTGGGCGGCAGTCTGGTCAATATCGGCGGGCATAATATTCTGGAGGCTTCGCTTTTAAAAAAACCTGTAGTGTTCGGCCCTTATATGCATAATTTTAAAGAAATTTCGAGGCTGCTCGGCGAGGCGGACGGGGGCCTCTGCCTGAGCAGTGAAACCGAACTCGCTCCAACGCTCGGCCGATTGCTGCAGGATGGGGAACTGCGTCGTCGCATGGGCGAGGGGGGGTACGGCCTGCTGGCCGGCAATGCCGGCGCCACGGAACATACCCTGCGGGTGATCGCCCGTCATTTCGAGGGCTGAGGTGAATCGGCTGCTGGCTCTGCATCGCCGTCTTGTCGACGGGCCTCCCTGGGGCGTTCTGGAGCGGGCCCTGTTGGTCCTGCTGATCCCTTTGAGCTGGCTCTACGGTCTGATCGGCCTGGTGCGGACCAAGCTCTACGACCTGGGAGTGCTGGCCAGCTACAAGGCGCCGGTGCCCGTGATTTCCATCGGCAACCTGACCGCCGGCGGGACCGGGAAGACCCCGGTGGTCGACCATATCACCCGGTACCTGCTTGGAAAAGGGTGGCGGGTGGCCATCGTCAGCCGGGGCTATGGGGGCGCCCTGGGGCCAGGGGTGCACCTGGCCTGTGCGGGGAACGGGCCGCTGCTGGGACCGGGACAGGTTGGCGACGAGCCCTATCTGCTCGCCCGTCGCAATCCCCGGGCGCTCATTCTGACCTCCAGCAGGCGGGCTGAAGGCGTTCGCAAGGCCGTCGAGGACTATTCCGCCCAGGTCATCGTGCTGGACGATGGGTTCCAGCATCGGGCGGTGTCCCGAGATCTCGATGTGGTGCTGCTCGATGCCCTTCGCCCCTTCGGCAATGGGCAGGTTCTGCCTGCTGGACTGATGCGGGAATTCCCTGGCGCCCTCAAGCGTGGCCATCTGTTCCTGCTGACCCGCTGCCCTGAAAATTCGCCTCCACCCGTGCCCCTGCCCGGACCGGCCCTGCAGAGTCGACATCGTCTCGCTGACCACCTGGTCGGGTCCAAGGGCCAACAGGTTTCCTTGTCGGAGTTGGCCAGGCTCAAGGGGGGCGCTTTCGCCGGCATTGCCGATCCCCGGGGGTTTTTCGACGGGTTGCGCAGCCGGGGCCTTAACCTGGCCAAAACCCTTTCCTTTGCCGATCACTGCAGCTACAATGAGGTCGAAATGGCCCGGCTGCAGGCCCTGACTGCAGAGGTGGACTACCTGGTTACGACGGAAAAGGATGGCGTCAAACTGCAGGGTGTTCAATTTTCAGTCCCTTTGTATCAATGTCCCCTGGTGCTTGAATTTCTGGACCCCGGCCAATTTGAACAGATCCTCGAATCCCTACTCGTCCATGGAGAACTTGATGCCGCTCTCCCCCGAACTGCTTGAAATTCTCGCATGCCCCCAGTGCAAGCAACCGGTGCGCCTTGAATCGGACGATTCCGGTTTGGTTTGCGATTCCTGCCGGTTGCGCTTCCCGGTCCGCGACGGCATCCCGGTGATGCTGATCGATGAGGCCGAGAGTTTCTGAAGTGACTCCTGGCACAGGGAACAGGATTCTCATCCTCAGCGACGGCAAGCCCGGCCACGTCAACCAGTCCCTTGCCTTTGCCCGGTTGCTGGACCTCGACCATGACCTGGTGGATTGCCGCTGGCGCCACCCCTGGGGCAAGGCGGCCAGTTATCTGCTGGATCGGTTCGGCTTCCGCATGCAATCCCTGTTCGAGGTCGGGGATCTCGGTGGCCGTTATGCGGCCGTACTCTCCGCCGGGTCCGACACCTATTACGCCAACAAGGTCCTCGCCGCCCGGCTGAAGATCCCGTCCGTGGCCCTGATGCTCCCCCGCGGCTATCGCTTCGATTTCAACCTGATCGTCGCCCAGGAGCACGATCGTCCCCCGCAACGCTCCAACCTGCTTGCGTTACCCGTCAACCTGGCCGCGCCTTCGCCCGCAGGGGTGGTGGAATTCTCGCCGGAGCGGGAAGCGGTGGCCGTGATTATCGGGGGCCCCAGCCGCCATTTCGACCTGTCCTTGGACCAGTTGCGTCAGCAACTCGAGGGAGTTTTCGCCCTTTTCCCCGAGGCCGACCTGGTGGCCACCACCTCCCGCCGCACCCCTTCCGAGGCGGAAGAGTTGGTGGCCGGGTTCCCCTTTCGCCGCTGTATCGTGTATAATCGCGAACCGGTCAACCCGATCCCGGATTTTCTCGCCCATTGCCGGACGGTGTTCGTCACCGGGGATTCCACCTCCATGGTCAGCGAGGCAGTCAGTTTCGGGCATGCCGCCGTCGAGGTGCTGCCCTTGGTCCCCCGCCAGGAGGACAGCAAAATTCTAAGAATGATTCAGCGGTTGGAAGAACTCGGTTACCTGCACACTTTTGACGGCACTCTCGGCAACTGCCGGCGCAAGGTGGACCAGCGGGCGATCCTCGGTACGGTCTGGCCATGCGCATAGTGCAGTTGCTGCCCGAACTCAACGAAGGCGGGGTCGAGCGGGGCGTCGTCGATTTCAACCGGGAACTGGTGCTGCGCGGGCACGACAGTATCGTGATCAGCGCCGGCGGCAAGCTGGTACCGCTGATCGTCGCAGATGGCGGGCGGCATCTGCTCGGTGAAGTGGCCAGCAAGAATGTGGTCAGTGCCTGGCCGCGGGTGCTGCAGTTGCGGCGGATGCTGCGGGAGCTGCGGCCGGATATCATCCACGCCCGCAGCCGGGTACCGGCCTGGTTGGCCTGGCTGGCCAACCGCAGCCTCGGGGTCCCCTTTGTGACCACGGTGCACGGCTTCAACAGCGTCAATGCCTACAGCAAGGTGATGACCTACGGCGATCGGGTGATCTGCGTCAGCGGTGCCATCCGCGACTACGTGCGCGAGCACTACCAGGTGCCCGAAGACAAACTGCGGGTGATTCCCCGCGGCATCGATCTGGTTCAGTTCAACCCCCTCGGGCTGGATCAGGCCTTCATGGAGGAGCTGCGCCAGCGGTATCGTTTGCAGGGGGCTTGCGTCATCAGTTCCGTCGGCCGGGTCACCCAGCTCAAGGATTATGAAACCCTCATCGCCGCCCTGGTTCGACTCAAACCCCGCATGCCTGACCTGGTCGGGTTGATCGTCGGGGGGGTGCGGGAGGACAAGCAGGACTACTTTGCCCGGCTGCAGGACCAGGTGCGCCAGGCCGGAGCCGAAGACTTCATCCATTTTACCGGCAGTCAGTC
>CAZYXS010000028.1:0-26065 GCA_964650955.1 uncultured Desulfuromonadales bacterium | reverse complement strand
GAGCAGCCGCCGGCCCTGCTCGGTGGCGTTCTCGCTCTTGGTCGGCCACGTGCGTTCGGCACTGATATGGCCGGCCAGGGCCCGCTGCAGGTGGTCGTTGTCCGGGAAATTCTGCCCGATCAGCTCGGTCTTGTCGCTCCAGAGCACGGTGCCGTCAGCCCCCCAGACCTTGATCCGGAAGATGGAGCCGAAGGCGCGCAGATCCTCGAACAGATGTTCGATGGCCGGGGTCGGCGGGGTGCCGGCCGGCTGGCGCAGGAAGGTATAGATCTCCGGGGTTTCATGGGCGAAGGTCTGCACTACCTGGGGATAGAGGGTGATGTGGGCATTGATCAGGTGATTGGTGAGTTGCCGCGAAAGGACGTAACCCAGGCCGAGGGAGATCACCAGCACGGCCAAAAAGATGACCACCGTATATTGGAGCAGAATGTTGCCGCGCCACGGCATGGACGCCTCCTCGGCCCGGCGGGCCGAATGAAATCCCAACCAAACGACTCAACAACGAGCGGGATTTCTACCTTTTTGCAAAAGTCGCGCCCTGTTTGATCAGCTCAAACCGAAGCGCTGCAGGGTATCGGCGGGGGCCTGGTCGTAGCTGGAGAACTCCATGGTAAAGGTCCCCCGCCCCTTGGTGGCGCTGCGCAGTTCGGTCATGTAACCGAACAGTTCCGACAGGGGCACCTTGGCGCGGATGATCTCCAGGTCGCCGGCGGTGGTCATTCCCTCGATCCGCCCGCGCTTCTGCTGCAGCGAACCGAACACCTTGCCGGCGCAGTCGGCGGGCAGGGTCAGCTCCAGGGCCATCAACGGTTCGAGCAGGGTCGGCGCGGCCTCCCGGGCAGCCAGGGCCAGACCGCGTTGGGCCGCTGCCCGCAGTCCCAATTCGCTGGTGAGGTTGGGGACGAAGGGGGCCTCGATGACACTGACGGCGACATCGGTGAGGGGATAGCCGGTACAGACCCCGGCGGCGCAGGCGGCCTCCAGGGCCCGCCGCAGCAGCAGCTGCAGCTCCGCCGGGAGGTTCCAGCCTTCGGCGGCGGGCAGGCCGATGCGCACCCCCGCCCCCCGCTCCAGGGGTTCGAGGCGCAGCAGCACCTCCCCCTGGTGGGGGCGGCCGTCGATCTCCCGCTGGAACAGTTCCCGCCGCTCTACCCCCTTGCTTAAAGTCTCGCGATAAACCACCTGGGGCCGCCCGGTGGTCACCTCGACGCCGAATTCCCGCCGCAGGCGGTCGACGATCACCTCCAGGTGCAGCTCCCCCATGCCGGTGAGCACCGTCTGGCCGGTTTCGGCATCCTCCTTGACCCGGAAGGTGGGGTCCTCCCACTGGAGCTTTTCCAGGGCCGGCAACAGTTTTTCCCGGTCATCCACCCCCCTGGCCTCCACGGCCAGGGAGACCACCGGGTCGGGGCAGCTCAACCCGGCCAGCAGCAGCGGCTGCTGCGGAGCGCAGAGGGTGTCGCCGGTCAGGGCCTCCTTGAGACCGGCGGCGGCGACAATGTCCCCGGCCCGGGCCTCGTCGAGCCGTTCCCGCTTGTGGGCGTGCATGCGGAACAGCCGCGCCACCTTCTCCTGGGCGCCGCGGGTGGCGTTGAGCAGACTGTCGCCGACCTTCAGGGTGCCCGAATAGATCCGCAGGTAGGTGAGCTTGCGTCCTTCGTCGGAGAGCACCTTGAAGGCCAGGGCACAGAGCGGCCCCTTGGGGTCGCAGGCCAACGTCTGCGCCTCCCCGTCCTCCCCGGGGCGGGCGGCCTGCACCGGGGGGGTCTCCAGGGGGGAGGGGAGGAAATGGCCGACGCCGTCGAGCAACGGCTGGATCCCCTTGTTGCGCAGCGCCGCCCCGAGATAGACCGGGAACAGTTCGCAGCGCAGAACCCCCTTGCGCAGCGCCGACCGCAACCGCTCGGCGGCGATCTCCCGCCCTTCGAGAAAGTCGGCGAGGATGGCGTCGTCGTAGTCGGCCGCCGCCTCCACCACCGCCTCCCGGGCCGCCCGCACCTCCTCCAGGCGCTCGGCAGGCACCGGGCCCCGCACCAGGGTCGCCCCCTGGTCGGTTTCGGCAAAAGCGATGCTCTGCTGGGCGAGCAGGTCGATCACCCCGGCGAACTCCCCCTCCAGGCCGATGGGGAGCTGCAGCAGCAGCGGCCGGGCCCGCAGCCGCTCCCGCATCTGCTCCAGCACCCGCCCCACTTCTGCGCCGATCCGGTCGAGCTTGTTGATCAGACACAACCGCGGCACCCGGTAGCGGTCGGCCTGACGCCAGACCGATTCGCTCTGCGGCTGCACCCCCTCCACCGCGCTGAAGATGGCGATGGCCCCGTCCAACACCCGCAGCGATCGCTCCACTTCGATGGTGAAGTCGATGTGCCCGGGAGTGTCGATGAGGTTGATCCAGAGTTCTCCCCAACGGCAGGTGGTGCTGGTGGCGGTGATGGTGATCCCCCGCTCCTGCTCCTGGGGCATCCAGTCCATGGTCGCCGCCCCCTCGTGGACCTCCCCCATGCGGTGGATTTCGCCGCTGTAGAACAGGATGCGTTCGGAAACGGTGGTCTTGCCCGCGTCGATGTGGGAGATGATGCCGATGTTACGGATCTGGGCGAGCGGGGGCAGGTTCATGGGGCCTCGCAGGTTTGGGGGAGCGGAGCCGGCTTGAGGGGATTCAGCTGCTCAGCCCCTTGCGGATCAGGTACAGGTCTTCGAGGTCGAGGTTGTTGAGTTCGAAGTATTCCCGCTCCAGTTCCTCGACGTAGAAACGGTCGAGTCCGCTGTTGTCGAGAAAATCCTCGCGCAGGGCCACGTCCCGCTCGGCGACGATGCGCGGCAGCAGGTTGTGCAGGTAGATGGCCTCTTTCTTGATGTTGACCACCACGTCGCGGAACAGCGCCTGGGGAATCATGCCGTCGTACAGCCCCTTGTTCTGCAGCTCCTCGGCCACCTCCAGGCGCAGCGCCTCCTGCTCCGAGCGGCTGTTATAGCGGCTGTAGAAGTTGCGGATGCGCTCCTTGACGTGGGCCAGCAGCACGCTGTACAGGCGCTCCTCGGCGGTCACTTCGCCGAGCTGGCGCAGCAGCCCCTGCACCGTCAGCCGCCCCTCTTCGATGGCCACCAGACCCTTGCGCAGCGCCTGGATCTTGCGGCGGCCAAAGTGACCGAGGTACTTGTTCTCTTGGATCCCGGCAAAGAACAGCTGGTCGAAGAGGTCATCGGCAAAGGCGTCGAAGGCCCGCTTGTTCCCCAGCAGGCTGCGGATCAGTTCTTCGGAGAGGTGGACGTTCTCCATGAAGGCGAGTTGGTTGACGTAGTTGTAGGCGGTGTCGTAGCGGTCGAAATAGGTGATGACGTAGGAGAAGCTCTCCAGCAGGGAAAGGTCGGCACCACCGTGGATCTTCTCGTCGCAGGCCTTGCCGGTCTCCAGCAGGATCTGTTCGAAGGCGTGGTCGCGGTTCTCGCTGGCCCGGCGCTTGGCGTGGAACAGCTTGATCATGTCCTCGGCCTCGATGCGGGCGTCGATCTGCCGCTCCTGCAGAAAGATGCCATCGAGGATCTGCCGGGTTTCGGCGAGGTAGTCCTGCTCCCGGTGATCGAGGAGCTTGTCGTGGTGCAGCATCTTGTCGAGGGTGTAGAACAGCGCCGCCGGGATCTTGTTGCGCACCGACAGGGTCTTGAGGCGGGTCAGGCGGGCCGCTTCGAGCTGGTTGATCTGCCCCTTGCGGTAACATTCGATCAGGATGTTCTTGTACTCGTCGACGATCCGCCGGTTGTCCGGGTGCTTGTACATCACGTCGATGCGGATGCGCTCCTGCTGATAGTCGTTGATGCCGAGACTGTCGGCCAGGCGGCGCAGGCGCTCGAATTCGTCGTCGGGGATCGATTTGTAGGCGAAGTAGAGCTCGCGGAAGGCGTCGTGAAAGCGCTTGTGATGCTTGTTGATGAGCTTGATCAGGTAGAGGGAACTGCGGTGGCCGAGGAGGTTGAACAGCTCGTCGGTCAGCAGGGTGTCGTCATCCCCCCCCACCGCCAGGGAGCGCTTGAGGTTGCGGCCGAGCAGCCGCAGCAGCGCCTCCTGCTGCTCCCGCAGACTGCCGGTGACCGACCCGGTAAGGAAGAAGAAGTAATTGACGGTGGCATTGCCCTCGAAAAAGATCCGTTCGTAGGGGAGGCTGCCGTCGCTGTGGTCGGTGAAGCGCAGGCTACCGTTGCGCTGGTAGGTGGCGCCGTAAAGCACCAGGCGGTTGCGCACATCCCCCTTGGCCAGATCGGCCAGGGGCTGGTCGACGCCGAACATGTATTCGCAGAAGGAGCCGCCGTTGCCCCGGTGGCCGATCCCTTCGGTCCCGAGAATGAACTCGTTGCCCGGAGAGAAAAACCTCAGGCTGTCCCCTGGGGATTCGTAGAAATAGGAGCGGTAGGCGTCCCGAGCCGCGGCAGTGACGAAATACTCGATCTTCGCGTTGACATGACCGTGGAGCCGGATTTCCTGGTGCATGACGGGCCGCCGGGGCAAGGGGTTTGCCCTATTAAAGAAGAAATGCGAGTGAATTTCAAGGTTTTCCGACGTCAGTCGAATCCAGTTCGAGGCTCAGCCGTTGGCCGTCGTAGGCAAACTCCACCCCGGGGGGCAATTGGGCGCCGTGGCGCAGGTGATCGATTTCATGGCTCAGGTGGGTCAGCAGGGTGCGTGGCACCCGCAACCGGGCCGCCACGGCAATGGCCTGGGCGACGTTGAAGTGGGTGGCATGGGTGGTGAAACGCAGGCCGTCCAGCACCAGCAGCTCCAACCCCTGCAACCGTGCCTCCGAAGCGGGGGGAATGGCGCTGACGTCGGTGAGATAGGCAAAGGGGCCGATGCGGAAGCCGAGGGTCTCGTCGCAGCCATGCAGCAGGGAAATGGGCTCCACCGGCAGGCCGAAGAGGTCGAACTCCCCCTCGATCAGCCGCCGCTCCAGCCGTGGCCGGTAACCGGCCGCTGGGTTGTCGGCGAAGATATAGTGAAAATTGCGGCCGATGGCGGCCAGGGTTGCAGCATTGCCGTAGATGGGAATGGCCGAGCCGTCACTGGGGTTGAAGGTGCGCAGGTCGTCGATGCCGTGCAGATGGTCGGCATGGGTGTGGGTGTAGAGAACCGCGTCGACCCGGCCCAGCCCCTCCCGCAAAGCCTGCTGGCGCAGGTCGGTGGCGGTGTCGATGAGAATCTGCCGCCCCCGCCAGGAGAGCAGGGCACTGCAGCGGGTGCGCTGGTTCTGCGCCAAGCCGGAGCGACAGACGGCGCAGTCGCAGCCGATCACCGGCACTCCGGTACTGGTCCCCGAACCGAGGATGGTGATGTCGAGCCGTCCCCTCATGCCTTGAAACTGCCGACTTCCCGCTCCAGAGTGGACGTCTGGCTGGTCAGGCTCTCCACCACCTGGTCAAGCTCACCGGTGCGGGCCACGTTCTCGTCGGCGATCCTGCGCACCCGCGAAACCCCCTCCACCACCTGGCAGCTGCGCTCGGTCTGTTCCCGGGTGGCGGCATCGATGCGCGCCACCATGGCGCGGATGTTTTCCACGCTGCGGGCGATCTGCCGACTCCCCTTGGCCTGCTCGCCGGCACTCTGCTTCCCCTGGGAGGCGATCAAGCGCATCGCCTCAGCCGCCTGGGCCAACTGGCGGATGCCGACATTCTGCTGCCGAATGGCATTGGCGATCTGGTCGAGCATGGCGGCCACCTGGTTGATCGACTGGGTGATCTGGCGGCTCCCCTGGGCCTGTTCGGTGGTGGCGCGGACAATGCCCCGCACCTGCTCGCCGGCCTTGAGGCTGCTGTTGCGGATCTTTTCCAGGGCCACGCCGGCGGCCTTGGAGCGGGCCACTTCCTCATGCACCCGGCGGCTCCCCTCCTTCATCACCGCCACCGCCTCGCTGGTGCCAAGCTGCAACCCCTGGATAATGCCGCCGATCTCCCGGGTGGAGACCGCAGTGCGCTCGGCCAGGTCGCGGATCTCCGCCGCCACCACGGCAAAACCCTTGCCATGCTCACCGGCCTGGGCGGCGATGATGGCGGCGTTGAGGGCCAGCAGGCTGGTCTGGTCGGCGACCTCGTCGATCACTGTCAGGATACGGCCGATGTTCTGCGACTGCGCCCCCAACTCCTCCATGGCGGCACTGGCCCGGTCGACCATCTCGCGGATGGCGCCGATGCCGGCGATGGTGGAATCCACCGCGGTCTTGCCGTCGAGGGCGTCCCGGGTCGCCGCATCCGACAACCGGCTGGTCACCTCGGCGTTCTCCTCGATCTCCTTGATGGTCACATCCATCTGCGTCACCGACGAGGCCGTGACTTCGGTGGAGGAGGCCAGCACCTCCACGTTGTCGGAGATCTGCTGGCTGGCGACGCTCATTTCGGCGATGGAGCTGGAAACTTCGTCGACGGTGGCGAACAGGTTTTCCATCTGGCCGGCGATCTCCTCGATGGTCGAGCCCAATTCCAGGGTAGCCGCAGAGCTGTCCTCGGCGGCATCCACCAGCACGCCGGTACTCTCGGCCACCCCCGCAAGGGACTGGTCGATCCCCTGGATGGCAAGGTAGCAGTCCTGCAGGGCCCGCGACTGTTCCACCGCGCCCCGGTTGACCTCCCCGGCGCTGGAGCGGATTTTGACCGCCGCCTCCCGCAGATCCAGACGCACCGCCTGGGTACGGCGCACCATCTCCCGCAGCCGCCCCAGGAAGGAGTTGAAGGCGTCGGCGAGCTGGCCCAGTTCATCCTGGGAGCTGACCTCCAGCGTGCGGGTCAGGTCCGCCTCCCCCACGGCAATCTCCTGCAGATTGGCCACCACCTGGTTGAGGGGCCGCACGATGCCCCGGCTGATGGCCACGCCGATCAGCAAAGCCAGCGTGCCGACGCCAAAGAGGATGGCCAGCAGCACCTTGTTCAGGTTGGCTCGGGCCTGCAGCAACGGCGAGTGGTCGACGGCCACCAGCATCCCTTCGTTGTGCTCGGTGAAGCGGATGTTGCGCAACACGTAGGGGGTGTCCCCCAGCTCCTGCTGCCAGCTCTCCTGGGCGACGAAGTCGGCCACCCGAAGCTGTTTCATACCGTCGAAATTGGTATGGATGCGGCCCGCTTCATCGTAAAAGCCGATGCGGGCCGCCTGGGAAGCACCCAGCCTGGCGATGTACTGCTCATCGAGGAACAGCACCCCGAGCAGATAGCCGATGGCCTTCTTGTGGAAGGTGACGGGTGCGATGGTGATCAGGGCGGGAAGACCGTCGAATTCCTCCAGGCCGGCGACCGCTTTGGATTCCTGCAAAGCTTGGCGGACCAAAGGATGGTCGGCGCCACTGCGGGAGGCCAACCCCTCGTAGGCGGGGGCGAGCAGCCGCCTGAGCAGGCGACCTTCGGGGTTGAGCACCTGCACCTGGGAGAAACCGAAGGCGGCGCGGGTGTCCTCGACGATGGTGCCGAGTTCCAGCATTTCTTCCTTGGACTCGGCGAAATAAATGGAATTGATCAGCTCGGAATTCTGACTGGCCAGGCCGATATAGGTGCCAGCCACTTCCAGGTCGCGGTCGATACCCCCCTTGACGAAAGCCGCCACTTCGTCCATGCGGTCATGGACCACCGCGGTCAACTGCCGATCCGAATAGCTCGAGAGCAGCAGCAGGGCCACCGCCAGGGGGATGACCGCCAGGCCACCCAGGGCCAGCAGAATCTTCCAGCGCAACTTCAGGGAACTGAACATGGCATCACCTTCGGCCCGGCCGGGCGGTCAACTGCGAATGCCGCCGCAACCCCCGCCAGTCACAGGGGCTGCAGACGGAAAAAGTGCCGGGACAGCATCTCCTGCCCCTCGGCGCTCAGACTGAATTGAATGAATTTCTCTGCCAGCCCCCGGGGTTTGCCCCGGGTTACCAGTTGCAGCGGCTTGATCAGCGGATAGCGGTGGGCGGCGACATTGTCCCGGGTCAGGAGCACCCCGTCGACTGTCAGCACCTTGACATCCCGGACTTCGACCATGCTGTGGCTGATCAGGCCGATCCCCCCGGCATAGCGGGCCACCTGGTCGTCGCAGTCCACCGCCCGCGCGGCGACCAGTTCCCGCCGGGTAAAGGGCCTGCCCCCCAGAACCAAAATCTCCACTGCCGCCCGCATCCCCGACCCCAGGGGGCTGGAAACAACCTGAACCGGCAGACTGGGGCCACCCACCTGCTGCCAGTTGTGGATTTCGCCACTGAACAGACCCTGCAATTGGCTGCGGTTGAGGTTCTCCAGGGGATTGGAGGCATGCACCACCACGGCCAGGGCATCCCAGCCGATCAGGGTTTCCACCAGGCCGGCCGCCTTTTCACCCGCCGTCAGAAAGCGCCCGGCGCCAGCCAGGTCGATCTTGCCGGCGGCCAGGGCCGCCAGGCCGGGGTCGGTGTTGCCTCCCTGCACCAGGAGCCGCCCCCCGGTGTGCCCCTCAAAGGCGATGGCGGCTTCCGGCAGAAAATACTGCTGGAGGGTGGTGGCCCCGGCATAGCGCAGCACCTCCTCGGCCATTGCCGTCTGCGCGCAGAACAGAAATGCAAGGATTGCGCCGAGCAACCGGAACCTTAGGGTCAACATGGCCAGTCTCCAATCCGGACACACTGCGCTTCTTTATGAAGCCGCAGGGTGCCCTTGGCGGATAAATAGCATTTTCCCGCGCTTCCGGCAAGCGCCAGGCCAAGCAGGGCCTCGCCGGCAACTGGCCGTTTATGGTACCATACTGGCGGCCGCCCCTGCGGGGTGCGGCCCCATCTTCCACCCCCGGGACCACTGTTTCATGACCACTCCGTCAAAAAACCGCCCACCCCTGCGACTCCTGCGGCGCCTGGCCTTGGCTCTGCCTGCAGCCTACCTGCTCTACCTCGGCCTCTCCCTGGCGCTGCTGCCTTCCGTCAGCGCCTTCAAGGACCCTCGCCACAATCACACCATTCCTATCCGTGACTGGCAGGGGCAGGAGCAGAGCTTCGTGGTCGGCCCCGACAATCCCCGCTGGACCCCCCTCGAGCGCATCCCGAAGGGCATGCAATGGGCAGTGGTGGTGGCCGAAGACGGTCGTTTCCATGAGCATCGAGGGTTCGACTGGCAGGCCCTGCGGGAGGCCTTCTCCTACAACCTCGAGCAGCGCCGGCTGGCGCGGGGGGCCTCCACCATCAGCCAGCAACTGGCGAAAAACCTTTTCCTTAGCCGGGAGAAAACCCTGACCCGCAAGCTCAAGGAGTTCTACCTGACCTGGCGCCTGGAGCAGGAACTGAGCAAGGCGCGCATCCTGGAACTCTACCTCAACCTGGTGGAGGTCGGCCCCCTGGTGCACGGCGTCGGGGAAGGAGCCCGCTACTATTTCGGCAAACCGGCCGCGGCCCTGACGGCGGCGGAAGGGGCCTTCCTCGCCGCCATGCTCCCCGGGCCCCGCCTCGCCTACAACCCCTACCGCAACCTGGCCAAAGTCGACCGGCGGGCCGACAAGATCCTGCGCTTCATGCGTCAGCGGGGAGTGTTGAGCGAAACCGACTACCGCGCCGCCCTGGCGGAACGGCCCAATATTGCCGGCCTGCAACGCAAGCTCGACGAGCGCCTGAGCGAACTGGGGGCCGAGCCGCTGCCGTCCCAGAGCGAGGCCGAAGAGGAGGAATTCCTGGAGGAGCCGGCATCCGGCCTTGAAGCAGACACTTTACCCTCAGCGCCCCTCCCGGCCGCGACTGACCCTGCCCCCGCGGCCCCCCCGATAGCACCGCCCCCCTCCGGGGAGAGCGGCCCGGAGCCGGAGCCGCCCCCTCTTCCGGCAGCCCCGGGCAACGAGTAGCCCTTGTCCCGCCCCCCAAGGGCCGCTATGCTTGAAGGGACAAGGGGAAACGATCACCCTGACCCAACGACCCTGCGGCATCCCGAAATTGTTCGCCTGCCCCTTCGAGGTCGACCTCAGCGCCCTTTGCGCCGCCAACCTCCGCTGGCTGCCCGGGGCCGGCGGCAACGCCCTGCAGCGGCACGAGGCCCGCAAACAGCAGCGCGACCTACTCTGCCTGCAGGTGGAAATCCCCACCCCGGTGCGCCGCCGCGTCGCCCTGCAACTCCGAGAGTTGGCCATCGACGAGTCTCTAACCGCCAGTTGCCTGTAAGGGGAGAATTCCGGTCAAATTTCCCCGCAAGGTTGCAAGGGGAAAAATCTGGGGTAAAGTCGCCTGAGCCTTGCGTGAACCACAGCGCCTGGAGGACGCCATGGACGGCACCGAGCAGCACCTGCATATCACCCGGGGCTTGGAAGCCCTCAAGGGGGATAACACCCTCGAAGCACTTGTGCATTTCGAGCATGCCGACCGTCTCGGGCGCACCCCCCTGACCGCCTCCTGCCTCGGCTATTGCCTGGCCCGGGAGCATCGCCAGTTCCAGCACGGCCTGGCTCTGTGCTTCGAGGCGTTGCAGCAGGAACGGGGCAACCCCCTGCTTTATCTCAACCTGGGCCGGGTGCACCTGTTGGCCGGGCAACGCCTGAAGGCCATCACCGTGCTGCAGCGAGGGCACCGGCTGCCTGGCGGGGAGGTCGTCCGCCCACAGCTCAGCGCCCTCGGCCTGCGCAAGCCCCCGGTGTTCAAAGCCCTTGGCCGCGACCACCCCCTCAACAAATACGGCGGCAAGCTGCTGGCCCGCATGGGGCTGCGCTGAAACAGGACGGGCCCCGCTCCGACATGCCGGAACGGGGCCCGCTGCTGTTTTCCCCGGACTTTGCGCCAATCTCAATAGGGACGGCGGCTCTTGCCCTGCTTGTATTCCCCGGTGAAGGGGGTGAGTACGATGCGGATATCCTCCACGAACGCCCCCTGCTTGACCGCCACCGGTTGCGGCGTCTCCCCGCCGAGCCGGCCGTAGAGTTCCCCGGGGCGGGGCATGTCCCAGGCATGGATGCGGCCGCCGAGGTAGTAGGTGCCCCCCTTGGGCAGGTAAATGGTGAAATTGCCATCGCCGTCGGTCAGGGTGGAGACGTAGTCGGGCAGGCGCTGCATCTCGGCATTGACGTAGGCGATGGCAAAGCTGCCCGGCACCGGCTTGCCGGCGCCGTCGAGGAGCACCCCGCGGATCCCCGTCGTCCCTTCCTGGGGACTCATCTGCTTCTTGAAAAACATCGGCGCCTTCATCTCCGCCACCGGCAGGTCGACCACCGACAGCTTGCCCGCCACCACCTGGGTGCTGATGCGCTCATGCTCCGAGTAGAGATCCCCCGGCGAAAGGGGGCCGGACGGCAGGCCGGAAACCCGCTTGCGGGCCACCACGTAATAGGTGCCCGGCGGCACCTCCAGGTTGTAGCGGCCCTGGGCGTCCGTCGGGCTGGAGATGAACTGGGAGGGCCCGAGCAGGTTGGACATGGCATCCGGGTAGATGTTCACGTAGGCATCGGCCAGCGGAACCCCGTTCTCCTTGAGCAGCACCTGCCCGGTGATGCCGGTCTTGCCCTGACCGTCCACCCGTTTGACCACCCGCCGTTCCTCTCCGGCGTACCCCCCCGGCCCAAGGCAGCCCATCGGCAGCAGCAGCGCCGCCAGCAGCAGACTTCCCTTCAGTCTCCCCATTCCCTTCATAGCCATGCCTCCTTGTTCCGGACCCAACCGGTCAATGCACTTGCGGGCGGTGCGGCAGTCGACGGACGAAACCTTCATCCGGGTCAGTTTAACGGCCTGCCATAAAATGTCAAAGCCCTGTGAAATGCGCCAACATCGGGTAGAATTAAAAACATGTTTCGGGGCCGTCCCGGCGGCGGCCCCATTCCGCGCACCAGGCCACGAAAGGACCCTCCATGGACATCACCGCCAGAACCGGCGACCCCCTCAAACAGAAGACCCCATGCCTGGTCGTCGGGCTGTTCGAAGGCAAAACCCTGCCGGCATCCCTGCGCCCCCTCGACCAGTTGCTCGACGGCAGCCTCGGCCGGCTGCTCAGGGACAAGGAATTCACCGGCCGCCACCGCGAAATCCTGCTGCTGCCCACCGGCCAGCGGCTGCCCGCCGAGCGCTTGCTGCTGCTCGGCCTGGGCAAGGAGAAAGGCGCGGGCCTGGAACGGTATCGCCAGGCTGCCGGCAGCCTGGTGGCCGCTCTCGGCGCCCGCAAGCTCACCGCCTTCGCCACCGACCTGCCGCAACTCCCCCTCAAGGGGACCAGCCTCGCCGAGCGCTGCCAAGCCCTGGGCGAGGCCCTGCTTCTGGCCGCCTACCGGTTTGATCGTTTCCGCACCCTCGGCCGGGAGGACTTCCCGCCGCCGCTGGAATCGGCACGGCTGCTGGTGGGCAATGCCGCCGAAAAACGCGCCGCCGAACAGGCCCTTGCCGACGCCCAGGCCATCGCCGCCGGGGTGATCCTGGCACGCAACCTGGTCAACGAGCCGGGCAACGTCAAGTCCCCCGACTTTCTCGCCGGCCAGGCCCGCCAACTGGCCGACGGGCTGGGGCTGCGCTGCACCATTCTCGACCGCCCCGCCCTCGAGGCAGAAGGCTGCGGCGCCTTGCTCGGGGTGGCCCAGGGGAGCGTGCGCGAAGCCCGCCTGATCATTCTCGAATACGCCGGCGGCAACAGCGACGCCCGGCCCATCGCCCTGATCGGCAAGGGGGTGGTGTTCGACTCCGGCGGCATCTCCCTGAAACCGGCGGAGAAGATGGATGAAATGAAGATGGACATGGCCGGCGGCGCCGCGGTGCTCGGCACCCTCAGCGCTGCCGCCCGGCTCAAGCTGCCAGTCAATCTGGTCGGCATCATCCCCGCGGTGGAGAACCTTCCTTCCGGCACCGCCATCCGCCCCGGCGACATCCTCACCTCTCTGAGCGGCAAGACCATCGAAGTGCTCAACACCGACGCCGAGGGACGGCTGATCCTGGCCGACGCCCTGACCTACGCCAAGCGCTACAACCCGCGGGTGGTGATCGACCTGGCCACCCTGACCGGCGCCTGCATCATCGCCCTCGGCCATCACGCCAGTGCCGTGCTGGGCAACCACGACGGCCTGGTCCGCCAGCTCCTCAAGGCCGGCGAACGCAGCGGCGAGCGGCTCTGGCAACTCCCCCTCTGGGATGATTACGGCTCACAGATCAAGAGCGACATCGCCGATGTGAAAAACACCGGCGGCCGGCCGGCCGGCACCATCACCGCCGCCGCCTTTCTGCAGAAATTCGCCGAGGACTACACCTGGGCGCACCTCGACATCGCCGGAACCGCCTGGGAAGAAAAAGGTCAACCTTGCATCCCCAAAGGAGGGACCGGCGTCGGCGTCCGCCTGCTGGTGCAGTACCTGCGCCAGGGCAACGGCGGCCCGCGCTAGTGTCCTGGAAAGGGAGGTTCCCTTGCTTCGCTATTGCGCCTGGTGCGGCAGCTACCAGGGATTTACCCCGGGGGAGGGGCACCAGATTTCCCCCATCTGCAGTGAAATCGACACCTCCACCATCTGCCGCGGCTGCCTCAGCCAGATGCTGAGCCAGCTCGCCGGGCGGCGTCCCCGCAGGGCCCGGGGCGGGCCCACCGCCTGAACCTTGGCTCCACTCAATGGCTTTTTCCTAATTATCTGGTTGATTTTTTCTAACAACCGGATAAAGTAGGCGACGGTGCCCGGATGTCAGCGGGCTGCTGCCACCGATTGCTGGAATTGCCAAACGACAGGAGAGGATGGAGAGATGACCAAGGGGAAGGTGAAGTGGTTCAGTGACGCCAAGGGATTCGGTTTCATCGAGCACGAAGCAGGGACCGACGTATTTGTCCACTACTCGGCCATCGAGATGGACGGCTTCAAGACCCTCGCCCAGGGGGAACCGGTCGTGTTCAACATCATTCAGGGCCCCAAGGGACCACAGGCACAGAATGTCCAGCGCGGCTGACCCACGCACCCCGGCTTTCCTTGCCAGGGCGATGGGTTACGCTAATCCCGCAGAAAAATAAAACTTGTTTTTATCTTTTCAGCTATGTTAGTAAAGACTGAAAGTTCCGGACGAGTCGGCGCCTGCCCTGCAGGCAGCGGGCTCGAGCCCGCCGGGTTCAAAGTGGACCGGGCCGTTGGATCCAACCGGAACGTTACTTTCCAGACCGGCATGGCCGGAGCAGACAAAGGAGCACGCATAAGATGGCACAGGGTACGGTGAAATGGTTCAATGACGCCAAGGGTTTCGGTTTCATCCAGCAGGACGGTGGGCCCGATGTGTTCGTTCACTTTTCGGAAATCAAGGCAGAGGGCTTCAAGTCCCTGGCCGAGGGCGAGCGCGTTCAGTTCGACGTGTCCCAGGGCCAGAAGGGTCCCCAGGCCTCCAACGTCGTGAAGCTCTGATTCGCGGTACCCTGATCAGCAGCACCCGAAGCCCCGCGCCCCGCGCGGGGCTTTTTCGTTTCCGACAGAGGTTTTCCCTGCGATCACGCCGACTTTGCCCCCCCCCACGGGACCGGGCTTTGAGCTTGACATCCCCCCCGGGGGTTGCTAACGTACCGATTTCGACAAATGCCCCCATGCGGCAGCCGACCGCCGGCCTACGACCCAGGTCATCCCGATGAAGGTACTGGTTTCCGACAAGTTTTCCCCTGAAGGCTTGCGGGTTTTCGAGGAAACCCCGGGGCTCGAGCTGCATTACCATCCCGGGCTTTCCGCCGAGGCGCTGCTGGAGGCGGTGGCCGATGTCGATGCCCTGGTGGTGCGGGGCGGCACCCAGGTGACCGCCGAGGTCTTCGCCGCCGCCCGCCGCCTCAAGGTGGTGGGTCGCGCCGGCATCGGCGTGGAGAACATGGATCTGGTCGCCGCCAACCGCAAGGGGGTGGTGGTCATGAACACCCCCTTCGGCAGCACCACCACCACCGCCGAGCACACCATTGCCATGCTGCTGGCCCTGGCCCGGCAGATTCCCGAGGCCAGCCGCTCCACCAAGGCTGGAAACTGGGAAAAGGACCGCTTCCTCGGGGTGGAAATCGCCGGCAAGACCCTCGGCATCATCGGCGCGGGCAAGATCGGTCGCCTGGTGGCTGAGCGGGCCCTGGGGCTGAAGATGCACATCCTGGTATTCGACCCCTACCTGAGCGAGGATGTGGTGCGCCAGATGGGTGCCGAGCAGGTGGAATTCAAGGATCTGCTGGCCCGCAGCGACTTCATCACCCTGCATATCCCCCTCAACAGCGAAACTGCCCATCTGCTCGGCCCCCGCGCCCTGGCCCGGGTCAAGCCCGGCTGCCGCATCGTCAATTGCGCGGTGGGAGGGCTGGTGGACGAACAGGCCCTGGCCCAGGCCATCGAGTCGGGGCAGGTGGCGGGCGCCGCCATCGACGTCTTCGCCAAGGAGCCCCCCGACGCCGACAACCCCCTGCTGGGCCTGCCGCAGGTGATCTGCACGCCGCATCTGCGAGCCGCCACCCTTGACGCTCAAGTCAACGTCACGGTGCAGGTGGCGCGGCAGATTGTCGATTTTCTGGCCCGGGGCACGGTGGTCAATGCCCTCAACGTGCCGGCGGTCAGCAGCGAGCTGCTGGCGGCGATCCGCCCCTACCTGGATTTGGCCGAACGCCTCGGCGCTTTCCAGGCCCAGATCTGCGCCCGGGGCCTGCAGTCGATGACCGTGGAGTACGCCGGCAGCATCACCGACCACCCCACCGGGCCACTGACCCTGGCACTGCTCAAGGGGTTGCTCACCCCCATGCTCGGTTCCATGGTCAACTACGTCAATGCTCCCCACCTGGCCCGGGAGCGGGGAATCCGGGTAGTGGAAGCGCGCAGCAGCGTCAGCGAGGGCTTCTCCAACATGATCAAGCTCAGCGTGGACGGCGCCAGCGGCGAAAGCTCGGTCTGCGGCACCCTCTTCGGCGAGCATGATTATCGCATCGTGCGCGTCAACGACCACCACGTGGAGGCGGTCCCCGACGGCCATCTGCTGGTGCTGCACAACGAGGACCGCCCGGGGGTGATCGGCTTCATCGGCCAGTTGCTGGCCCGCGCCAACATCAACATCGCCATGATGAACCTGTCGCGACAGCGGGTCAAAGGGCGGGCCATGATGATGATCAACGTCGACAGCCCGGTGCCCGAAGAAGTGCTGGCGGAACTGCGGACCAACGAGGCGATCCTCGCCGCGACCCAGGTTCATCTCTGAGCCAATTCGAACCGATAGCGACCACAACCCGTCGCGCCTGCCATGGCGCGACTGCCACGGATACTGCAATGAACCAGTCCACCGCCGCCGCGGAAGCGATGCTGCCCAAGGGAGTCAAGGACTTCCTGCCCATCAAGGCGGCCAAGATCGAATACCTCAAGAGCACCCTGCAGGGGATTTTCACCCAGTGGGGTTTCCGCCCCATCATCCCGCCCCAGCTCGAATTCCTCGATGCCCTGGAACGGGGCCTGGGAGAGGGGCTGCGGACCAAAACCTTCCGCTTCGACGACCGCCAGAGCGGCCAGCTGGTGGCCTTCCCCCCCGACATCACCCCGCAGGTGGCCCGTATCGTCGCCACCCGCATGCGCGAGGTGCCGCTGCCGCTGCGCCTGTGTTACCACGGCCGGGTGCTGCGCCACACCGAACAGCAGGCGGGCAAGGACCGGGAGATCTTCCAGGCCGGGGTGGAACTGATCGGCCTCGACAGCCCGGAGGCCGACGCCGAGATGATCGCCATGGCGGTGGAATCCCTCCAGGCCCTGGGGGCGACGGATTTCACCATCGACATCGGCCAGGTGGAGTTCTTCCGCGGGGTCATGGCCGGCTTGGCGCTGAGCGGCCCCCAGGCCCGGGAAGTACAGGAGGCCATTGCCCGCAAGGACAGTTCGGGGCTCAAGGCGCTGCTGGAGACGGCGCGCCTCGACGACCGCACCCGCGAGGAGATCCTCGCCCTGCCCCGCCTCTTCGGCGGCCGCGAGGTGCTGGCACGGGCCGAGCAGGTGGTGCGTAACGATCGCTCCCGCCGCGCCCTGGAGAACCTGGCGCGGATTCTCGAGACCCTGGAGGTCTACGGGGTGCAGGACCACGTCACCTTCGACCTGGGGGAACTGCGCGGCCTCGACTACAATACCGGCGTCACCTTCCAGGGCTTTCTCGGCGGCTTTGGCCGGGCGGTCTGCTCCGGCGGCCGCTACGACAACCTCACCGCCCGCTACGGCTACCCGGCGCCTGCCACCGGCTTCGCCTTCAATATTCTGAGCCTGCTCTTCGCCCTCGATCGGGAGCTGGATGCCGTCGCCCTGCGCCACAGCGACGCACTGATCTTCCAGGCCGGAGCGGACAAACAACCGGCCCAGCAGGTGGCCCGGGCGCTGCGCGCCGCCGGCTATTCAGTCGCCCGGGACATCATCCCCCGGGAACTGCCGGCCAGTCTGGACTACGCCCGGCGCATGCATTTCCGTACCCTGATCTACCTCGGCGAGCAGGCCGCCGAGGCGCGCATCATCGATCTCGGCGACGACTCGGAACGGACGGTCCCCGTCCGGGACCTTCTCGCCGCAGGTTTCACCCTGTAATAAATCCATCAGGAGAACAGAACATCATGGCCAATTTGGTTATCGTGGGCGCCCAGTGGGGCGACGAAGGGAAGGGCAAGGTTGTCGACATCTATACCGAGTATGCCGACGACGTGGTCCGCTACCAGGGGGGCAACAATGCCGGTCACACCCTGGTGGTCGGCACCGAGAAGACCATCCTGCACCTGATCCCCTCGGGCATCCTGCATGAGGGCAAGCGCTGCATCATCGGCAACGGCGTAGTGCTCGACCCCAAGGTCTTCCTCGAGGAGATCGACAAGCTGAAGAAGAAGGGCTACCTCAAGGACGATCGCCAACTGGTGGTGGACGGCAACATCCACATCATCATGCCCTACCACAAGGCCATCGACATCGCCCGGGAGAAGCAGTCCGGCGACCGCAAGATCGGCACCACCGGCCGCGGCATCGGCCCCACCTACGAGGACAAGATCGGCCGCCGCGGCATCCGCCTGATCGACCTGGTCAAGCCGCTGACCTTCGCCCGCAAGCTCAAGGAAGTGCTGCCGGAGAAGAACTTCATCCTCGAGAAGCTGCTCGGCGAGCCCCCCCTCTCCGAAGGGGCGATCCTGGCCGAGTACGGCGAATACGCCAAGGCCCTGGAGAAGTACCTGGGCCGCGCCTCGGTGCTGCTCAACCAGAGCATCTCCGAAGGCAAGCACGTCCTGTTCGAAGGGGCCCAGGGGAGCCTCCTCGACGTCGACCACGGCACCTACCCCTACGTCACCTCCTCCTCGACCCTGGCCGGCGGCGCCTGCACCGGCACCGGCGTCGGCCCCCGTTTCATCGACGAGGTCATCGGCATCTCCAAGGCCTATGTGACCCGCGTCGGCGAGGGGCCCTTCCCCACCGAGCTGCTCGACGACATGGGTGAGCGGCTGCGCCAGACGGGCAACGAGTTCGGCTCCACCACTGGCCGCCCCCGCCGCACCGGCTGGTTCGACGCCGTCGCCCTGCGCGAAGCGGTGCGCACCAACGGCATGACCGGCCTGGCCATCACCAAGATGGACGTCCTCAACGACCTGGAAACCATCAAGCTTTGCACCGCCTACTCCTACCGCGGCGAACTGCTCGAGGAGTTTCCCATGGATCTGGATGTGCTCAGGGAGTGCAAGCCGGTCTACGAGGAGGTGGATGGCTGGAAGTGCGACATCACCGGCGCCAAAACCTTCGAGGAACTGCCGGAGAAAGCCCGCGCCTACGTGCAGAAACTGGAGCAGGTGACGGGCTGCCCGATCCTGCTGGTCTCCGTCGGCCCGCGCCGCGACCAGACCATCCAGCTGCGCAACCCCTTCGCCCAGGGGTGAAAAACAAATCTTTGATGAGGGGAAAAAAATAGAAAAAACCGGTTGACATCCGTCGGCCCGTTTTGTATAAATTGGCCCTCGCAACGAGCCGCTAGCTCAGATGGTAGAGCATCTGACTTTTAATCAGATGGTCGTTGGTTCGATCCCAACGCGGCTCACCACTACCACCGTACCACCGCAGGTTCATTTCCTGCTAGGTACTTGAAGTTTTTCAAGTCCCTATCGTCTAGCCCGGCCCAGGACACCGGCCTTTCACGCCGGCGACGGGGGTTCGAATCCCCCTGGGGACGCCAAACAGAAAACAGCCCCGCTATTTCGGTAGCGGGGCTGTTTTCGTTATGGCATGCTGCCTTTCAACCACCCTTCCCGAGCGAGACGACCCTTGAGCAAAGACCTCACCCTCGTCGACATCTTCAGCGACGGCGCCTGCTCCGGCAACCCCGGCCCCGGCGGCTGGGGAACCATCCTGCGCGCCGGCGGCCAGACCAAGGAGCTCTCCGGCTTCGCCCCCCAGACCACCAACAACCGCATGGAACTGCTCGGCGCCATCGCCGGCCTGGAAGCCCTCAAACGCCCCTGCAAGGTGCGCCTGACCACCGATTCCCAGTACCTGGTCAAGGGGATGACCGAGTGGATTCACGGCTGGCGCCGCAACGGCTGGAAAAACTCCAAAAAGGAAGAGGTGCTCAACCGCGACCTCTGGGAGCGGCTGCTGGAGTTGAGCCGCCTGCACCAGGTGGAATGGGTCTGGGTGCGGGGGCATAACGGGCATGCCGAAAACGAGCGCTGCGACGAACTGGCCCGCGCCGCCATTTCCGCCGGGCGCTGAGAGTTCAGCAGGTCCCCCCCTGACCGACTGAATCCTTTCGACTAACGCACTCAAATCCAGTTTTCCCGTCAGGCTTGCTCCAAGTTGGCTGGCACTGCGCTGGAAACTGTTGAAGTGCTGCCTAAAATCATCTCCCAAGGTCAGTCAGGCTCTACCTGCTGCTCTTTCCCCCCGCCTGAGCTTTTCGATTCCGAACAGTCTGAAGAAATGATAATCTTCCGCTGGTTAGGATCGTGTAGCTGACATTCTCTCTGCCAATGGCTACCTAATTGGCAATACTTTCAGACAAAGAGGATGCCTGATGGCTTTAAAACCATTGCTTCTCCCCAAACCCATGTCCGGCATCCAGGATATGAGCCATATTGCAGCCCCGAAGGAGGCCGCGGCATGAGCCAGGAAGGGCAGCTCCTCGACAAGAAATCCCTGCGGACGGTCACCGGCAAAACCGCGGACTGGAAGGAACTCGCCAAGGACTGCATCGCCTTCGCCAATGCCCAGGGGGGCCGGTTGCTGATCGGCATCGAGAATAACGCCGACCTGCCTCCCGTGGGTCAGAGCATCGAACCGGCTCTCCCCGACCTGATCCGCCGCCGGATGGGAGAGCGGACAGTCAACGTCACAGTGTTGCCGGAAATCTGCCGGGCCGAGAACGACGCCGAATACATCGAACTGCGCATTCCCCGGTCGCTGGCCGTGGCGTCAACACCCGATGGTCAATACTTTCTGCGGGTTGCCGACGAGAGCAAGCCGGTGGTGGGGGACGAGGTGATGCGGTTGGCCGCCGAGCGCTCGGCGCTCCCCTGGGAAACCCAGACCTCGCTGCACATCCCCCGCAGCGGAACTGACCCGCAGAAGCTGGCTGCTTTCATTGCCGGCATCCGGGCCTCCGATCGGGTGAAGGAGTCGGTCAAGGAGAAGACCGGGGATGAGCTGCTGGAGCATTACCTGCTGGCCCAGGGGGAGTGGCTGACCAACCTGGGCATTCTCTGCGTCGGCCGCCGGCAGGATCGGGCGCGGCTCGGGACGGCGCCGGTGATCCAGTTCATCAAGTACGATGAGTTGGGCAAGAAGGTGAACAAGATCCCCTGGGACGATTTCAGCCTGTCGCCGATGGAGCTGATCGAGGCGGTCTGGCGGGAGGTGCCGGATTTCCGCGAGCGCTACGAACTGCCAGACGGTCTTTTCCGCCAGCATGTGCCCCTCTACGATGAGATCGTCATCCGCGAACTGCTGGTGAACGCCCTGGTCCACCGACCCTATACCCAGCGGGGTGACATCTTTCTGAATCTGCATCCGGACCGGCTCGAGGTAGTGAATCCCGGATTGCTGCCCTTGGGGGTCACCCCGCAGAACCTGCTGCACACCACGGTGCGGCGCAACGAGCATCTGGCCCGGGTGTTCCACGACCTGAAGCTGATGGAGCGGGAGGGGAGCGGCTACGACAAGATGTACGAAGTGCTGCTGTCGCAGGGGAAGCCGGTGCCTGAGGCCAAGGAGGGGCCGGACCGGTTCGAGGTCACGGTGCGGCGGCGGATTCTCAAGCCCCAGGTGATCGACTTCCTGGCCAAGGCGGATCAAACCTTTCAGCTGACCCAACGGGAGCGGATCGCTCTCGGTCTGCTCGCCCAGCACGAAGCCCTGACGGCCCGGGAATTGGCCAAGGCGCTGGAGTTGCCCTCCGTCGATGCGCTGCCCCCCTGGACCAGCCGGCTGCTGAGCTGGGGGCTGGTGCAAACGGCCGGGAAAACCCAGGCAACGCGCTATTTCGTCGACCCGGAGGTGCTGCGGCGGCTGGAGTTTCCGACCAGCACCACCCTGAGGCGGATCGAGCCCCATCGCCTGCAGGCCCTGATCGTCGAGGATCTCCGTCGCTACCCGGATTCAGCTATCGGCGATATCAATCAGAGAATCGGAGCGGAGATCCCCTACAAGCAGGTCAAGCGCGCCATCGACGCCCTCATTGCCACCGGGCAGGTGATGCACGAAGGGGAAAAACGCGGCCGGCGATACCGGATGGCGGGATAGATTATCGGACAAAAAGGGCGATATTTTTCCCTGCAGGGCGATACCTGGGCGATAAATCCGTGATAACGACTTGAAATTCCATGGGATTGTTATCGACCAATGCGCCTGCAGGGGGATTTTGCCCGGCGATATCGAACGATGCGGGAGAACGAGCGCTGCGACGAACTGGCCCGCGCCGCCATTTCCGCCGGGCGCTGAATCCCGGCCATCGGAGCATGGACAGAGCCGGAATCTGTGATACTCTAATCTGGTTTTGATCCCCCGCCCCGAGCGGGCCGGGAGGTTGTGATCAGGCCGGATGAACCGGTCTGTTGTACTGTTTTCGCCGACGGATCCCCATGTCCCTGCCGACCCTGCCCAACCTGCCGAGCGCCCCCCCGGGGGGCGAAGCCGCCCCGGATCTGTCGGCGCTGCTCTCCCTCGGCCTCTACACCCTGATCGCCACGGTGCTGATCGGCATCCTGCTGTTCCTGGCCTGGTACCTCGGACACAAGACCCGCGCGCCCCTAAAGGGGGAACCCTACGAATCGGGGGTGGCCCCCACCGGCGAGGCCCGCCTCGGCGAACCGGTCCCTTTCTACCTGGTGGCGATCTTCTTCATCGTCTTCGACGTCGAGGCGATCTTCATCGTCTCCTGGGCGGTGGCCTGGGACCTCCTCGGCTGGGCCGGCTACCTGCAGATCACCTTCTTCATCGTCATCCTCTTTCTCGGCCTGGTCTACCTCTGGAAAACCGGCGGTCTCGATTGGGGCCCGAGCGCCCAGCGGCGGTTGCGGCAGCGGAGGACTGACCAATGAGCGCCGAGATCCCCGACAACGTCATCCTCACCACCCTCGACGACGCCATCAACTGGGGTCGCAAGAACAGTCTCTGGCCGATGTTCTTCGGCCTCTCCTGCTGTTTCGTCGAAATGATGACCAGCATGACGCCCCGCTTCGACCTGGCCCGCTTCGGCGCCGAGGTGCTGAGGGGCACCCCCCGGGAAGCCGACCTGATGGTCATCTCCGGTACTCCCTTCAAGAAGATGGGCCCCTCGATCCTGCGCCTGTACGAGCAGATGGCCAATCCCAAGTGGGTCGTCTCCATGGGGAGTTGCTCCAACTCGGGGGGGATGTACGACGTCTACAGCGTCATCCAGGGGGTCAACCAATTGCTGCCGGTGGATGTCTATATCCCCGGCTGCCCACCCCGCCCGGAGGCCTTCCTGCAGGGGCTGCTGCTGCTGCAGGAGAAGATCGCCCGGGAGGAGCGCCCGGCCCGCAAGGTGCTGGGCCTGACCGGCGGCAGCGAGGGGACCACGGTGCCGGTGCTGGTGGACGGCGCCAGCAAGAGCCGCGACCCGCGGGGCCCCGGTTACGGCAACAGCCCGATCCGCGGCAGCTCCATGCAGCACCCGAAATTCTGGCAGAGCCGCTCCGAGCAGATGTGGCGGCCGCCCCAGCCCAAGGTCGAGTTCGCCCCGTCCACCCCCGATCTGCGCCGGGCCCTGGAGGAACGCTTCGGCGCGGCGGTGCGCTACGACGAGGCCGCCAAGGACATGCCGACACTGCTGACCGAGCCGCGCCAGCTGCCCGATCTGCTGCGCTACCTCAAGCAGGAGGCGCCGCAGAAGTTCCGCCGCCTGGAGGACATCACCGCCGTCGACGAGAGCGCCCGCGCCCGCCGCCCGGAGCATGACTACACCCTGGTCTATCATCTGCTCAATTTCGACGACCCCGGCTACCTGCGCATCAAGGTACCGGTGGCCGACGAAAGCGTCCAGGTCCCCACCGCCACCAGCATCTGGCCCAATGCCGACTGGTACGAGCGGGAAGTCTTCGACATGTTCGGCCTGCGTTTTGCCGGACATCCCGACCTGCGGCGCATCCTCATGCCACCGAACTGGAACGGTTATCCGCTGCGCAAGACTCACCCCTACCGTGCCACCGAAATGGCTCCCTACACGGCGGCAACCGCCGCTACCATGATCCCCCCCGACGGCGCCGACTTCTTCAAAGGCCGACCGGTCGAGGGGGAAAAAGGAACGATGATCCTCAACCTCGGCCCTCACCATCCCGGCACCCACGGGGTGCTGCGGCTGGTGCTCAAGCTCGAGGGGGAGGAGATCGTCGACATCGACGCCGACATCGGCTACCACCACCGCGCCGCCGAGAAGGTGGGCGAGCGCCAGCACTGGAACCAGTTCATCCCCTACACCGACCGCATCGATTACCTCTCCGGGGTGCAGAACAACCTCGCCTACCTGCATCCGGTGGAGACCCTGCTCGGGGTCGAGGTCCCGGAGCGGGCCCAGTACATCCGGGTGATGCTCTGCGAGCTGTTCCGCATCGCCAACCACCTGGTCTGGCTCGGCACCTTCGCCCACGACGTCGGCGCCATGACCCCGGTCTTCTACGCCTTCGAGTCCCGGGAGAAAATCTTCGACATCGTCGAGATGATCACCGGCGGCCGCATGCACCCCTCCTGGTTCCGCATCGGCGGCGTCCCCCAGGACCTGCCCGAGGGATGGAAGGGGGTGGTCGACACCTTCACTTGGGATTTCGCCGCCCGCATCGAGGAGTTCAACACCCTGCTTACCGATGGCCCGATCTTCCGGGTGCGCACCGAGGGGATCGGCCCGGTCACCCGGGAGCAGGCCATCGACTGGGGTTTCTCCGGCCCCAACCTGCGCGCCACCGGGATGGCCTGGGACCTGCGCCGAGCGATGCCCTATTCGGGCTACGAGAAATTCGACTTCGAGATCGCCACCGCCACGGGCGGCGACAGCTACGCCCGCTATCTGGTGCGGCTGGAAGAGATGCGCCAGAGCCTGCGGATCGTCAAACAGGCAGCGGCGCAGATGCCGGGGGGGCGCTGGATCGGCGAGGATTATCGCTACGTCTATCCCAAGCGCGAAGACGGGCTGCAGGATATCGAAAGCCTGATCCACCACTTCGTCAACGTCACCCGCGGCCTGACCCCACCCAAGGGGGAATGCTACCGCGCCATCGAGTCGAGCAAGGGGGAGTGCGGCTACTATGCCGTCTCCGACGGCAACAACGTCCCCTACCGCATGCGCATCCGCACCCCGAGCTTCGCCCACATGCAGGCGTTGCCGCTGATGAGCAAGGGCTGGCTGGTCGCCGACCTGATCACCATCCTCGGCTCCATCGACTTCGTGCTTGCCGACCTGGACCGCTAAACCATGCCGCGGGAGTTGTCGATTCAATTCTTGTTTGCCGCCAAGTTAGCGATATGCTAACATGACGATCTATCGCGTTGAATATTCCAAAGAGGCACGCAAGGCACTTAAAAGCCTGCCGCGCAACGTCGCCAAACTGCTCCTGGAGAAAATCGAGATGTTGGCGGCAGACCCCTTCGCGCCCAACAACAACCTGCGCAAACTGACCAACCATCCCGGCTACCGGCTGCGGGTCGGGGATTGGCGAGTGGTCTATCTGGTGCAGGAAGAGCGGTTGGTCATTGCCGTGGTGCGGATTGCCCCCCGTGGCGAGGTGTACAAATGAAAGCCCAGATTATCGAAAAGGATGGCAAGCCCGAATTTGCGGTGATCTCCTATGACGATTACCGCCACTACCTCGAACTGCTGGAGGACGAGGCCGATGCCCAGGTGGTCGCCGAGTTCGCCGAAAGCTACCGGGGCGGGCGGGAGTTTGTGGTGCCCGACGCCATCCTGCGCCGTGAACTGGCGGGAGAAGCCCCCATCAAACTCTGGCGTGAGGAGCGCGGTCTGACTCAGCAGGAGTTGGCCGAGCGGGCGGGCATCAGCAAGCCGTACCTGTCGCAGATCGAAACCGGCAAGCGGCAGGGAACCCTGGAAACCATGGCGGCTATTGCCAAAGCCCTCGCGGTGCCCCTCGACGTGCTGGCGGACTAGGCGGCAGATGACGGAACTTTTACCTCAATACGACATCGATGCCTTCAAGGAAAAGGCCGCCAGCATCGACCACCCCATGGAACTGGTGGTAGATGTACTGCGGGCCATCCAGAGCCATCACGGCTGGGTGCCGGACGCGGGAGTGGAACTGACGGCGCGGATCCTTGGCACTTCGCCGCTGAAGGTCGAGGAGATCGCCACCTTCTACGACAAGATCTTCCGCCAGCCGGTGGGCTTGCGGGTGATCCACGTCTGCGATTCCATCTGCTGCTGGACCCGGGAGGCGGAAAGCGTCTTCGCCTACCTGCAGCAGAAACTCGGCATCGCCCCAGGCGAAACCACCGCCGACGGCCTCTTCACCCTGCTGCCGACCTGTTGCCTCGGCGCCTGCGGCGAGGCGCCGGCGATGATGATCGGCCTGACCACCTACGGGAATCTGACGTCGGAGAAGATCGACGCAATTCTGGAGCAGCAGCGGGCGGAGGTGACGGGATGAACTCTACGCCGCAACTGCTGTTCAAGAACCGCCGCCCGGGCGAAACGGTCTTCCTCGACGG
>CAZYXS010000027.1:13960-26223 GCA_964650955.1 uncultured Desulfuromonadales bacterium | reverse complement strand
GCGCTGCCATGGCCGCCTCTTCCGACTCGAAGCAGCGGGCCGTACCGGTGAACTTCATCATCTTCTCCGACACCCCCGACTGCTTGACCACCGCGCCAAGGGGAGCCAGATTCCCCTTGAGGATGGCGATCCCCCCCTCGGGGCGCACCGGGGCACTGACCGGGTGCACAATCTCTTCGTCGACGCTGGCAACACTTTCGACGATTTGCTTGATGGAGAGCCCCAGCAGGGTCGGATTGTCGCAGATGCGATCGCGGAGTTGGTAAAGCACCGCCGGCACCCCGCCGGCCGCGTCCAGATCCTCCATGAAGTGGATCCCCCCAGGGTTCATCGAGGCCAGTTGGGGCGTGGTGCGGCCGAGTTCGTCAAAGGCCTCAAGGGGCAGTTCGACCCCCGCCTCATGGGCGATGGAGAGCAGGTGCAGCACGGTGTTGGAGGAGCCGCCCAGGGCCAGGTCGACGCGGATGGCGTTTTCGAAGGCCTCGCGGGTCATGATCTGCCGGGGGGTGACATTGTTGCGCACCAGGTCGACGACCTTCTCGCCGGAAGCGAAGGCGATGCGCCGCTTCAGCGAAGAAACCGCCGACGCGGTGCCACAACGGGGCAGTCTCATGCCCATGGTCTCGGTGAGGATCGCCATGGTGTTGGCGGTGAACAGCCCCTGGCAGGAGCCAGCGGTGGGGCAGGCGTTGTCCTCGCAGACCATCAGCTGTTTCTCGTCGATGACCCCGGCCTTGTACTGAGCCATGGCCTCGAAGGTGTCGGTGACGAAGGAGAAGCGTTTCCCCTCCCGACCGGTCCCGGTCTGGGAGGGGCCGGCGGTGACGACGATACAGGGAATGTCGAGACGGGCGGCGGCCATCAGCATGCCGGGGGTGATCTTGTCGCAGTTGGTCAGCAGCACCAGGCCGTCGAGGCGATGGGCCTCGGCGATGGACTCCACCATGTCCGCAATCAGTTCCCGGGTCGGCAGGGAATAATGCATCCCCTTGTGCCCCATGGCGATGCCGTCGCACACCCCGGGAATGCCGAAGATGAAGGAATAACCGCCGCCGCTGTGCACCCCCTTCTCGATGAAGCGCTCGAGATCCCGCATGCCGGTATGGCCTGGAATCAGGTCGGTAAAGGAGGAGGCGATGCCGATGAAGGGCTTGTCCATCTGCTCGTTGGGGACCCCGGTGCTCTTGAGCAGAGCACGGTGAGGGGTACGTTCGAAACCTTGGGTGATGGCATCACTGCGTTTGGCGCTCATGGGAAAGACTCTCCTTTGAAAGTGGGCCAACATAAACGGGGTCAAACGACCTTGACAACCGTGGTCGTATGGCCCCGGCAAAGCTGCGTTTAGACAACCTGAACCTGCGCTGATATAGCAAAGGGTTCAGACGAAGCGCCCAAACCCTTTGATTCTCGTAAGTTAGATGTTTTTCTGGCCACCTTTACTGTCGATAGCGGCTGAGCATCCGCTCCATTTCATCCTTCCCCGCGAGTTTCATTTTCTGCATCTTGCGTTTTTCCAGTTCTTCATCGGGGGTCAGAAAGGGCTTGGTGTTGATCTGTGCGAGTTCTTTCTCCAGCAGTTGATGTTCCTCGTACAGCAGCCGAAAACGGGCATTGCCGTCAAACAACTGCTGCACCAGCGACTGATCCTTTTCCTCCATTGGACACCTCCTTGGCATAGGTGGCTAGCAAACAGGGAAAACGCCTTTTTAAAATAGCCAATGGCCGACGCCTTGTCAACCGCCTTGGCTGGTCTGCTGCTGCTGCCGTAACCAATTGATTTCAGCCTCGGATGGTCGGATGTAAATGGGGATCAGGGCGGCGGCGCAGGTAGTCTCCCCGGCGCGCAGGGCGGTCAAGGCCAGGGCCGCGCCGCTGGAGGCCCGGGGCAAGTGGCAGGTCCAGGGGAGAATGTGGGCACGGCTGCCGAGGCGGCGCACGATCAGAGTACGATAGGTCAGGCAACCGTCCCCAACCAGGAGCACCTCCGGGGGGAGACTCTCCAGCAACCGCTCCGGTGGCAGCACCCGTTCGGGGCCGAGGGGAACAGGGCGCCCTCCCTCCCATTGGTAAAGAGCGCTGTAGACTTCCTGTTTGCGTGCATCGAGCAGGGCACAGACCGGATGCTGGGCCAAAGGCGCCTGGCAAGCCAGCAACTGCAGGGATGACAAGGGAATCACCGGCTTGCCGGTGGCCATGGCCAACCCCTTGACAGTAGCAACCCCCACCCGCAAACCGGTGAAAGAGCCGGGCCCCCGCACCACCGCGAAAGCATCAAACTGTTCGGGCGTCAACTGTAGATCGCTAAGCAATTGCTGCAGACTCAGCAGGAGCCGGTCGGTGTGGTTGGCCCCGCCATTGAGGAGGATTTCCCCCAGCACCGTCTCGCCACGGCTGACGGCGACGCTGCCGGCGCGGGAGGCGGTGGCGATGGTGAGAATCAGTTCCTGGCTCATTGCCCGCCCAAAAACAACCGCATGATGTCGTTGTAGAAGGCCAGGACCATCAGCAACACCAGCAGCACCAGGCCGATCTGCTGCAGCACCTCCCGGGTGCGCAGCGACAGGGGCCGGCGGAACACCAGTTCGACCAGGTTGAAGAAGAGGTGTCCACCGTCGAGAATGGGAATCGGCAGCAGGTTGAGTATCCCCAACTGGATGCTGAGGAAGGCCAGCACCGACAGGATCGCCGAAAGGTCAGTCTGGGCCGCCTGCCCAGCGATCTGCACCACCGTGATGGGGCCGCCGATATTCTTGGTGGAAACGTGGCCGGTGAAGAGCTTCTGGAGGAAGGTAATGGTCAGCTCGATCAGTTCCACTGTCCGGTCGGCGCCGGCCTTGATCGCCTCGACCAGGCCGAAACGTTTGAACACCGTCTCCTGCTGCGGTGCGATCCCGATCAGGTATTCCTGCCCGTTGGCCTCGTCCCGCACCGGTTGAATTTCGAAGGTCTGCTGCCCCCCTTCCCGCTCCACCAGGAAAGGCAACGCAGCCCCTTCACTGTTCTGGATCACCCGCTTGAGGTCATACCAGGACTCGATGCCCGCCTCGCCGATCTGCAGGATTCGGTCCCCCACTCGCAGCCCGGCCTGTTCCGCCGGCATGCCCGGGGCCAGGGCCCCGACCACCGCTTCCTGGGGCGGAAGCAGGCCGATGGACTGCAGCCCCTCGAGGGCGCCTTCCTTGGGGGAGAATCGCACCAGTTCCTGGACGCCGCCGCGACTCACCTCGATGCGCAGTTCCGTCCCCACATGCTCGATCAAAGCACGGTTGGTGTCGTGCCAGGCCCCCATCCGGTCGCCGTTGATGGTCAGGATGCAGTCACCCGCCTGGAACCCGGCCTTGGCACCTTCCGACTCAGGCACCACGTAACCGATGCAGGGAGGCTCATCGAGAAAGGCCGGCAGGTTGACCCCCACCAGGTAGGCCAGCGGCAGGATCAGAAACGGCAGGAGCAGGTTCATGGCGGGACCGGCAGCCACAATGGCAGTGCGGTGCAATACTGGTTTTTCGGCGAAGGAGCGGGCCTTTTCCTCGTCGGTGAGCGGCCCGTCTTCGCCGGCCTCACCGCTCCCCTCCCCCAGCATCTGCACATACCCCCCCAGGGGGATGGCGCAGATCATGTACTCGGTCTCCCCCCACTTGCGGGAAACCAACCGGGGGCCGAAGCCGAGAGAGAATTTCAGCACCTTGACGCCGGCCAGCTTGGCCACGCAGAAATGCCCGAGTTCGTGAACGAAAATCAGAATGCCGAGCATCACGATGCCGGCGAACAGGGTCAGCATGCAGCCTCCAGGTTATGGCGTTCCGTCCAGCAGGCGCCGGGCGTGGGTGCGCCCCCAACGGTCGGCCCGCAAGACGTCGTCGATATGGTCGAGGGGTGCCGGCCGGCATTCCTCCAGGGTGGTGCGGATGGTGGCGGCGATGTCGAGAAACCCGATCCGGCCGGCCAGGAATGCGTCCACCGCCACCTCGTTAACGGCATTGAGCACCGCCGGGGCCGTCCCCCCCATGGCAAAGGCCCGGTAGGCCAGCCCCAGGCAGGGGAAACGCTGCAGGTCCGGCGCCTGGAAGGTCAGGGTGGCCAGAGTGCAGAGGTCGAGGGGGGGCAGGTCGAGGGGGAGCCGTTCGGGATAGGACAGGGCATAGGCGATGGGGGTCTTCATGTCGGGGATGCCCAGCTGGGCGATCACCGCCCCATCGACGTACTCCACCATGGAATGGATGATACTCTGGGGGTGGATATGCACCGCCACCCGCTCCGGCGGCAGATCGAACAGCCAGCAGGCCTCGATGACCTCCAGCCCCTTGTTCATCATGGTGGCCGAGTCGATGGTGATCTTGCGCCCCATGCTCCAATTGGGATGAGCCAGGGCATCGGCCGGGGTGACATGCTTCAGTTCGGCCAGGGCGCGATCACGGAAGGGGCCACCGGAGGCGGTCAGGATCAACCGGCGCACATCGCTGTGGCGGTGCCCCTGCAGGGACTGGAAAATGGCCGAATGCTCGCTGTCGACGGGAAACAGCTGCACCCCCTTGCGGGCCACCGCCGCCATCACCAGGGGACCGGCGGTCACCAGCGTTTCCTTGTTGGCCAGGGCGATGTCCTTGCCCGCCTCGATGGCGGCCATGGTCGGCATCAGGCCGGCAGCGCCCACAATCGCCGACACCACCATGTCCACCGCTGCGTGGGTGGCGCAGGCGATCAACCCCTCGATCCCCGCCACGATGGTGGTCCCGTTTTGCCCCAACTGCCGGCGCAGGCGGTCGGCATCCTCCTCCCGCAGCACTGCCACCAACTGCGGCCGAAACCGGCGCACCTGCTCGGCCAGGCGTTCGAGGTTGTTGCCAGCGGTCAGGGACACCACCTCGAAGCGCTCAGGGTGAGCGGCGACGATCTCCAGGGTGCTGACGCCGATGGACCCGGTGGATCCGAGAATGGCCAGTCGTTTCATGAGGATAGGCTCAGTCGACAAAACGGATCAGGGCGTAGTAATAGGCTGGAGGAAAGGCGAACAGCAGGCTGTCGAGACGATCGAGGATGCCGCCGTGACCGGGGATCAGGGTGCCCGAATCCTTCACCCCGAAGCTGCGCTTGAGCATCGATTCGAACAGGTCCCCCAGCTGCCCCAGTACCCCCAGCCCCAGGCCGAGCAGAATGCAGTCGAAGGTGCTCAAGATGGGAAGGAACCAGAACTTGGCCAGCAGCGCACCAAGCAGGCTTCCGACCAGTCCGCCGAGGGCTCCCTCGATACTCTTGTTGGGGCTGATGGCCGGATAGAGCTTGCGACGGCCGATGGAAACCCCGGTGAAATAGGCCCCGGTGTCGCCAGCCATGACCACCAGCAGCACCAGGAATACCCACTCCCGCCCCCAGGGCAACTGGTGCAGCAGCGCCAGATGCCCCAGCAGCAGCGGCACGTACAGCAACCCCAGCAGCAGCAGGGAGAGGTCGTGCACCACCCGCTTCAGATCCTGAAAGCGAAACAGCAACAGAATCGCAAACCCGAACATCGCCACCGTCAGCCCGACCTGCAGGCCGAGGGGTCCATATGCAACCGCCACCGGCACCAGGGCGCTGCCGCCGAGCAGCGCCAGGCGTACCTCGAGTTCCCGCCCCTGGGGCAGGCTCATGGCGTAGTATTCGTGCAGGCCGATGACCGTGGCCAGAGTCACGAAAGCGGCAAACCAGACCGGGCCTGCATAGTAGATGAACAGCAGCAGCAGCGGCAAAGCCACCAGGCCGGTGAGAATCCGTTGTTTAATGTTGCCCCCCTTCCCGAATCTGCCGGCCGGTCAAGCCGAAGCGCCGCTGGCGCCGGGCATACTCCTCCAGGGCGAGTTGCAGTTCCTGCACGCTGAAGTCCGGCCAGTAGACATCGGAAAAATAGAGTTCGGTGTAGGCGATCTGCCAGAGCAGAAAATTACTGATGCGCATCTCCCCCGAGGTCCGGATGAGCAGGTCCGGGTCGGGCAGGCCGGCGGTATCCAGACAGCCGGAGAACACCTCTTCGTCCACCTGTTCCGGCAGCATCTCCCCCGCCGCCACCCGGGCACCGACTGTGCGTATCGCCCGCAGCAGTTCGTCCCGCGAGCCGTAGGATAGGGCCAGGGTCAGGGTCATGGCGGTGCGGTCCGCGGTGCGGGCCACCGCATC
The DNA here is from genome assembly GCA_964650955.1 of uncultured Desulfuromonadales bacterium. GTDB lineage: Bacteria > Desulfobacterota > Desulfuromonadia > Desulfuromonadales > CAZYXS01 > CAZYXS01. The sequence continues at coordinate 20,070 of CAZYXS010000027.1, read as the reverse complement.
CTGCAGAATCCCCTGGACATCCACGGGCAACCGGGAAGTTTCACCAATCACCCGCAGACAGATCCCTTCCCGCAGCATGGTCTTGAGCTCCCGACGCAGATAGACCCCAAGCAGGCTCATCAGGGCTCCGACTTCCTCGTCGGGACGTCCCCAGTTTTCCGAACTGAAGGCGTACAGGGTCAGGTAACGAATGCCCCGCTCGCGGCAGCCGCGCACCACCTGCTGCACCGTCTCGACCCCTTTTCGGTGGCCGGCAATGCGCGGAAGCCGGCGCTGCTCGGCCCAGCGACCGTTGCCGTCCATAATAATCGCAAGATGTTGCGGAAGACGCATGAATCCTCACTGCCGTGAATTTCAAATACGGACAAGTGGTCAAGCTAGCACGAAGAACCGCCGACAGGCAAGGGGAACCGGCACCTTTGCTCCCCCATCGCTCTCCCTGACCAGGCTCCCGTTCAGGCAGCTATTCTAATCTTTATTCATTTGACACTATAAATCCCGGCATGCTAGTTAAGCATCCCATATGTTTTTTCTGTAATGAAGCTTTTTGAACATGGAGGAGGCGAATCGTACCTCTCGACCAGCCACCCCCTAGCTACGGTAGCCGTCGCTGAAATCGGCGAGGGCCCGCCGGGGCACCACGCTCATCGGCAGCAAAAAACACCCCAGCACAATACACGGATCTAGGTACCCGGGATACCACTACCGAGGCAGTCCGCGCCGGGAGGTGCTGTAGTCTGTTTCGGTGCCACGTCTGAACCTATCAGGGGTTTGCAGCTCAATGCCACACAAAAGCCCGCAATCGACTGTGCTTCCGCAGGCCGCCCTGGATCAGGCGAATGCGCCGCAAGCCTCAAGTAGCAAACCCAAGCCATCAGTCGCCGCGCAGGTACTGGTGCGGGGCCTGGCCCGCCTGGCCGAAGGGCAACGCTGTTTTGCCGAAGAATTCGGCCTGAATTACAGCCGGGTTTTCGGCGACGACTATGAATCCTTCAAGGGTCAAAACCCGGAAACTGTGATTCGCCAATGGCTCAAGGAGGGGGAGACCGGGGCCAGGAAACTTCAGGGTTTTTTGGACGATCTGCTGCAACACCAATTGGCCCTGGTGACGGCGTTGGAGGGAATTGCCGATACCGCCCTGGAGCAATTCTGCCCGCAAAAGGCGGCGGCAGCCAGCCCGAATGTGTTCGGACTCCGCCCCCTGGCGTGGCGGACCTATCGCAAACTGCACCGGGACTATGTAAAAAACCGCCAGTTGCGGCACCAGAACCTGGTCATAGCCGGGTTTGTCACCGGCTACACCCGCGCCCGGGAACAACGGAATCCATCCCCCTGAGCCTCCCCCGGAGGCTGGGAATCATCTTTCAGAAAGGACCTCCCCCATGACCTTGCTGCACCCGGCCAAACACCTGCTGCTGATCAGCCTGCTGGCGCTGACCACGGCCTGTTCTGCCCCCCAGGCCCGGCTGACCATCTCCTCCACGGCCAACCTCAACCTCAACGACAGCGACGAACCGCTTCCGGTGATGCTCAACGTCTACCAGTTGGGGGACGACAAGGCCTTCACCGAGGCCAGTTTCACCGACCTCTGGAAGAAGGACCTGGCCATCCTTGGCGACAGCATGCTGACCAAGGAAACGCTGACCATCAACCCCGCCTCCCAGGAGCGGTTGACCTTCGAGCGGCATGCCCAGGCCCGCTACATCGGCGTGATGGCCATTTTCCGCAAACCGGAAAAAGAGGAGTGGCGGGCCGTAGCCCCGGTGGCCGACGGCTTTTTCGGACGGAAGTTCTCCAGCAAACTCACCGTGAATCTGAAAAGCAACACGGTGGCCATCGCCGAGTAAGTTCGGCATAAAGCAAAAGGCGAAGCCCCATGAATGCATTGCACAAGGTGGTCTGGGCTGAGGGGATCTTTCTCGGCCAGCAGCATTTCCAGGCCTGGGACCGCCAGTTGGAAGCCAGTCAGCAGTTGCGCAGCCGCGCCCTGCATCCCTTCGCCTGGGGGGTGCTGGCCTGCTCCGTGGACGAAAAGGCTCTTGAAACGGGCTGTTTCCGGCTGCAGAACTGCCAGGTGATCTTTGCCGATGGCCGCCTGGCCAGCTACGATGCCGCGGAACAGCCGGCCCTGGCCCTGCAGTTGGAAGCCGGAGGCGGGCAGACGGTGGAAATCTACCTCGCCCTGCCGGCCAACCAGCAGGTGGAAGGGATCTCCGGCTATCCTGCACGGGGCCAGATCAGCGCCTGGCAGGCCGACTACCGGCAACTGGGAGATGAATACGATCCCGGCCGGGAGCGGGAGGTGCTGCTGGCCAGACCGAACCTGCTGCTGTTGACCGGTGGCGAGGGACGGGACCAATTCGCCACCCTCAAGATCGCCGAAGCCGTCAACCAGGGGGACGGCAGCTATCGCCTGGTCAAGGAGTACGTGCCGCCGCTGGTGCGCATCGGCGCCTCCGCCTACCTCAAATCCCTATTGGGACGCATGGTGGAGGGGGTCGGCGCCCGGTTGCGGACTCTGCACGAGCGGCGCCTGCATTTCAGCGGCGGCCCGGGGGAGTTCGCCCGCACCGATCCCGGCCAGTTCCTGCTCCTGCAAAGCCTCGGCGGCATCTACCCGCAACTGCAACACCTGCAGCAGACCCCCGACCTGCACCCGGAACTGCTCTACCGGGTGCTGTGCCAGACCCTCGGCCACCTGTGCGCCTTTCATCCTGAGTTCGACCCCAGTGCCCTGCCACGCTATCAGCACGGGGATCTGACCACGGTGTTCCGCGCCTTCGAGCGGCAGCTGGCGGAAATCCTCAACCTGGCCATGGGCTCCCGCAGCGCCTCTTTGAACCTTGTGCGTGAGACCGATAGTCTGCGCAGCGCCCAGGACCTGGATCAGTCGAGCCTGCAGCAGCTCACCCTGTTCCTCGAGGTCCTGCACGAGGCCGACGATCCGACCTGGATCACCGATTTCGCCCGCCAGATCAAGGTCGCCTCCCGGGGGACCATCGAAATCACCGTGGCCTCGGCCCTGCCGGGTATCCGCGTGGTCCACACCCAGCGCCCCCCCAACAAGCTCACCACCAAGAGCGGTTATGAATATTTCCGCCTCGAAGCCCGGGGCGAGGTTTGGAATCGGGTCCTGGAGGAACGCAGTCTGGCACTCTACCTGCCACTGGTCTTCTCCGGCTCCTCGATCAACCTGGTATCCGTCAAGGAATGAAGCTGATGACCAAGGAACCCACCCGCCAAGTTCTCAACCCGCTGCTGGAATGCGGCGAAACGATCTTTTGCCTGATGGCCGTGTTCATCCGCGGCGACCGGGGTGCCGCCCTCGCTCTCGACTACCGAGAGAAGATTCTCTCCGGATTCGACATCATGGAGCGGATGGCCTTCGAGCGGCAGATCGGCAGCCTGGTGCTGAAAGACGCCAAGTATGCCCTGGCCGCCTATATCGACGAGGTCGTCCTCAATTCCGCCTGGCCCGGCCGCACCCAGTGGATGAGCCGACCGTTGCAGTTGGAACTGTTCGGCGACCACCTGGCCGGGGAAGGCTTCTTTGACCGGCTGACCCTGCTGCGCCAGGGGGGGGAGGCCAATCTCGACCTGCTGGAGCTTTACTACGTCTGCCTGCAGTTGGGCTTCGAGGGAATCTACAAAATCCGCGGGCTGGAACAACTGATGGCCTTGCAGGTCGACCTGCGCAGCCAGATCGAAGGGTACCGGGGGGTCCAGGATCCCAATCTCTCTCCCGATGGAGTACCGACGGTCCCCCTGATGTCCCGGGTCGGGCGGGAGGTCCCCTACTGGGTGATCACGGTGGTGACGGTGGCGATCATCTTCTTTACCCATCTCGGCTACTCCATGGCCTTGACCAAGCTGGCCGACCGCAGCGTGGCCAGCATCGACTCCCGGCGCGATGCCATCCTGATCCCGACCCGTCCGGCGGCCGCGGCGGCCGCGCCCCAGAACTCCCAACCTGTTTCAACCCAGAGCGGTGGATCGACCAAATGAACAAGTTTTTGATCGTCATTCAAGCCTATCTCCTCGGCCGCACCGGCAGTCGCCTGGTCGGTCTGCTGCTGCTCCTCTCCCTGGTCTGGTGGGCCGGCCCGTCCGTCGGCTTGCAGAGTGAAAAACTCCGCCTGGCCCTGATTGCCGGCATCCTGCTGCTGGCCCTGACCGTCTGGCTGGTGCGGCTGCTGCTGGTGCGGCGCAAGGCCGCCCGGTTTCAGGCCGAATTGCAGGCCCAGGGGGGGTCCGCTACCGGCCGGGAGCGGGATATCGAGGAACTCCGGCAGCGGATGGATGAGGCGATCGCCTCCCTCAAATCCTCCGAACTGGGGATGGGCTATCGCGGCAACGCCGCTCTCTACGCCCTCCCCTGGTTCATGGTCATCGGTCCGGCGGCGGCCGGAAAAAGCACCCTGCTGCGCAACTCGGGGCTGCATTTCCCCTACGCCCAGGGGCGCGACATCGACATCAAGGGGGTGGGCGGAACCCGCAACTGCGACTGGTGGTTTTCCAACGAGGCGGTGCTGCTCGATACCGCCGGGCGCTACACCACCGAGGAGGATGACCGCGAGGAGTGGTCCACTTTCCTGGCGATGCTGAAAAAGCACCGGTCCCGCCTCCCCCTCAACGGGGTGCTGGTGGCGATGAGCCTTTCCGACCTGCTGATCGCCGATGAAGGGGGGCTGGCGAAGCACGTCAAGATCATCCGCGACCGCCTGTACGAACTGAGCAGCCAACTGGGTTGCAGCTTCCCCATCTACATCGTTCTGACCAAGTGCGACCTGCTGCACGGCTTCGAATCCTTCTTTCAGGACCTGAGCGAAAGCGACCGGGATCAGGTCTGGGGCGCCTGGCTGATCAAAGAGGGGGAAGAGCAGGAACTGGCGGGCGCCTTTGAAACCCGCATGGCCGAACTGCACCGGCGGTTGGGGGAACTACGCCTGCGCAAGCTCTCCATGCAGAGGCGGTTTGAAGCCAAACAGGAGATTTTCGATTTCCCCGCCCAGTTCCAGGCCGCGGCCGAAAAACTGGTGGAATTCGTCAACATGCTGGTACAGAAAAACCCCTACCGCGAGACCCCGCGCTTCTGCGGCATCTACCTCACCAGCGCCACCCAGGAAGGGACCCCGATCCAGCGCATCCTCGGCAGCCTGCGCCAGGCCTTCGGCTATGTCGATCAGGACGCCGGCAGCGCCGGCCGCCAGCCGAAAAGCTATTTCATCAAGAAGCTGTTCCAGGACGTGATTTTCCCCAATGCCCAGGGCGCCGGCAAAAGCCGCCGCAGCGCCCTGGTCAACCGCACCTTGAAAACCGCCTGGATCACCGCCTGCCTGGCCCTGGTCGCCGGCAGCGTGCTGCTGCTCAGCACCGCCCTGACCAGCAATACCCTGCTGATCAACCGAGGAACCGACCTGGCCCAGGCCCTCCAGGAGGAACTGGCCCGGGAGGAATCCTCTCCCGCCAGCAGTTTTGCCCCTTTGAACGAGCTCTACGGCCACTACCAGACCCTCCTCGATTATGAGAACCGCCTCCCCTGGCACCTGATGTTCGGCATCTACCAGGGGGAAAAACAGCTCGAGCCCACCCGGGCCCTGTTGCTGCGGGCCTTCCAGCGCAACGGGTTTGGGCCCTCCCTCACCGCCCTCGAATACCGGCTGGAGAACCATGGCCGACAGTGGATCGCCGTGGCGGAACAGGGTCAGGAGAAGATCCGCGATGGGTATTACCAGGATCTTAAACTCTACCAGATGCTGGGCGACCCGGCGCGCCTCTACCTGGCAGAGGCCGGCCCCGCCCTGGCCAAGATCTGGCGGGAACTGATCCTGAAAGCCACGCCCGATGCGGTCCTGAGCGAAACGGAGGAAGCCCGCCTGGGCGCCCTGGTCGAGCTGTACCTGCAGCAGTTGCGGGCACCGGCCGGGAACCCCGCCCTGGCTACGGCCTGGAGCACCCGAACCGATCTGGTCCAGCAGGCCCGCCAGCAGCTGCGCACCCCGCCCAACGCCGAACGACTCCTGGCCCAGGTGCTGACCAAGGCCAAGCTGTCCCTCCCCGATCTCCGCCTGGATGACCTGCTCAGGGATTCGGATCCCGGGGTGATCAGC
>CAZYXS010000027.1:0-13874 GCA_964650955.1 uncultured Desulfuromonadales bacterium | reverse complement strand
CCGGGGGGACTGGGTGCTGGGCGAGCTTCCCGGCCAAGCGGCAGAGACCGCAGAAGGGGGTGCCGCCCCCTCCCCTGCCGACGGACAGATCGACGCCGCCCTGGCCGCCCGACTGGAAAAGGAAATCCGCCAACTCTATTTCGAGCGGTATGCCGCCAGCTGGTACGAACTGCTCGAATCGGTGCGGGTGGTCAGCTTCCGCTCCCTCGGCGACGCCTCCCAGAAGCTCCAGAGCCTCGCCCGCAGCAACGGCCCCATTGCCGAACTGCTGCGCCAGGTTTCGAAAAACATCAACCCGACGGAGCCCGCGGCGGCCGATGCGGCGGCGATGGGGGTTGCCGCGGTCGCGGGAGAGACACCGGCCCCGCGGGCGGTGGTTCCCGAACTGGATGCGCCGCTGCGGGAGTTGCGCAAATTCGTCGATCCCGGGGAAAACATGACCGTCAGCCCGGTGCTGGAGCAATATTTGCGGGCGGTGGCCACGGTGCAGGGGGAAGCGGAAAAGCTGGCCGCGGCGGCCGACGTCTCCCGGGAGGCCAAGAGCTATTCCGCCAACATCCTCAACGGCGGCGGGGCCAGCAGCGATCTCTACCGGAGCTGGTCGGCCACCAGCAGCCTGCTCAACAGCCTCGATTCCCGCACCCGGCGGGTGGCGTCCCGCATGCTCACCGATCCGCTGCGCCATGTCTGGGGGATCGTCATGGATCAGTCCCGCCAGGGGCTGCAGCGGGAATGGAAGAGCCTGGTGGTCAACCATTTCAACAGCAAACTGCGGGGGCGTTTCCCCTTCGACCGTCGCGGTCGGGATGTGGCCCTGGCCGATCTGGCGGACTTCTTCCGCCCCACCGACGGAGCCTATTGGTCTTTCGTCCAGAATGAACTGGGCCCCTTCCTGTCCGAAGGTCGCCGCTCCTACAACCAGAAAGCCTGGCTCGACCAGAACCCGGGCTTCAACGACGAGTTCCTGCGCTCCCTCACCCGGGCCCGCAGCATCAGCGACAGCCTGTTCCGCCGCGGCCAGGATGAACCGGAGATCCGCTTCTCCGTCTACCCGATGCCGAGCAAGGGGCTGAGCGAAATGAACTTCGAAGCCAACGGGCAGTCCTACCGCTACCGCAACGAACCCCAGGAGTGGCGTCCCTTCCGCTGGCCGGGGGGGGAAGATCGCGTCGGAGCCAGGGTTCATGGCATCACCGGCAAGGGCAATGGCCGGGCCGAACTCGAGTTCGACGGCATCTGGGGCTTTTTCCATCTGCTGGAGCAGGCGCGGACCACCCGGGAAAACAGCACCGAGTTCCTCAACGTCTGGGAGCTGAAAGGTGCCGACGGGGCGCCGATCGTCGTCCAGTTCAAGATCAAGGCCGACCGGGAAACCAGTATTTTCGACCCCAACCTGTTCAGCGGATTCCAGGTTCCGGAAAACCTGTTCTGAGCGGACCCCAGGGAGCAGACGCAGACGCATGTTCGGATTATTTTCCAGACCAACCCCAGCCCAGCCCCTGCAACGCCTGCCGGAGCGGGTGGGATGTTTCGGCAAGCTGCCGATTCACGGCGACTTCATCCGCCACCATGTGCTCGGAGCGGATATGGCGGCCTTTGAAACCTGGGTGCAGGAAGGGGTCAGCCTGGTCACGCGCAAGCATCCGGGGGCCTGGCCTGACGTCTACCGGAGCTTTCCCCCGGTGAATTTCATCTTCGCCGGGCAGGGGCAGGAACGGACGCTGGCGGGAACCCTGAGTGCCAGCCAGGACCGCAGCGGCCGCCCCTATCCCTTCGCGATCCTGGTCGCGACGGAGGATCACCTGGCCAGGGACCTGCAAGCCCTGGTGCCGCATATCTATCGAGATTACCTGGAAGAGGCCGCCGCCATCTGCCAGGCCCGCTGGAACCAGGAACCCCTGAGCCTGCTGACCGGGCGGATCGACCGGATCAGCCGGCGCGACACCGGCCTGACCCGGCGGCAACTGCTCGACAGCCAGATCGAGCCCCTCAAGGCCACCCGCATGGGGGATTTCTGGAGCGCCCTGTTTACCGGAACAACCGCCCCTCACCGGGAGGCGCTCTTCAATGCCCTCTACAGCGCCCTGAAAACCGTGACCCTGCGGGAACCGGCCCGCATTCCCTGGGGGCTGCGACTGCCCCTGCCGGCTAACGGGGAGACCGGAACCTGGGTCATGTTCTGGCTGCAGCTGATAGAGGCGGTGCTCGACGGCCACCGCTGGCGAGCCCACTATTTCTGGAATGGTGCCGGACCGTTGCATCCGGCGCGCCTGACGGTGTTCTTTCGCCCGCTGCCCAGTTCCTTCTTGCCCCAACTGCTGAACCCGGCGGTGGACGACGGTTCCATCCTCGACCTGTGCCGGGAATCCACCCGCCCCGGAGAGGACCGCTGCTCTCCTCCCCTCAAGCAGCTGCTGGCCCGCGACGATGCCTCCATGCTCGAGGTGCTCTACCAGGCCGGCCGCCGCGAGGTGCTGCAATGAGAGCGCAGGAGGTTGCCCCCGTGACATCCGCCCCCTCCGCCTGGCTGCAGGCACTGGGAAGCCCCCTGCAGTCGCACCCCTGCGGGGAGGATCCCCGCTACCTGGACGATTTTTTGCTGATCAAGCAGGAGATCGACCGGGTCCAGGGGAACGACTATGCCCGGGTGGTGCAGGTGGCCCGGCCGTTGCTGGCCGAACGCAGTCGGGATCTGCGGGTCGCGGGCTACCTGCTGCTGGCCGCGGCCTACGTGGAAGGGTTGCCAGGCTTGCTGGAGGCGGCCCGTGGATACCTGCTGCTGCTGGAGCGCTATGGCCGGGACTGTCATCCCCACAAGGAAGCGGCCCGGGTCGCCGCCCTGGCCTGGCTCAACCACACCAAACTCGACAGCTATGCCCGGCAGCAGGCCGAAGCTGCGAACCAGGCTCATCTGGAAGAGCTGCGCCAGGTCATCGACGGGGTCAATCACTGGGCCCTGACCCACCTGGGGGAGGCGGCACCCCGCTGGACGGTTCTGGACAAATGGCTGCAGAAGCGGCTCTCCCCCCTCCCGCCTCCCCAGGAAGAGTCCCCCAAGGTGGCACCGCTGCTGCGGGAGGTGACCCGGGCGGCGGAGCCCCCCAGACAGGTTGCGCCCCAACCACCCCTGCCCGATGGAAACCGCCCAGGCTCGGAGCGGGAGCTGGTGCAATGGACCCGCATGATCCGCGATTACCTGCTGGCCAGCGGGGATGACTGCCGGGCCGTGGCCTACACCCGGTCGCTGCGCTGGGCCGCCCTGAGCCTTCCTCCCCATCAGGACGGCACCACGCGCATCCCGGCGCCCCGCGCCGCAGCCCGCAACGAGTTGCAGCAGTTGCTGACCGCGGGCCAGCCCCGGGCCTTGTTCCTGCTCTGCGAAAAGCTGTTCCTGGAGCCGGGAGGCCACCTCGATCTCGACCTGCAGCGCCACGCCTGGCAGGCGGCCCGGCAGATGGAGCAACCCGAACTGGCCCGGCTTATCGCCGAGCAGACCACGGCCCTGACCCGCCGGCTGCCGGAACTGCCCAACCTGCGGTTCGAAGCCGGGGAACCCTTCGCCGACAGTTCCACCCGGCAGTGGCTCGCCGGGCTCGCCCCTGCGGCACCGCCTGCCCAGGCTGCCCAGGCTGCCTCGCGGTCCCAAGGACCTGCTACGGGACATCTTACCGAACAACTGGCCGCCGCCCGGGCGCTGATGCAGAGTCAGCAGTTGCCCGCGGCCCTGGGGCTGCTCAAAACCTGCCTGGCCGACAACGACAAGCAACGCCTGGAACTGCAGCTGGCCATGGCCTCTCTTTGCCTGGAGGCAGGGCGGCCCGAGGTCGCGCAGCCGGTTCTTGACGAACTGCAGGCCTGGGTGGAAGAGAAATCCCTGCACCTCTGGGACCAGCAACTGGCCCTGCAGGTCTGGACCCTGAGCCTGGAATCGACCCGGGCGCTGCTGCAGCGCACCCCCGCGCAGGAGCGGGGAGCCCTGAGCGAAAAGATGGCCGAGCTGCAGAGCCGCATCTGCCGCATCGACCTGGAGGCCGCGGCCCGGCTGTTTTAAACGCTCCGGGGAGTCCGGAGCCCGAATTCAGGAATCAGCATGAAAACCATCCATCCATCGGTGGTCCGATTCGCATAAAGATCCAATTGAGCCTCAACAAAGGAGAGCATCATGGCCGACAGTTTTCAGAAGGAAATTCCCAAAGCCCGCATCAACATCTCTCTGGACGTCGTCACCGGCGGCGCCAAAAAGAAGCTCGAACTCCCTCTTAAACTGCTGGTGATGGGGGATTTCAGCAACGGCAAGACCCAGGGGCGCATCGCCGACCGGGAGCGGATCAACATCAACAAGAACAATTTCGAATCGGTCCTCAAGGACATGGCTCCCCAGGCCCGCTACCAGGTTCCCAACCTGCTGAAGAACGACGGCAGCGAGATCGACGTGGAACTGCAATTCGATTCCATGCGCTCCTTCCACCCCGAACAGGTCGCCAGCCAGATCCCCGAACTCCACAGCATGATGGCCATGCGCAATCTGCTTAAAGACCTCAAGTCCAACCTTCTCGACAACGCCAAGTTCCGCAAGGAACTGGAGAAAATCGTCAACAACCAGCCGGAGCTGGAAGGACTGAAACAGGAACTGGAGAAAGTGGTCGCCGCCAAAGCCGCAGCGGAGTCCCTGCAGGGCGCCTGAACCTTTAGCCATCCCTCGAGCCGATTGGAGTAGACCCATGGCCATCCATGAGAATCTGAAAGTCAAACCCACCACCCTGACGGACCTGGAAGAGCAGAGCACCTACCAGCGCCTGTGCGGGCTGGTCGACATCGCCCCGCTGCAGGAGAATATCGAGCTCAAGAGCTTCGCCGACGCCTCGCGCATGGCGGATATCTCCCTCGACAAACGCCTGACCGCCGGCATCCAGGTCTTCATCGACCTGGCGACCCGCAACAAATCCCAGATCGAGCGTATCGACAAGACCCTGCTCGACAACTACATCGCCCAGATCGATTCCATGATCAGCTCCCAGCTCGACCAGGTGCTGCATCATCCCGCCTTCCAGCAGATCGAATCGGCCTGGAGGGGGCTGAAGTTCCTGGTCGACCGCTGCGATTTCCGCTCCAACATCAAAGTCGACCTGCTCGACTGCAACAAGGAGGATCTGCAGGAGGATTTCGAGGAATCCCCGGAGACGATCCAGACCGGATTGTACAAGCATGTCTACGTTCACGAGTACGACACCCCCGGCGGCCAGCCCATCTCCGCGGTCATCGCCAATTACGAATTCGACAACTCGGCCCAGGATATCGCCCTGCTCACCGAACTCTCACGGGTGTCGGCCAGCGCCCACTGCCCCTTCCTCTCCTCGGTGGGCAGCCGCTTTTTCGGCAAGGACAACATCGACGAACTGCCCCGCATCAACGACCTGTCCAACTACATGGAAAAGGCCGAGTATGCCCGCTGGCGCAGCTTCCGCGAATCGGAGGATAGCCGCTACGTCGGCCTGGTGACTCCCCGTTTCCTGCTGCGGCTCCCCTATGGCCGCAACAGCAATCCGGTGCGGACCTTCAACTACGAGGAGTCGGTACGGGCCGAAGGGCACGAGAACTACCTCTTCGGCAACGGCGTGTTCGCCTTTGCCGCCAACATCGCCCAGAGCTTTGCCAAGCACGGCTGGGCAGTGAACATCCGCGGCCCGGAGGCCGGCGGCAAGGTGGAAAACCTCCCCCTGCACCAATACGACGCCGGCAAGGGGATCCAATCCAAGATTCCCACGGAAATGATCATCTCCGAAACCCGGGAACTGGAACTGGCCAACCTCGGCTTTATTCCCCTGAGCTACTACAAGAACAGCGACTTCGCCTGCTTCTTCAGCGCCAACTCGGTGCAGCGGCCGGCCGAATACACCTCCGCCGAGGCCACCGCCAACAGCCGCATCAATGCCCGACTCCCCTACATTTTCCTGGTCTCCCGCATCGCCCATTACCTCAAGGTGCTGCAGCGCGAGAGCATCGGCACCACCAAGAGCCGCCAGGTGCTGGAAAACGAGCTCAATGACTGGCTGCAGACCCTGGTGACCAAGATGAAGGACCCCGAGCCGGAACTGATCGCCACCCACCCCCTCAAGGACAGCCGCGTGGTGGTGCAGGAAATCCCGGAAAACCCCGGCTACTTCAGCGTCAACCTGTACGTGGTGCCGCATTTCCAGGTCGAGGGGGTCGATGTGCGCCTCAACCTGGTCGGCCAGATGCCCAAGGCCGAAGGCTGAACTGATCCCGTTGTCATGCAGTTACCCCGGCGTCCCAGACGCCCACTTCAACCCCACAGGAGGAGGACGTACCAATGGCTATTCCAGGCTACATGTGGATCACCGACGATCAAGGCAGTACCATTCAGGGCCCCGTGACCATCGGCGGTCGTGAAGGCAGTATAGAAATTCTCGGTTTCCAGCACGAACTGCGCATTCCCACCGACAACGATTCGGGCGCCCTCACCGGGACCCGCAAGCATGAGCCCTTCACCTTCATGAAGGCCTTCGATGCGGCCACCCCGTACCTGTACAAAGCCTGCAGCAACGGTCAAACCCTGCGCAAGGTGGAACTGCGCTGGTATCGCATCGACGATACCGGCACCGAGCAGGAGTATTTCCGCCACACCCTCGAAGGGGTGAAGATCACTTCGGTCAAGCCGACCATGCACAACGTCAAGGATATCGACAAGGAGCGCTACCCGCACCTGGAGGACATCTCGGCCCGCTACGCCAAGATCACCTGGACCTATCTCGATGGCAACATCGAGTTCTCCGATTCCTGGACTGAAGGCCGTTAACCCCCGCGAGGGGCAGGGTCGCCACCGGCCCTGCCCCTCGGCAGTACCTCTGACCGCAACCCCAGCTGAGCCGATCTCCCCCTATGGCCCCGACGCTGTTCGAAATCCTGACCAAACCGGCCGCCAACGCCCCGCGCAGCGGCGATGCCGACCTGTTGCTGAGCATCCGCGACCATCTGCAGCGGCTGCTCAACGCCCGGCGCCAGACCCTGCCCCACCTCCCCCACTACGGCCTGCCCGATGTGGCGGCGGTTTTCGAGGCCCTCCCTTATTCCCTGGATGGGCTGGTCCTGGCGGTACGGCAGTGCATCGACCATTTCGAATCCCGCCTGACCCAGGTCCAGGTCCGCCCCCTGCCGGCGGTGGCCGGTTCGGGCTCCCTGCGCCTGGAGATCTCCGGCCGCACCCGCTGCGGCAAGGCGCCCCGCTATCTGGCCACTTTTTTCAGCAGCGGCCGGGCCGAACTCGAATACCGTGCCGAAGGAGCCCTCCATGGGTGACTATTTCGACGCGGAAATGCGCCTGCTGCAGGAAGCGGCCCAGGAGTTCGCCCGCGCCTACCCGGAAAAAGCCGGCATGCTCAACCTGCTGGAGGTCAAGGACCGTGATCCCTATGTGGAGCGGTTGCTGGAGGGGATGGCCTTCCTGACCGCCCAGGTCAAACAGCGCATCGACGACGACGTGCCGGAAATCTCCGAGGCCCTGCTCGAGCATCTCTGGCCTCATTTCCTGCGGCCGTTCCCCTCCCTGGCCATCGTCCAGTTCAGCCACCGCCCGGGGCAATTGCAACAGGCCAAACGGCTGCCCAAAGGGAGCACCCTGCTGAGCACCCCGGTGGGGGCTGACCGCGCCATCTGCCGCTTTCGCACCACCGGTGAGGTGGAACTGCAGCCCCTGCGACTGGCGCGAGTCGAATGGGACGAAGCGTCCCGGGGAGGAAGCCGGTTGCGTCTCGCCTTCCAGCTCGATGCCGGCCTGGCCGCCGGCAGCCTGGCCCTGAACCGGCTCAAGCTCTACCTGCATGCCGATCCCGCCGTCGCCATGAGCCTGCATCTGGCTCTGACCGCCCGGGTGACCGGCGTGCAGGTCGGGTTCCCCGGACGCACCGCCCCGCTCCAGTCCCTTGGCGCCCAGGAATGCGTCCGCCCCTGCCACCTCGGCGCCGAGGAGTTGCTGATCCCCTCGTCGGGGCGCAGCTTTCACGGTTTCCACCTGCTGCAGGAATATTTCGGGTTTCGGGAAAAGTACCTCTTCGTCAGCCTCGAAGGGCTCGAGCGGATTGCCTGGCCGGCCCAATGCAGCGAATTTTTCCTCGATCTGCAGCTGAACTGCCTGCTCGATAAGGATGCCCAGCCAGGCCGGGACCAGTTCCGGCTGTTCTGCAGCCCGGCGGTCAACCTGTTCGAAACCAGCAGCGAGCCCCTCACCCTGACGCACCGCCAGACCGAGTATCCCCTGGTCGCCGATGCCGCTGCACCGGACGGCATCCAGATCTACAGCGTCGACCAGGTCACAGGCACCGATCCTGCCAGCGGCCGGCGCCATGACTACACCCTGCTGGCGTCTTTCACCCATCGACGCCAGCCGGGGCGGTTTTTCCAGGTCCGCCGCGGCGGGTCAGAAGGGCTGCGTCCAGCCCTCGGCCTGAGTGTCGGCGGCCCCACCGAGTTCGCCCGGGAAAGTCTCTCCTGCCGTATCACCGCCAGCAACGGCGATTATCCCCGCCGTCACCTGCAGATCGGCAGCCTGCACGTGCCCCCCCCCGATTTCCCCTCCGCCGTGCAGTTCAGCAACCTGACCCGGCCGAGCCGCCTGTTGCCGCCGCCCCGGCGCAAGGATTACCGCCTGGCCCTGATCTCCCACCTGACGGTGAACCACAACAGCCTCGCCTCCCTGGAGGCGTTCCGGCAATTGCTGAGCCTCTACGACTGGACCGACCAGCCCCAGAACCAACGGCGGATCGAGGGGATCCGCGCCATTGCCGTGACCCCGCTGGACCGCATCAAACGGGGCGCCCTGCTGCGCGGGCTGGAAATCCGCCTGACCCTGCAGGAGGAGAACTACCTCTCCGAGGCCGATGCCCACCTTTTCGGCACCGTCCTGCACCATTTCCTCAGCATGTACGCCACGGTCAACACCTTTGTCCAGACCCGGGTCGTGCTTCAGCCTTCCAACAGAGAGTTTGCATGGGAACCGCTGCTCGGGGAAAATTTCCTGCTCTGATCCAGGATTTGCTGGAGCATGCGCCGGATTACGATTACTTCCAGGCCCTGAGCCTCCTCGAGGCCTGTTGCGCCGGCCCCAAACCGGGACGCAGCGGCCTGGCGGCCCCGGTAAAGCTGCGGCCAGCCCCGGAAATCAGCTTCCCCGCCGCGGATATCCGCCGTTGCACCAGCGACGGCCAGGGGCGCTTCGACTTCGAACTGAACTTCCTCGGCCTCTACGGCGTCGATGGTCCGCTGCCCCACTTCTTCCTCGAGGCCGTCGCCGGTCAGGACGATCCGGGCAAGGCGCTGCGGGCTTTTCTCGATGTCTTCAATCAACGCCTCTACCAGCTGCTGTTCCTTGGCTGGCGCAAGCTCAATGACCACGGGCGGATGGCCCCTGGCAGCCTGTACGACCGCTACCTCGGGGCCCTGGCCGGAGGTGGTGCCGGCGAGGGTCAGAGCCTGGCCTATGCCGGATTGCTGGGGGGCCGGGTCAAAAATGCCGAGGGACTGCTCGGCCTGCTGGAGGATTTTCTGCGGATGCCCGTCGCCGTCCGCCAGCACCAGCCCTGCTGGGTCCCCCTGGCGCGCCGGCCGGGTTTGGGCAGCGCCGGAGCGGATCCGCTGGTGCTGGGGGAGAACTGCTCCCTGGGAGACCGGGTGCTGGATGTCAGCCGAAAAATCCTCATCCGCATCGGGCCCATTTCCTCCGACCAGTCCCTGGAGCTGCTGCCCGGGCAGGCGCGGGCCGGGGATTTGGCCACCCTGATCCGCCAGTACCTGCACCCGACCATCGAATTCGACCTGGAACTGTTGATCGCCGCCGAACCCGGCCCCCCTCTGCAGCTCGGTCGCCAGCCGGCGATCCTGGGCTGGGGTGCCCCCCTCGGCGAGCGGGACGCCCGCAACTATCGCATCCGCCTGGCCGGCTCCACCCTGCAACCAACCGGGCCCGCCGCGGCGCGCTCCAAACCCGCCAACCACTGACATCGCACGGGGACCATGGATACCAAACATATCAAAGCCCTCCTGGAACGACTCGACGAGCATTGCATCAAGGCCCTCGAAAACGGCGCCGCCCTGGCGGCCACCCGGGGGCATTACGAAGTCTGCATCGAACATGTGGTGCTGCAATTGCTGGAATCCGGCGGCGGGGATTTCGACCGCATCCTCCACCACTTCGGTCTCGACCTCGACCGCCTCTGGCAGGGCCTGCTGGATAACCTGGCCCGGCTGCGATCCGGCAACCAGGGTAAACCGGCCCTCTCGCTGCAGCTGTTCCAGTGGGTGGAGCGGGCCTGGATGACCGGTTCCCTGCATTACGATGGCCAGCGGGTCCGTTCCGTCGCCCTGCTCGACGCCCTGTGTGAACTGGCACCGCGGCTGCCGGGCAACGCCTTCGCCTCCCTCGACCAGGTTCCCCTGGAGACTTTGCGCCGGGAATTCCAAACCCTGGTGGCCGGCTCCCTGGAAAACTCGGCAATCAGTTCCCCCACCCCGACGGGTCCGGGTCCGCTGTCTAATGCAACCGGGGGGAGCAGTCTCGAGGCCTTCACCATCGACATCACAGAACGGGCCGCCCGGGGGGAAATCGATCCGGTGCTGGGGCGCAATACCGAAATCCGCCAGATGGTCGATATCCTGACCCGCCGCCGCAAGAACAATCCCATCGTCGTCGGGGACCCCGGCGTGGGCAAGACCGCCGTGGTCGAAGGGCTGGCCCTGCGCATCGCCGAGGGGAGTGTCCCCGAAGCCCTCAAGGGGGTGCGGCTGCTGACCCTTGACCTGGGACTGCTGCAGGCGGGAGCCGGGGTCAAGGGGGAGTTCGAAAAGCGGCTGAAGAACGTCATCGACGAGGTCAAAGCCTCCCCCATCCCGATCATCCTGTTCATCGACGAAGCCCATACCCTGATCGGCGCCGGCGGCGAAGCCGGCCAGGGGGATGCCGCCAACCTGCTCAAGCCGGCGCTGGCCCGGGGCGAGCTGCGCACCATCGCCGCCACCACCTGGAGCGAATACAAGCAGTACTTCGAGCGGGATGCCGCCCTGGAGCGACGCTTTCAGCTGATCAAGATCGACGAGCCCTCCGAGCAGGGGGCCATCGTCATGCTCAGTGGCCTCAAGGATCTCTACCAACGCCACCACGGCATCCTGATCACCGACGACGCCATCGAGGCGGCGGTCAAACTGTCGAGCCGCTATCTCAGCGGCCGCCAGCTCCCCGACAAGGCCATCGACCTCATCGATACGGCCGCCGCCCGCATCCGCATGGGGCAGGCCGCAGTGCCGGCCAGCATCGAGGCCGACCGGGAGCACCTTGCCTACCTCGAGCGGCGCCAGGCGCATCTGGCGGAAGAGCGGCGCAACGGCCTGCCGGTGGACGATGGGCTGCTGGCCACGCTGGCGCAAGAGCACCATCTCACCAGCCAACGCCTTGAATCCGCCCAACACCAATGGGAGCAGGAATCGGCCCTGGTCGGCCGCATCCACCAGCAACGGGCCGGGCAGGCCACCACCGGGGGAACGGTCATCCCGCTTCCGGCGGCCGGGCAGGCCCACGCCCGGCTACGGCAGTTGCAGGGAGAGCAGCCCATGGTCCAGGCCGAAGTCAACGCCGAGGCCATTGCCGAGGTCATCGCCGACTGGACCGGCATCCCCGTCGGCAAAATGGTGAAGAACGACCTGGCGGTACTCCTCGAGTTCGACGACCTCATCGGCCAGCGGGTGGTCGGCCAGGAACAGGCGCTCGCCGCCATCGCCCAGACCATCCGCAGCGGCAAGGCCGGGTTGCGCAATCCCGAAGCCCCCCTTGGGGTTTTCCTGCTGGCCGGCCCGAGCGGTGTCGGCAAGACCGAAACCGCCCGCGCCATCGCCGACCAGCTTTTCGGCGGCGAGCGGTTCCTGGTCACCATCAACATGAGTGAATACCAGGAGGCCCACACCGTTTCCCAGCTCAAGGGCTCCCCCCCGGGTTATGTGGGCTACGGTCAGGGAGGTGTGCTCACCGAGGCGGTGCGCCAGCGCCCCTACTCGGTGATTCTCCTCGACGAGGTGGAAAAGGCCCACCCCGACGTCCTGAACCTTTTCTACCAGGTCTTCGACCGCGGCTTCATGCGCGATGGCGAAGGGCGGGAGATCGACTTCAAGAACACCATCCTCATCCTCACCAGCAATCTCGGCGCCGAGGAGATCTGCGAACTGGCCTCCCCCCCCCGCTCCGCCGAGAACGAGGAAACCGAGACCGCCGACTGGCAGCCCCCCACCCTGGCGCAATTGGTCGAGGCGGTCCAGCCGGCCCTGCTGCGGCACTTCGCCCCGGCCCTCCTCGCCCGCATGCAGGTTATCCCCTTCCTCCCCCTGGATCGGGGTGCCCTTGGTGCCATCGTCGCCCTCAAGCTCGACCAGGTGGCTCAGCGGCTCCATGCCGCCCACGGTATCGAATTCCGCTGTGCCCCCCAGGTGATCACTCACCTGACCGAGCAATGCCACCAGCCGGCCACCGGAGCCCGCTTCATCACCAGCCTGATCGACCAGCAGTTGATGCCCAACATCGCCCGCAGCCTGCTCGGCTTCATGGTCGAGGGGGATATCCCCGATCTGCTCGGTCTGGAATGGGACCAGGAGGCCGGCCTGAGCTGCCTGTTCGCCGACCGGGTTGCAGAGGACGCAGAGGCGGCGCCGCTGTCCGACCCGACGGAATTGGGCCTCCGTAACTAGAGAAGGCAGCCGCCATGAACCTGTTTGCAGCCATTGCCGATGCCGTCGGCCTGCGCGCCAACCAGACCCAGTTCAGCTTCCGCATCGCCGGACAGGCAGAGGTCGGATTCAAGGTCACCACCTTCACCGGCACGGGCCATGGCCTGAGCGACGACTTCCT
Organism: uncultured Desulfuromonadales bacterium; assembly: GCA_964650955.1. Classification (GTDB taxonomy): domain Bacteria; phylum Desulfobacterota; class Desulfuromonadia; order Desulfuromonadales; family CAZYXS01; genus CAZYXS01. The sequence continues at coordinate 973 of CAZYXS010000027.1, read as the reverse complement.
GTTCCAGGTCAGCCTCAGCGCCTCCCGCCCCTGCTATCCCGCCGAGGTGGTTGGCAAAACCGCCTGCCTGGACATGACCGGGGCCAAGGGCACCGCCTGCATTCATGGGCTGATCTGTGAATTCACCTGGGCCGGCAACGGCCCCGACGGGCCCCAGTTTGTCGCCTCCCTGGCATCCCCCCTCTACCCCCTCAAGCTCAGGCGGCACAACCGCATCTTTCTGGCAACCACCATCCCCCAGATCATCGAAGAGGTCATCACCGGTGCCGAGCTTGGCTGTGATTTCGCCTGGGAGTTGGGCCAGGATTACCCCGTCCGCGAATACACCGTGCAGTATCACGAAAGCGACTGGGATTTCCTCAGCCGCCTGGCGGCCGGCGCCGGCCTATTCTTCCGCTGGGACATGACCCCCGAAGGGGCCCGCCTGATGTTTCACGACGGCCTCGAACGCCTCCCGCAGGTCCCCGGCGGCGAGCTTCCTTACGAAGTTCAATCCGGTACCAGCCGCTCCCGTGAGACCATCTTCGCCCTGCAGGCCCACACCCGGTTGCTGAGCTCCGCCACCGAACTGCGCGACTACAACTACCGCACTCCGGAAATCCTCCTCGACGCCCCGGGCGCCAATTCCGCAGCCATCCCGGGGCATGGCAGCCTCTACCGCTACGGCGATCACCACAAGGATATTTCCCAGGCCCAGCAGGTCGCCCGCCTGCGCCAACAGGCTCTCGACTGGCAGCGGGAAATCTTCCTGGCGGACAGCGACTGCCCCGGCCTTTTTCCCGGCGGCCGCCTCACCCTCAGCGGCCACCCCGATCCGACCCGGAACCGAGACTACCTGGTGGTGCAGGTCGAGCACCACGGAGATCAGAGCGCCGGCCTCAGCTATGGCGGCCGGCAGCGCGCCATGACCTACCGCAACCAGCTCACCCTGATCCCCTTCGGCACCCCCTATACCCCCCCCTTGCCCGCGCGG
>CAZYXS010000026.1:21496-26715 GCA_964650955.1 uncultured Desulfuromonadales bacterium | reverse complement strand
CCGGAAAAAGGTTCATTGAGGATTAATGGAGCGTATTTGTCAAAGACCCGACAGACAACAGAACAATGTTTTGACATTGGCGACAAAATACGGGCATGCTGAATGGCCGAAACCGGCTCAGTGCAATGCCGTACCCAGGAATGCGGAATGACCGAGCCTCGGGGAAAACCACGGAAGGCAGCCGGCTGAGCACGGAAAAATTTTGCCCCGCCCCCAGGTTTTTCCCTTGCTCGATGCGGGTCATCGAGAGGAAACGGGGAGAATCCCCCTGGCCGTTCACGAAAAATTGGCGCTCTTCTTGCTTCGAGACCCTCAGGCCCAACTGACCATGAGCCTCCATCCCGAGGATCGCTCCATGCCAAACCCTGAGCGCACCATCTTGCTGGTTGAGGATGACCCCGGACACGCTCGGCTGGTCATGAAAAACCTGCGGCGGGCGGGAGTGGGCAACTCCCTGGTCTGGGTCGACAACGGCCAGCGCGCCGTCGACCTGCTGCTGCGGCAGGGGGAGTTTCAGCTCGATGCCACGCCGCTACCGGAACTGGTGCTCCTCGACCTGAATCTTCCTGGCCTCGACGGAATCCAGGTCCTGGGCCGCCTGCGCGGCCAGGAGCGTACCCGCTACCTGCCGGTGGCGATGCTGACCACCAGCGACCAACCGGAGGAAATCCGCCGCTGTTTCGAACTCGGCTGCAACGCATTTTTTCGCAAACCGCTTGGAGATGTTCAACTGGAGGAGACCATTGCCGGGATTGTACGGTTGCTCAACGCCGCATGATTCTGCCGCACCGCCAACCGATGAAATCGAACAAGACCTTGACGAGGGGGGGGACCCTACCGTGAGTGAACCGATGGAACAAACTTACCGCATTCTGTATATGGAGGACGACTTCGGCCTGGCCCGACTGCTGCAGAAGAACCTGCGGCGCAAGGGGTACGAGGTCGATCTGGCCGAGGACGGCGAGAGCGGGTTGCTGCAGCTCGAGCATCAAGCCTACGACCTGGTCCTGATCGATTACAACATGCCTGGCCTCAGCGGCCTCGACGTTCTGTGCCGCCTGGCCCAGAAAGGGACCTTCCCGCCGACCATCATGGTCACCGGCAACGGCAACGAAAAGGTGGCCGTCGAAGCGATGAAGCTGGGGGCCACCGACTACCTGGTCAAGGATGCGGAGCTGACCTACCTGGAACTGCTGCCGATGATCATCGCCCAGGTGCTGGAGAAACAACGCCTGGTGCGGGAGCGGGAGGCGATGCTCGCCACCATCCAGGAGAAGGAGGAGCGTTACCGCAAGCTGGTGGAACTGAGCCCCGACGGCATCGCCGTCAGCGTGCGGGGCCGCCTCGAATTCATCAACCCCGCCGGCGCCCGTCTGCTCGGCAGTGCACCCATGGAAGCCTTGGTCGGCACGCCGGTCATCGACATCATCCACCCGGAGCACAAGGCGGTCTTCCAGAAGCAGATCGACCTGATCACCACCGGCCGCGACAACGTTCCCTGGGTGGAAGGGGTCTTCCAGCGGGAGGAGGGGCAAGAGGTGGAGGTGGAATTCTCCGGTATTCCCTTCACCTACCAGGGACAATGGGCGATCCTGCTGATCTTCCGCGACATCTCCGAGCGTAAGCAGGCCCAGAAACGCCTTGAGCACATGGCCCATCACGACGCCCTGACCGGCCTGCCCAACCGCACCCTGTTCTTCGACCGTCTCAATCAGACCTTCTATCATGCCCGCCGCTACGAGCAGATTTTCGCCCTGCTGTTCATCGACCTCGACCGCTTCAAGTTCGTCAATGACAGCCTCGGTCACGATGTCGGCGACCTGCTGCTGCAGGAGACGGCCACCCGCCTCACGGAACTGGTACGCAGCTGCGACACCATCGCCCGCATGGGCGGAGACGAATTCACCATCATTCTCAGCCGCATCAACGAGCCGGACAACGCCCGCATGGTGGCGGAAAAGATCATCGCCTCCCTCGGCCGCCCCTTCCACCTGGCCGGCCATGTCTGCTCCATTGGCGCCAGTATCGGCATCAGCGTCTTCCCCACTGACGGAGACTGCACTGACATCCTGATCAAGAAGGCCGACACCGCCATGTACGGCGCCAAGAAAAACGGCCGGGGCAACGCCCAGTTTTTCAACGCGGCCGGCTAGGTCCGCGTACTTACCATCTATCTGGTCAAGGAGGACATCCTATGAGCAAGCAGCGCTGGTCGTTGAATTGCGCCCTGGCGGCCCTTTGCCTGTTGGCGGGCACCGGCACCGCCTTCGCCTCGGGCTTCGGCATCTTCACTCAAGGCGCCGCGGAACTGGGCCAGGCCAATTCCTCCATCGCCCACACCAGCGGCGCTTCGGCGGTCTATTTCAACCCGGCCCTGATGAGCCGCCTCTCCGGCACCCAGGTGGAATTCGGCACCACCCTGGTCGCCCCGGACCGGGAGTTCACCAGCGCCTCCACCGGCAGCCATGCCGAGGTGGAGAACACCATCTACTTCCCCAGCCACCTTTACCTGACCCACCAGCTCAGCCCGCAAATGAACCTGGGTCTGGCAGTCTATAACCCCTTCGGCCTGGGCACCGATTGGCCCGACACCTGGGAAGGCAAATACCTGGCGACCAAATCGACCATCACTACCTTCAACTTCAATCCGGCCATATCCTACAAGATCAGCCCCCAACTGACCCTAGCCGCCGGCGTGAATGTGCTGCTGCTGGACGCAGAACTGGAGCGGAAAAGATTCGATATTGGCGGCGCCAATCAAAAGTTTTCGGCAGATGGTGACGGTTTTGGTTACAACCTCGGTCTACTCTTTGATCTCACTCCGTCGTTGACCTTCGGCGCCGCCTATCGCAGCGAAATCGACCTCACTGCAAAGGGTAACGTACAAGTCACTCTACCGGGCCTAACCTTGTTCGAAAGCTCTGCCCAGAGCAAGCTGACCATGCCCCAACAACTCACTGCCGGCCTGGCCTGGAAACAGAGCGAGCGACTGACCGTTGAAGCTGGTGTGCGCTGGGAAGGCTGGAGCGCCTTTGATACCCTCACCGTGCGTTTTCCGAACGGCAGCACTGACTCCACCCCAAAAGATTGGCGCGACACCTGGGCCGCCAACCTCGGCGCCCGCTACCAGCTCAACCCCACCGTGGCCCTGCTCGGCGGCTATCTCTACGGCCCCGATGCCGTGCCTGCCGCCACTTTCGAGCCGGCGGTCCCCGACTCCACCTCCCACCTGTTCACCCTCGGCACCGATCTGAAGTTCGACCGGATCAAGCTGGCCGCCAGCTACGGCTACCAGTACCTCGAGGAGCGCAGCAAGAACAACAGCGTCGGCGGCGGCCTGGCCAACGGCGATTACAACTCGAGCATTCACCTGCTCTCCGTCGGCATCGGCTACCAGTTCTAACTCCGGGGATCGGGCATGGAAGCCTCCCACACCAGCAATACGGCACCCCAGGACGGCCTTTACAGCAGCCGGATCTTCAAAAGCTATATTCGCTACCTGAAAAACAACTATGCCGGCATCGATACCAGGGCGATCCTGGATCATGCCGGCATTTCCGATTTCGCCCTCAACGATCAGGGCTGCTGGTTCAGCCAGGAACAGGCCGACCGCTTCCAGCAAAAAGCCGAGGAACTGACCCAGAACCCCGATATCGCCTACGACGCCGGTTTGGCCGCCTTCGACCGTCAGGCCACGGGGCTGGCACAAGCCTATGTGCTCACCTACCTGAGCCCCCACCAGTTGCTGGGCCAGGTGCAGAAAACCGTCAATACCCTGACCAGAACCCTCATCTTCACCAGCCGACCAACGGGCCCCAACTCCGCAGAGGTCAGGGTCGACTTCGCGCCCTGGGCCGAGGAAAAACCCTACCAGTGCCGTAACCGCTACGGGTCGATCCTCGCCGCCATCCGCTCCACCGGTTACACCCTGACCAGTTTCGAGCACCCCGAATGCCTGTTCCGGGGGGGAGAATGCTGCCGCTATACCCTGAAATGGGAAAAACCGGTGGAAAAGAAACTGGCCACCCTGCGCAACCTGGTCATCGCCGGCCTGGGGGCGGGCTGGATTTATCATTGCTTCGCGCCGTCGGAGCTCGGCTTCAAACTGCTCGCCTTCGGCAGCATCGCCGCCCTCATGGGAGCCTGCGCCCTGGAGGGACGCAGCCGGCGTAAACTCGAAGCCCGCCTCAATGAACTCAAGGATCCCACCGCTCAGCTCATCGACCAGGCCAACAGCAACTACAACAATGCCCTGGTGACCAAGGAGATCGGCCAGGCCATCAAGCTGCAGACCCGGACCGAGGAGATTCTGGAGGCCGTGATGGCGGTCATGGGCCAACGGCTGCGCTACAGTTTCGGCATCATCGCCCTGCATGACGGGCAGCAGGACACCCTGGTCTACGGCAGCAGCTACGGGTTCGACGCCGAGCAGGCGGAGCTGATGCGTACCTCCCGCCTGTTCGCCACCGCCGACCGGAATGCCTCGAAGATCTGGGAGTGTTTCCAAAGCCAGAGGCAGGTCGCCCTGGAGAATCTCTCCCGCAACCGCCCGGACAACGCCGAGGTCGCCCAGCTCAACGCCGCCCTTAAAGTCGAATCCTTCGCCTGTGCCCCAATCCTCTGCGACCAGACCACCCTTGGTGTGCTGATGGTCGGCTTCTGCTACGGCGACACCGACCCGGCCATCCGGGAAACCGACTTGAGCCTGCTCGCGGGCATCGCCCCGTTGCTGGGGGTCAGCCTGCGCAACGCCGGACTGATGCAGGAAAAGGAAATCCAGCTGGGGGAGATTCTCGCCCTGGAGGAATCAAGGGCACTGATCGCCAGGGAGCGGGACCGGGCGGAACTCCTGGCCCAGGACCTGCAGCAGGTCAACGAGGAACTCAAGGCCTTCGCCTACATCATCTCCCATGACCTGCGAGCGCCGCTGGTGAATATCCGTGGCTTCGCCCAGGAACTGACCACTTCGCTGAAAGAGGCGACGGGCCTGCTGGACCCGTTGCTGGGCCACCTCGATGGAGGCGATCGCAAGGAAGTGGAACTGGTCCTGCGCCAGGATGTCCCCGAAGCGGTGGGCTTCATCAATTCCTCGGTGCAACGCATGGACGGCCAGATCAATGCCATCCTCAAACTTTCCCGCCTTGGGCGCCGGGAATTCAAGGCCGAACCGGTCGATTTGCGGCAACTCGTGGAGAGTCTGCTCCAGACCCTGACCCACC
>CAZYXS010000026.1:0-21486 GCA_964650955.1 uncultured Desulfuromonadales bacterium | reverse complement strand
TATCCGTGGGCCGGGGTGCCGGCGGGCTGCTCAGTCCCGCCAGGCCACCGCCGAGGTCGGGGAACTTCCGACCCTGCACAGCGACCGGTTCGCCCTGGAGCAGATTTTCGGCAACCTGCTGGACAATGCCACCAAGTACCTCGACCCGGCCCGCCCCGGGCGGCTGCGTATCGAGGCGCAGCGCCAGGGTTCCGAGTTGCTCGTGCACGTCCACGACAACGGTCGCGGCATCGCCGCCGAGGAGATGGACAAGGTCTTTGCGCCCTTCCGTCGCGCCGGCAAGATCGACACCCAGGGGGAAGGAATGGGCCTGGCCTATGTCCGCACCCTGGTGCGGGCCTTGGGGGGCCGCATCACCTGCAGCTCCACCCTCGGCGTCGGCACCACCTTCACCATCAGCCTTCCCGCCGACCCGCCGTCCACTGCGCAACCCTGACAACGATGTCCGGGGACGGGTGTGCAAATGCACAGCCTGTCGGTGTACATGGATGTAAATTTTTTACACATCAATACATTGTCATCCTGCGGCCACTGCTGTACAGTGCTCCCGACTGAACGCTCCTGCCGGGGCGCTCAGCAGCAACAACCGCAACACCTCCCTTTAGTTGACGCATCGTGCTCGTTCCAGGGCGATGCGTCTTTTTTTGCCCGCCGCCCGCCCCTTACCCACCCCCCAGGAAAAACTGCCGCAGCTGTCGCTTGCGCATCAGCCGGCGCAGTTCAGGCAGGCAACCTTCGGCCTCGCGGCGCCCGGCCTCGATCAGTTCGTCCATGCGGTTGAAATCGGCCCAATGGGTACGCCCGGTCGTCGGCCTCAGGACAAAGTCGGCCTCGGCCAGGCGCTGGCGGGAGAGGGCATGGCGGGTGATGGCGTCGGCCCGAAAGACGATGTCGAGGGCGTTGCGGGGGGGCTCGAAATCGGTGATGTCCCGGCCGACATCGACGGCGATGACGAAGTCGGCCCCTAGTTTGCGCGCAGGGCGCACCGGCACCGCGTCGATCCAGCCGCCATCCACCAGTTGCCTCCCTTCCAACTCCAAAGGAGGCATGATTCCGGGGATGGCGCAGCTGGCACGCAGCGCCTGGCGCAGGCTGCCGCGGGTGAACAGGTACTCCTCGCCGGCCACCAGGTCCATGGCGGTGGCGCAAAAGGGGATGCGGGTCTGCTCGAAGTGCCGATCAGGCACCAGAAAGGCGAGATTGTTTTCGGAGGTCTGGTCGGAGAGGAAGGCCCGCCGGGTCACGGTACTGGTCAAAAACAGGCTCTTGCGGGCGAACTGGGAGAATTTGAAGAAAATCCCCTCCCCTTCGACATCGTCCTTGTCCTTGATAAAGTCGAACTTTGCTTCCTTGAATTCCACGCTGGCCAGGTACTCGCGAAACCGCTCGCGCAGCAGTGCCAGGTCCGGATCGGAGGCATACATGGCGCCGATGATGGCTCCCATGCTGGTGCCCGCAAGGATATCGACGGGGATCTTCTCCCGCTGAAACACCTCCAGGATGCCGATATGGGCCAATCCTCGCGCCGCCCCGCCCCCCAGGGCCAGGGCCACCTTCATCCTGCGAATCACCGCTCCTCCCCCTCTCCGTCCACCATCGCCAGCTCAATCCGCGGCCGCATCATAGCGGGGAAGGATTTTTCCCGTCAAGCATCCCCATCCCACCAATCAAAGCAAAGCGGCTGCCTGCTGACGGATCTGCGGCAAAGCGGCCTGCAATTCCGGCAGGTCGATGCGCTCGGCCAGCGGGCCGGACAACTGGTCGAGAAGGCACGCCGCCTCGGCGGGATTTTCCACCAGCCGCGCGGAAAGACTGACCAGGCTGACCACCGGGCTGGTTCCGGCTGGAGCCGCGGCTGGCTGATGCAGGTATTCGATCGTTTCGATGACCGCTTCGGGCAGGTTCCATTTGGCTGCCAGCAGCACCCCCACCTGCTGGTGGTGAACAGCCGCAAGACGCTCCCCGAGGGGGCGGGATAACCCCAGTTCCCCGGCCAGATTGAAAATCACCGTTTTGCCAAGGTTGTGCAGCAGACCGCAGACAAAGGCAGTATCCCCGTCCTCCCCCAGTTCGGTGGCCAACCGTCGGGCCAGGCAGCCGACCTGGAACCCTTGCTGCAGCACCTGACGCACCGCCTCACGGTTGCGCACGAAGATGGCGTCGAGGGTGCGGGCAGTGACAATCCCCTCCACCGCCCGGAAACCGAGATAGGAGACGGCATGGTGAATGGAGCCGACGGGATGGGTCAGGCTGTAGAAGGTGGAATTGACCACCCGCAGGATGGTGCTGGTCAGAATCTGGTCGGCGCTGAGCAGCCGCACCGCCTCCTCCACGGACCCGGCTTCGTCGCTGAGCGCCTTGTGCAGACGGATCATGACCTCCGGCATCGGCGGCAGATCGATCTCTCCCTGCTGGATCCTGCTGGCGACCTGCTCGAGCAGGGCCCGTTCCCCGGCATCCGCGGGGAGCAGATCCCCTGGCCGGGCCTGCAGCGGACAATGACTCAGCGCGGGGGGCAATCCCGGCTGAAATTCGTAACTCCCCTGAGACCAACCGGCCAACTCCTGCAGCAACAGCGCTGCATGGTCCCGCAGCAGCGCTTCCTGGGCGAGCGCGGGAATCCCTTGCCAGGAGAGTAATACGCCGAGGAAGGTCCGCCCTGGAGCGGCCGCCGCCGCGCGCAATTCGTCCATCTCCTCCCCCCGCAACTGGCCCCGGGTCGCCACGAACTCCTCCAACCCCTCACCGGGACGATTGGAGAGGCAGAGGACGATCCTCCCCCGATGGAAAAACACTTTTTTCAGCTCCCGGCCCCGCTGCAGCCGCAGCACCCCGCTGAGCTCGCCATCCCAGGCGGCCTCCAGCAAGCGGGGCACCCCGCCGGGGGACAATTCACCCTTGTCGATTTCCATACCCCTCCTTTACCGACCCCTCCCCGCTCACCGGCTCAGTAATCCACACCCGGCTGGGGTTCGATCCCCTGCCGGTAGGCATGTTTGATTTCCCGTACCTCGCTCACCGTATCGGCCCGCGCGATCACTTCGGGATGGGCATCTCGGCCCGTCAGCACCAGGTGTACCAAGGGCGGACGCAGGGCCAGCAGGTCGAGCACCTGATCCAGGTCCACCAGTCCGAGCTTGAGAGCATTATTGATTTCATCCAGGATCAGCAGGTCGACCTCCCCCGAAAGCAACCGCTGTCGAGCCAGCTCAATGGCATCCTGGGCATTGGCGCGATGCTCGGCCTTGCTGTAGGGGTTGCCGAGCAGGCCACAGAACCCTTTGCCGGTGGCATAGTGTTCGACTTCGCCTGCCAGCAGCTTGAGACCATCCCATTCTCCTGTATAAAGATCCCCTTTCATGAACTGGATGATGCAAACCCTTTGCCCATGGCCGCAAGCCCGCACGACCATCCCCAGGGCCGCGGTGGTCTTCCCCTTGCCGTTGCCGGTGATGACTACGATCAGCCCCTGGCGCTGCTTGGGCTCCAACTGGTGAATGACGCTCGGAGGGGTGCCTTGAGCCATGAGATGCTCCTGTGATGGTGGATGCCGAAAGGGGGCCGGCCCCGCCTGGGGCCCTTTGACAGTTTACCCGACTGCCCCTCGGGAACCAAGGAATTAGCCGTCCTGCCATTATTTTGACACAGGTGTCGACTTTATGACAAAGCGATCTGTCGATTTCGCTGGCCAGCTTGATAACCACCTGAAACTACATAGCCCGCCTTGAGCAAGACTGTTGGCACACTCCTGGCAATTACCCTGATCAACCTCAAACGATCGAGCAGTTCGGGCAGCATGATCCGTCTTGCCGAACCCTCGCCAACACTTTCGAGCAGCTAAATCTCGGGTAAGTTCGTGGTGAGCAGGCCCGCCCCGGTAGCGGGAAGCCTAAAGCGACTTCAGAGACCAACATTCGACTCCGGTCGAGCGCTCGGAAGGCGGGTTCGCTGCCCAAAAGGCTTTGAAAAACAGCAACGCCCCGGTCAGCGACCGGGGCGTTGCTGTTTTTCAGGGAAACCCTTCAATTAGTCCGGGCGTCCCAGCTCTAGAATGGCCTGGGCATAACCCTCCCGCAGCTCGCCCAGGTACGCCAGGTCGATGGGCCCCTTCCAGTTGACCACTTCGCCAAAGCGCTTGGGCAGGGGCACCTGACGCGGGTCATAACCGCTGGCCATACGCAAACGCCAGCGCATTCGTTGCACCCGCCCGCCGATGGCGGGGAGCTGCCCGGCGGCATCCGGCAGGCCCAGGCTTTCCAGGCACTCGGCCAGCACCGGCTCGCTGTAGACCTTCCGGGCGAACAGGCAGGCAACGCTGCTGGTGAGCAGGCAGCGCTCGGCTTCGTCCTTGACGAGAAACTGCACAGCCCTGGCCACGTTCTTGTCCGGCTGGGTCTGGTCGTAGGAATAGCCGGCGGCATCCAGGTGGGAATGGCGGAAGCCCAAGGACTGGGCGGTGAAGAACACCTCACCGGTGGCGTAACCGGCCATCTCCTGGCCGAGCACGCAGGCAAAATCCTCCCCGCCATAGACGCGGGCGGCCGCCAGGGTCCCCTGACCGAGGCTGCGGTAGAACGCGTTGGCCCCGGTGCCCAGATGGCGCACGGCAGCCTTGAATCCGGCCAATTCGCCAAAAGCCAGCGGGACCAGGGTCTCGCGCTCACGGATCACCCCCCTGGCCAAGGCCTCGGCCGCCCAGGCCAGGGCCACGCCACCGCTCATGATATCCATGCCGAGCTTTTCCACTTCGTCGAGCAGGGTCAGCACCTCCTCCGCCCGGGTCAGGCCGAGCATGGTGCCGGCGGCGAAGATCGGCTCGTAGTCGTAGCCTACCTCCCGGTACTGGAAATGGCTCTCGCCAGCGAACTGCTCGCGCAGCATGCCGATGTGAATGCAGCCGATGGGACAGCCGGCGCAGGCGGCCTGGCGCAGCAGCATACGCGCCGCAAAGGTCTCCCCGGAGACCCCGTCGATGCCGGCATCACAGGTCTGCTGCAGATTGCGCCAAGGGAGTGCCCGGGCGGTATTGAGAACCGCCAGGTTCTCGGCTGTGCCCAGATCATGGTACTTCTGCAGCAGACTGGTGGCGGTCACCTGCCGATGCACCTCGGCGTACTGCTTGGCATAGGCTGCCCCGGCCGGCAGACTCAGACCCGCCTCCCCGCCGACCACGATGGCCTTGAGCCGCTTGCTCCCCATCACCGCCCCGGCGCCCAGCCGGCCGAAATGCCGGTAGGTATCGACGTTGATGCAGGCATAGGCCAGCCCCGCCTCCCCCGCCGGGCCAATACGCAGCATGCTGCGATGACCGGCATCCTCGGGAAAGATCCGCCTCAGCAGTTTGCCGGTGGCGAAGACATCCTCCCCCCACAGGTAGTGCACATCCATCAGGCGCACCCCTCCTCCGGTAACGATGCCGAGAGCCGTCGGCCCCGGGGCGCGCCCCCGAATGACCACCGCATCGCAACCGGCGAAGCGTAGCGCCAGGGCGAGGCGACCACCGGCGTGGGATTCGGCGTACTGGTTGTGATAGGGGGATTTGAAGCCGCAGACCACCTTGCTCATCAGGGGGAAATAGCCGGTGAGGCTGCCGATGGCGAAGATCAGCGGCTGTTCGGGAGCATCGAAGGGAGCCTCGGGCAGCCCGTAGGCCTGGTAAAGGGCGGCCGCCAGGCCGCTGCCGCCGAGCCACTCGGTCCGGTCGCCGAATTCGATCCATTGCCCTTCGCCGGTTTCGAGCTGCACCAACAGGACGCGGAAGTGCTTATCCGGCATGACTCACCTCCATCGCCGGCCGGTTTTCCACCAGGTCGAGGCACTGATGCGGGCAAAAGGGGATGCAGCGACCGCAATGGATGCAAACGTAGGGGCGGCCGGTATCATCCCTGGTGATGGCCTGCACCGGACATGCGGTTTCACAGGCGCCGCAACAGGTGCATAAATCCAGCTTCACCCGCACGCCGCCCCCGGGCCGCTGCTGGTAGGCGCCGGTGGGGCAGGCCCGGGCGCAGGGGGCCGGGTCGCAGGCCAGGCAGAGCCGGGCCTGAAAGCCGGTGGAGAGTCCCCCCGCAGAGTGGATGCGCACCCCGGCCGTCTCCCAGGAGAGGCGCTGGTGCAGCAACCGGGCACAGGCCAGCGAACAGCAGTGACAGCCGATGCAGCGCTCCATGCGCACGGCCTTGAGTCGTTTCATGATCACCTCGCCACGAAATCGGAAAAATAACTGTGCTGGTCATGCTAGCACCCCCTACGGGGGAGTCAAGTCTGTAGACGCCTGACGCAGAACGGCCCGCCTCCCCAGGGGGAAGCGGGCCGTTCCGTAAACCGCAGACGTTTAAGACCTAGTGGGCCTCCTCCTTGAGGAAGGGGGGCATCACCTTGCTGATGATCCAGAACAGCACGAAGGGTGTGGCGATGACCAAGAGCGCGCCGAGCAGTCCCTCCTTGAAGGTTTCCATATCGTGGGGAATGATCGGCAGACTGTAGTACATGAAGCCGTTGAAACTCAGGGAGAAGGCCTGGCCGCCGATGACGACGTTCCAACGCATCATGAACACCCCGAACAGCACCAGGGCGCAGGCGATGGTGGTGCGGCGCACGTTGCGGCCGGGCAGGATCATCATCAAAAACGGCAGCACGTTGCCCAACGCGTACTGGAGGATGAAGATGGGTACGAAGTCATGCACGAGGATGACCTGGCGCAGGATGTCCCAGGACTTGACCTGGGTGTAGCCGCGAAAGATCAGGTCGAGGATTTCCAGGGTCAGGGCGGCGATCATGAAATAGAGCAGGTAGCTCGAGACCATTTTCACCTCGTGCTCCTCGGCCCCCTTGAGTTTCTCGAAGCTCGGGGCGTTGGGATCGTTGGCCCAACGGCTCATCTTGCGCTTGGCCATGAACTTGCGGGCCTCCTGCACGACGACGTAACAGAGGATGCACAGGGCGATACCGGAGACCACCGCCGAACAGATGAAGATGACCGGCATCAGCGGGGTCATCCAGAGGGCATTGGCCTTGACCGAACCGAAGATGAAACCGGCGTAGCCGTGCAGGAAGCAGGCGACGGGAATACCCAGGGCGGCCAGGAACTTCACCGCCTTGTGGTCCTTCTCCAGGGCCTCGTGGCTGAGATCATAGGCGCCCAGGGTCAGCACCTGGAACAGCAGCCGCTGCAGGTTCTGCAGGCCGGTGCGGTTGGGCATGGCGTCGAACTTCTTGAAGGTCTCGACGAAGTGCCTGCGGTAGACGAACCAGAGCTCGGCGGCGACGATGGAGCCGTAGGTGGAGAAGACAATACCGAAGGCGGCGATGGCCGAGGTGAAGTGGGGGGTCATCATGACGTGAATCCCCCGCAGCGGCTGCTGCAGGTGGAGCATCAGCGGCATCATCGCCACCGGCAGCAGGGCAAAGGAGAAGACCAGGGAGAAGCGGGCGATCTCCTTGAGCTTTTGCACTCCGAACACGTGGTAGAGGGAGGAGAGCACGAAGGCCCCCGCCACCAGGCCGGTCATGAAGGGATACATGACGATCTGGATCGACCAGTAGATGTATTCGTTGGGCAGGACGAAGAGTTCCTTGAGGGTCCAGGCCTCGCCGTGGACGTGCATCGCGACTTGTTCAACCATGATTAACGCACCTCCGAAGCAAGGCCGATGTAGAACGCCTGGGGTTTGGTACCGAATTCATCCTTGAGCACGCCGACGCGGTCGTTGAGAATGATCTTGGTGACCGGATCGTTGATGTCGCGGATATTGCACATCTTGCGGGCGCCGAAGGGGCAGGCGTTGACGCAGGCGGTCTCCAGCCCCTTGGTGATGCGGTGGTAGCAGAAGGTGCACTTGTCGACAACTTTCCGCTTCGGGTGGAAGAAGCGGGCGCCGAAGGGGCAGGCCATGACGCAGTAACCGCAGCCGATGCACCAGGAACCGTCCACCAGCACCACGCCGTCGTCGGTCTTGTAGGTGGCGCCGACGGGGCAAACCTGGGTGCAGGAGGGGGCCAGGCAGTGGTTGCAAAGCTTGGGGACGAAGAAGGCCTTGCCGACGTTCTCTGGGTCGACGGGGCGCAGGCCGCGCTTCCCTTCGTCGATACGGGAGTCGGTGAAGCCGTAGAGGGCCCCCTTGGGGCTGTCTATAAAGCGTTTGTCATCCTTGGTGTAGACGTAACGCTCGACCCAGGTGCGGGTGACGTTGGCCTCCATCGGCACGTCGTTCTCGATCTTGCAGGCTTTGACGCAGAAACCGCAGCCGACGCACTTGTGGGTGTCGATCAGGAACGCCCAGTGGATCGAGGGATTTTTGGCCAGCACCTCGCGGGGGTCAAGGAACTCCAGAGCCGACAGGGGCACCGCAGCGCCGGCGATGACATAAATGCCGTTCTTCAGAAAATCACGCCGTTTCATGGTTACATATCCTCCAGGCGCGGGTTGTGGGGGTTGTGGCACTCCACGCACTCACTACCCGGATTGTGCTCGTTGGGGTCGATGCCGGGAATCCGTTTGCGGTCGCTGGTGGTGTAGGGGAGGCTGGTGTGGCAGCGCAGGCAGGTCTCGCGGCTGCGGTCGATGACCAGTTTTTCCGGATCGTTGGGGTGATCCAGGGCCGGACCGTGGCAGTTCTCGCAGGCAATGGTGCCGTGGAGGTCTTCGGTGCGGATCTCCACCTCCTCGCTGTGGCACTCGCCGCAATACTCATGCAGATTGGTCTTGCCGGTATCACGGTATTTCACCGGCTGAGCCATCCATTCATCCACATTGGATTTGCGGTGAAAACTGTACATGAACCCGTATTCCCCGCTGACGAAATCATTGGGGACATAAAAGAACCGGAAGGTCAAAATCCCCACCAGCAGCAATATGACCACGAAGAGTGGTCGCCATACGTGACTTTTCACTGAGCCGGCCCCTTGTGATAAAGGTTGGTAAAATGCTGTAACATGTCGAAACAGCTTGTTTTAACGACAAAGGGAAGTGCCGGAACACTTCCTCAAAGCCGGAGCAAAATAGTATTTTACCCGCACTCTGTCAATGCGCATACGCGCAAAATTTCGGCGCAAAGTACGGAAAATATAACACGAATGTCGGCGGTCTCAAGGCCGGCAGATGGCGGAAACCGATCAGTGCCCAGGATCCTTTGCCACCCCGTCGGCTGATTGGTCATGCCCCTTTTCCGGGGACAGGGCCTGCTGGGGAACGAAGAACAACTGGTCACCGATGTGGAAGCCGACCCCGTCCTCGGCGACATGGAAATCGCCGTTGAGAATCGGGATCGCCACCCGCAGCAGCATGGTGAACACAAACAGTCCGGTGGCCCAGATGCCCATGGACACCAGCAGCTCCGTGCCGGTGGGTGCGTATTCGTAGATCTCGTGCAGCACATCGGGAATGAACCCAGGCAGCACCAGCCCCATCCCCTTTTCGATATAGACCCCGACGAAGATCAGCAGACAGCCCAGCACCAGGGTGACCTTGTTCTTGCGGGTCTCGGGAATCAGGAAGATCAGGAAGGCGGTGACGTTGAAGAGCATGGCGGTCCAGATCCAGGGGACCAGGGCGGAGTGGCCGTGCAGCCCCTGCAGCAGGTACTGCATCGGCGCCAGGTGCTTGGTCGCGGTGTAATATTCCTTGAAAAGTTCGGCACCCAGCAGCAGCAGGTTGATGAACATGGCGTAGGCGATCAGCTCCGCCACCTTGTGGATCGCCTCGTCCTTGATGCGAAACTTGGTGTATTTGCGCACCAGCAGAAAAATCAGGATCATGAAGGCCGGGCCGGAGCAGAAGGCCGAGGCGAGAAAGCGCGGCGCCAGGATCGAGGCGTTCCAGAAGGGGCGGGCGCCGAGACCGTTGTAGAGAAAGGCGGTGACGGTGTGGATGGCGATGGCCGCCGGGATGGAGAGCAGCAGCAACGGGGTGGTGAAGCTCTTGTTGGGCTCCCGCTTGTAGTAGAGGTTGTAGAGGATGTAGACGGCGATCACCAGGTTGAGGGTCAGGTAAAGGTTGAGCACCAGGACGTCCCAGGCTAAAAGAGAACTGGGGAAATTGAGAATCCCCACGAATGGAATGAGGTGCCAGAAACGGTCGGGACGCCCGAGGTCCGCAGTGACGAACAACAGGCACATGCAGATGGCCGAGACGGCGAGCAGTTCGCCGAGCACGGCAATCTCCTTGATCGGTTTCCAATGATAGACATAGGCCGGGATCACCAGCAGCACCGCGGCCGCCGCCACCCCCACCAGAAAGGTGAAATTGGAGATGTAGAAGCCCCAGGAGACCTGATCGCGCATGGCGGTGACCCCGAGGCCGTTGTTGAGCTGGTAGAGATAGGCCATGACCCCGATGGACATCAACGCCAGCAGCCCGAAGACCCAGCAGTAATAGGCCTTGCTCCCCTTGCCGACCAGCACCAGGGTTCCCTTGAAAAAAGACCAGATATTCTTCATTGGCTGCTCCCGCCCCTCAGGTCGCGTAGAAATAGAAAAATTTCGGCTGGGTGTTGAGATCTTCCTTGAGGATGAACACCCGTTTGTTTTCGATCAGATAGCGGATCTCGCTCTTGGGATCGAGTAGGTTGCCGAACTTGCGGGCTCCCACCGGGCAGGCCTCGGCACAGGCCGGATAGCGCCCCGGCTGCTCCCGGGTGCGCTGGACACAGAAGGTGCATTTTTCCACCACCCCCACCGGCCGCGGACGGTTGCCGAGATAATGGGTATTGGGATTGAGCTCCTCCTTGGGAATGGAGGCTTTTTTCCAGTTGAACTTGCGGGCACCGTAGGGACAGGCGGCCATGCAGTAGCGGCAGCCGATGCACCAGTTGTAGTCCACCACCACGATGCCGTCGTTCTCGGTCCAGGTGGCCTGCACCGGGCAGACCTTGGTGCAGGGAGCCTTTTCGCATTGCTGGCACTGCACCGGCATGTAAAAGTGACCCGGCTCCGGCACCTGGGCCGGATTGTAGTAATGCTCGGCGTGATCGAGGTCGACCCCTTTCTCCTTTTTCAGGCGCACCACCCGGATCCAATGCACCTGGGGCTCCCGGGATTGATTGTTTTCCGCCACGCAGCCATAGACACAGCGCCGGCAACCGATACAGCGGGAGAGATCGAGGCCGTAGCCGAACTTGACCCCCTCGATGGGCGGCGTGGCCTTGACCGTCACCGCCTGGCCATAGGTCTCGCTGTAGTCTTTTTCCAGACGGGCCAACACCCGCTGCAGCTGCTCCTTGTTCAGTTCCCGGAAATGTTTCTGGAAGAAGGCTTCCCATACCGAGGCCGAGGCATTGCTTGCCGGCAGGGCCAGGGCGCCGATCCCCGCCGCCAGCCCCTTGAGAGCCTTGCGCCGGGTCAAACGAAAAACCTGTGGATCACACGGTTGCTTATCCGACATGAGGTGGTTCCTCCCCTGGGGTCTCGATGATCAGTGACTGTGGCTGGCGCGCCCCGGCCGCTCGGGCGGGGGCATCGGCGTCAGCGGCTTGAAGGACGGGTCATGGGGATTGTGGCAATGGGCGCAGAGCAGATACTCCTTGTCACCGTTCCAGAAACCGGTCCGCTTGCCGTGAATGCCCACCTTCCAGTCGCGGTATTTGTCGCCATGGCACTGGCCGCACAGACGGTAGGATTCGGTGAAGGGGATCACCTCGCCGGAGACCAGGCGCAGCTTGTCACGGTCGTTGGGATTGTGGCAATCGAGGCACCAGCGTTGCCCCTCGGCATGATGCAAAACGATGTTGGTGTGCTCATCCACCAGCTCGCGCCGTTCCAGGTTGGGAGTCATGTCGGCGTGACAATCGGTACAGGGGAAGATCCCTTCGGAAAAGGGGGGCGGCGCCACCGGGAAGGCTTTCTCCTCGACCGGCTTTTTCATTTCATAGGGTCGCAGCTGCTCCGGCGCGGATTTTTCCACCACCACCAGGCGCCCCGAGCGGTCGAAATACTTGTCATTCGCCGCCAGGGACGGACTCGCCACCAGCAGGCCCACCACCGCCAGGGCAACCCCGGCCCATCCGGATACCAGCCTTTGTCGCGTTTTCATCGCCACCTCGAGTTCGTTGAGTTTGCCTTCGGCGCCCCTGCGACAGGGCCACGCCGACGCCGTCATCCAAGGCTAAAATAACGTCGTTATATTTTTCAAGGGTTTTCTTCCGAAAAACGGATTAAATCCTGCAACAAGGCATTTAATAGCAAAAAACCGCACAATTTTGAAAAATAAAGCGTGCATAGTACGCCCCGGGAGTTGCCTATTTGCACACTCGGAGGACCCTGTTCCGTTTTTTATGTTTACACCTTCCAGAACAATGTTTAAATTATTGCCAGTTGCGTTTCAAAAGACTTGCGCCATAGATCCGTCCCCAACACCGGCGTTTGCCAGCTCAACTCACCAGACCGAAAAAGGAGGACCTTGCATGAAACACCTGGCCACCTGTCTGACTCTGATTGTCTGCGGACTGTTTCTACTGAGCGCTGTGCCAACCCTGGCCCAGGAGAGTGCTACCCAGGAGGAGGTGGTGGCCAAGTGCAAGGAGGCGGCCGCCATGCTGCTGGCGGACCGCGCGGCGGGAATCTCTGAAATCGCCAATAAATCCGGTAAATTCGTCTGGAAGGATACCTACGTCTTCGCGATGAATCTCGATGGGCACATGCTGGCCCACCCCATCATCCCCCAGTTGACCCAAAAGGGGAGCTTGTTCCACGTTACCGACAAGAACCGCAAAGATCCCAAGATGATTTTCATCCAGTTCGTGGACATCGCCAAAGACCCCGGCGAAGGGTGGATCGAGTACATGTGGCCCAAGCCAGGGGAAGCCGACCAGCCCCCCCGCGACAAACTGACCTTCATCTTCCGGGTCGGCGAAACCGACATGCTGGTCGGGGCAGGAATCTACCGCTGAGCCTCGCCACATCCACCGCACCAAGGATCGACCATGTCCCAGACCACCCAGCAACTCGAAGCCCGCATCGAAGAGCTGACCGCCCAGGTACGTGAACTCCACGACCGGGTGGATCAACTCTCTTCGCGGCTGGACCAGGCCCCGGCGCCTCAGGCACAGGCAACCCTGGCTGCGCCCTCCGTGCCGCCGACGCAGCGAACCGGGACCATCGCCCCCGAGGACGCCGGCGAGGAACTGGTCAAATGGATGGGTCAATCATCCCTGCTGCCGAGGATTTCGGCCCTCTGCTTTCTGCTGGTCGTGGCCCTGGTGCTGCGCACCGTCACCGACAGCGACCTGCTCGACGACCAGATCGGCGCCTATCTCGGCATGACCTATGCCGGCACCCTGATCCTGTCGGGCTGGCGGCTCTATGCCCGCAAGTCGGCCCTGGCGCCGATCTTCACCATCTGCGGCGCGGTGCTGATGTACAGTATCGTGGTGGAGACCCACACCCACTTCGAGTCCCTCCCCTCGGTGCCGGCCTACGTGATGGTGATGCTGACCGGTGTGGCCACGGCGGTCATCAGCTTCCGCCATCACATCGCGCTGCCGATCCTGATGGGAACCTTCGGCATGTGCTTCGCCGGAGTGGCCGTCGACTACCCCAACCCCTTCTTTCCCCACCTGGCGATGGTCCTGATCACAGCCAATATCCTGGGGACTTACGCAACACGGCTGCGCAGCTGCTCCTGGCTGCGCTGGACCCTGTTCGGCGTCACCGCCGGCATGCTGCATGTCTGGGGGATCAAGCTGGCCTACGCCCTGACCCAGCCGGCCGGGGCCCCGCCGCAACTGGCGGCGGGCTGGTACGTGCCGACCGTGCTGCTGTTCGCCGCCGCGTTCCTGGCCTCGGCCCTCTATGGCATTCTGCGCGCGGAGCGCATCAGCCGGTTCGACCTCTGCCTGCCGGCCCTCAACGGGCTGTGGGCATTCACCGCCCTGGAGCACATGATTCTGCCCGGGCGCAGTGGCGGCATGGTCGGCACCCTCGGCCTGCTGGCCGCTCTGGCCCATCTCGCCATCGCCTTCTGGCTGGGGCGCCGCCAGCTTCACGGCGCCCCGGGCACCAACGCCTTTACCGTGGCCGGCACCCTGCTCCTGGCCCTCTGCCTGCCGGTGTTGTTCGGCAGTGAACACCTTGCCGTCACTGTGCTGGCGCTGATGGCGCCGGCCCTGGCCTGGTTCGCGCAGCAGTGGCAAAGCGGCGGGGTCCGCCTCTCCTCCTACCTGATCCAGCTCACTGCTGCGGGGCTGCTTGCCTACCAGGTGCTCAACGCGCCCCCCGGTGCGGCCCCGGTCGCCACCAGCATCGCCGCCGGCGCCCTGACGCTGGCCGGGTTCCTGCAATTCCGCTGGTGCCGCCAGGTGGCGCCCCCCAAGGCCTCGGTGTTTTTCCACCGCTTCGACGCGGAGAACCGCCTGTCGGTATTTCTGCTGCTGGCGTCCCTGGCGGGTGGGTTCATCTTCCTGCGCACCGGGGCCTACCAGGTCCTGCTGCAGATGCCCGGCGAGATCGAGAACTCCTTTCGCGGGGTGCAATCGACCATTCTCAATGTCACCGTGGCGGCCCTGATCCTGCTCGCCTTCTTCCGCCGCAACGCCGAGTTGCGCAATATCGCCATCATCCTTTCCCTGATCGCGGCGGTGAAGGTTTTCCTCTTTGACCTGATGGGCACCAGCGGCGTTCCCCTGGTCGCCAGCGTCTTCACCTTCGGCGTCGCCATCGCCATCGAATCGGTGGCCCTGGGTCGCTGGCCCCGGGTGCAGGCCGTCGTCGAGGAGGTCCACAAGGCGGCGGAGCAGGGCTCCATCCTGTCCGGTTGAGGCTTGGGCCTCAACCGGTGTTGCGCAGCCCCGCGGCAATCCCGTTGATGGTGGAGGCGAGCACATAGTCGAGCTCGGGATTGGCCTCCCCCTGGCGCTTGCGTCGCAGCAGTTCCACCTGGATCAGGCTCATCGGATCGACGTAGGGAGTCCGTAGCCGCAAGGAGGCGGCCAGACCCGGGTTGTTCTCCAGCAGTGACCGCTGGCCGGTCACCTCCAGCAGCAAGCGCCGGGTCCGCTCGAACTCTTCCACCACCAGGGCGAACACCCGTTCCCGCAACCCCGCGTCGGCCACCAGACCGGCATAGCGCCTGGCCAGAGGAAGATCGACCTTGGTCAGGGCCAGCTCCACGTTGCGCAGCAGGTCGTTGAAAAAGGGAAACTCCGCCAGCATCTCCCGCAACAGTCCCATTCCCCCCGCCTCTCCGATCGCAAACCGTTCCAGCGCATGACCGACCCCGAACCAGCCGGGCAGCACGTGCCGGCTCTGCATCCAGCCGAACCCCCAGGGGATTGCCCGCAAGTCGTCGAGGCTGCGACTCTGGCTGCGTCGGGCCGGCCGGGAACCGATCTTCGCCAATTCGAACTCCTGCACCGGTGTGGCCTGCTCGAAATAGGGCAGAATGTCGGGGTTGTCGGCAATCTGCCGGCGGTAGCAGTCGAAGGCGGCGGCGGAGAGCCGCTCCATGGCGGCGGTCCATGCCGGCCGTGGGGCGCCGCTCGCACCGGTGGCCAGGGATTCCAGTGCGGCAGAGACCATCAGTTCCAGGTTGCGCAGGGCCAGGTCGGCGGAGGCGTACTTGAAGTTGATCACCTCCCCTTGCTCGGTGAGCTTGAGGCGGCCGCTGAAGGCCCCGGGAGGCTGGGCCAGGATGGCCCGGTGGGTCGGGCCGCCGCCGCGGCCGACGGTGCCGCCCCGGCCATGAAACAGCTGCAGTTTCACGCCGCACTCATCCGCCACCCGGTGCAGAGCGGCGTGGGCCTTGTAGATCTCCCAGGTACTGGCGAGCATGCCGCCGTCCTTGTTGGAATCGGAGTAGCCAAGCATGACCTCCTGCTGGCGCTCCCAGGAATCGAGCAGCGGGGCGTATTCGGCGGAACTCCAGAGGCGGCGGCAGATCTCCGGCGCCGCCTGCAGGTCGGCGATGGACTCGAACAGGGGCACCGGCATGACTCCGGGGTCACGGCCGTCTCGGGAGCCGCCGACACGAACCCCGCACAATTCCAGCAACCAGACCAGGCGCAGCAGGTCCTCGGCACAGGTGGTGCCGCTGATGACGTAACTGCGAATCGATTCCGGCGGCAGGTGGGCCTTGAGGCGGGCGATGGCCCGCAGGGTGCTGAGCAGCTCTGTGGTCTCCGCCGAAGGGGGCGACGCCCGGTCCTGTGCGCCGATAGCGCTGCCGGCAGCCAGCTCGGTCACCGCCGCGGCATGCACCTTGGCGTGCTGGCGGATATCCAGGGTGTGCAGGTGGAAGCCGAAGGTCTGCACCCGGCGCAGCATCGGGTCGAGATACTGGCGGCCCAGCCGTTCCCCCCCGCCGCTCTCCAGGCTGCGCCGCACCAGGTCCAGATCGGCGAGCAGCTCGGCCGGCCCGCCATAGCCGTCGGCCCCTTCGGGAGACAGGGTCTGACGCAGGCGATAGAGGACGAAGCGAAGGTACTGGCGGTAGGTTTCGCAGGCCGGGTAGCCGGACGCTTCCCGGGCCGCTTCGGGGAAGCGTCGACCATAGTGGTCCAGCGCCTCGGCCAGTTCGGCGGAAATTCCCACCCGACAGGTCGAGGGGGTCAACAACTCCCGCAGCACCTCCAACTCCGCCAGGTAGCTCTGCAGGATCGTCTCTCGATTGCGCTCCAGGGCCTGTTGGGTGGTCGCGGCGGTGACGAAGGGATTGCCGTCGCGGTCTCCGCCGATCCAACAGCCGAAGCGGACCAGGGTTGGCAGGTCCCGGGCGGGAAGCTGCGCACCGAACACCTCCTGCAGCCCCCCCTGCAAATCGCGGTAGAAATCCCCCAGGGGATTGATCAACGACTCCTGGTAGTGGTCGAGACCCATGCGGATTTCGTCCCCCACCTTGGGTTTCTGCCTGCGCACCTCGTCGGTCTGCCAGAGGGCGGTGATTTCGGCCAGAATCGCCTCCTGCCCGGCTGCCGCCTCCGTCGCCGTCAGCGGCAGGCGATCGAGTTCGGCCAACACCCGGGCGATGCGCCTGCGCTTGTAGCGCACCACCCGCCGCGCCACCTCGGTGGGATGGGCGGTGAACACCGGCATGATTTGGATCTGTCGCAACCAACCGACGACCGCCTCCAGGGTCAGACCGGCACGGTGCAACCGCAGCAGGGTGCCCCGCCAGGAGCCGGATTTGTCGTCGCCCCCGGGGTCCAGGGCCAAGGCCCGCCGCTGGCGCTTGCGGTGGTTGGTTTCGGCCAGGTTGGTCAGTTCGAAAAAGCTGGCGAAGGCCTTGATGATCTGGTGGGCTTCCTGCAAGGACAACCCGGCGACCAGCGCTGCCGCCTGATCCTGCAGCACCACCTCCTCCGGCGTCTCCCGGTAGCGGATGGACAGCTTGCGGATCGCCTCTTCCACCTCGTAGACCCCTTCGCCCGCCTGCTCCCGGATGACGATCCCCAACAACTTGCCCAGGGAGCGCACGTCGCGCCGCAGCGACAGATCCCGCCCGCCTTCGGCCCGCCCCAAAGTCTCCTCCAGCCGCTGGGCCTGATTGGCCGCCTGCCAAAACAACTCGCTTCCCATAAATCACCTCTCCTTGAGCAAAATCCGCCGGAATCACGCGCCGTCGCCTCCCAACCCTGTCCCTTTGGCAAGTGTAGCCGAAAGCCGCCCGCCTCGCAGGCCGCGGGGAGGCATGGGCGCCAAGTCAAGATACCGGACCGCATGTGCCAATTTTGGCGCGACCCTGTGGGCAAACCGCGACAAATCCAGTCAAATTAATCCACCACGCCCCGCCCGCCGCTTTCCGCCTTTTCACAACCCCCCAAAACCATTACCAGTTTAGTGAAATTTCGGTCTCCTGGGCCAGATTGGGCACACTTTTGCAATGAGGTCAGATAGCCGATACCGACGGCACGGGACCTTTCCCGTCGGGGCGCCAGTTTTCCACGGCTCGAAAAAACGGCCCCGGTCCCCCTCTGACGCAAAGGAGAATGCCCATGTCAGCACCACAAATGATGAAGAATCTGCTCTGGACTCTGCTGCTCCCCCTGACCCTGCTCGGGCTGGTGGCCTGCGGTGGTGGCGGCGGAGGCGGCGGCAGCGCCGATGGCCCCGTCCCCAGCGGTCCGCGGGCCGGTATTGCCGTCGACCCCTATATCGTCGGGGCCATGTTCCAGGAAGTGGCCGCCGATGGCGTCACCGTCCTGCAGCGCCAATCAAGCCTGAGCGATGCCCAGGGGCGCTTCGAGTTTCCCCTGCCCACCACCCCGGGCTCGACGATCATGATGAAACCCAACGCCAAGGGAATGCACCAGGGAGCCCCCTTCGAGGGGATTCTCAAGCGCAAGGTCGACTCCGCCGACGCAGCGGCCTTGGTGGTTTCGCCTATGACCACGGTATTGGCCAACGGTACCAGCGAGGCGGAACTGCTGGCGGAACTGCAGCGGGCCGGGTTTGCCGGCCTGCGCGCGGCCGACCTGACCGCCGATCCCCTGGCCAGCCTCCCCGCCGACCTGGCCGGTGTCAATGACAGCCAGCTCAAGCCGCTGCAGGCCAACCTGGCCCTCAACGCGGTCATGGCTGCCCGCGCCAACTACAATCTGACCGCCACCGACCTGCGGGGCACCGATACCGCGCAACTCTTCGACAGCCTGGCCCTGGGGGTGCGGGAAACCCTCAACAGCGCCCTGTGTCAGGAGCTTGCCTCCGCCGTGACCAGCGACCCGCAATTCGACAGCAGCATGGGCCCCCTGGCGCTGAGCGACGTCATCGCCACCGCCGTCCAGTTGCAGCGCGACCTGGTAGCCGTCGCCCGTGAATCCCTGGCCGCCAACAATGGCCGGCTCGATCCTGCGGTGGTTGACAACGCCATCTTCCAGGCCCTCCAGCAGGCTCCGGCGCTGGCCGTCAGCAACCATCGGCAACGTTATCCCCAGGGGGGTGGCGCCCCGGTCCCGGCCCCGGCCCCCTCCCCGACTCCCGATGGGGCCAGCCTGTTCTCCACCAAATGCAGCGGTTGCCATAATCTCGGCCAGACCACCACGGTCATGAACCTGGCAGGCGACGGCGCCAAAATCGCCGCCAAGTTCGGCACCACCGGCCACATGGGACAAACCCTCAGCAGTGCCGACATCTCCGCGCTCTCCAGCTACCTCAGCGGCAACAGCGGCGGGGGCACCACCACCCCGCCCCGCCCCAGCGACGGCGCCGCCCTTTACGGGCTCGAGTGCCAGTCCTGCCATGGCCTGCTGGCCGGCACCACTATCCGCACCCGCACCGCCACTGCCATCCGCGGCGCCATCAGCGCCAATGCCGGCGGCATGGGCAGCATCCTGCTCAGTGACGCCGAGGTCAACGCCATCGCCGCCGCCCTGCCGGCCGCGCCGGCTCCGGCACCTGCTCCGACCCCGGCCCCCAACGGCCAGAACCTCTACGACTCCCGCTGCGCCAGCTGCCACAAGCTCGGCAGCGTCGACACCAGCGGCTTTGCCCCCGAACTCGGCGGCAAAGGGGCACAGTTCTCCGCCAAGCTGGCGGCCGGCCACCAGGGCATCAGCCTGACCGCGGGGGAAACCACCGCCCTGGCCGCTTATGCCAACGCCAACCCCCCGGCCCCTGCGCCCACTCCCGCACCGACCCCTACTCCGGCCCCGACGCCGACCCCGGCTCCCAACGGCCAGAGCCTCTACAACTCTCTCTGCGCCGTCTGCCATAAGCTTGGCAGCTTCGATGCCAGCGGCTTTGCCCCGGAACTCGGCGGCA
Organism: uncultured Desulfuromonadales bacterium; assembly: GCA_964650955.1. GTDB lineage: Bacteria > Desulfobacterota > Desulfuromonadia > Desulfuromonadales > CAZYXS01 > CAZYXS01. The sequence goes on along the minus strand of CAZYXS010000026.1, from coordinate 1,800 downwards.
AGGGGAGCCTGATCGTCTCCAAGCTCGCCGCCGGCCATCAGAACCTGGCAGTCAGCAGCACTGAAGCCGGCGCCATCGGCAGCTTCGCCGACGCCAACGCTCCGGCTCCAGCGCCGACTCCGACTCCGACACCGGTCCCCACACCCGCCCCCGGCCCGGACTACAGCAATTGCACCGCCTGCCACGGCCAGCCCCCCAGCGGCACCAGCTTCCCCAACACCAGAGGGGCCCATGCCGCGCACGCCGCTCTGCCCGGCGTCGGCAACAACTGCCAGATCTGCCACAGCGGCGCCAGCCACAACAACAGCGTCGAGCTGGCCTTCCCGGCCACCTACAACGCCAAATCGGGCGCGGCCCGCGACAACCTCAACGGCACCTGCTCCAACATCAGCTGCCACGGCGGCAAGACCACCCCGGACTGGTGGAGCGGCAGCATCGCGGTCGACACCCAGTGCACCGCCTGCCACGCCAGCGGCACGACCCAAAACAACAGCTACAACTCGGGCCGCCACAGCCTGCACAACAACCGCGGCTATGCCTGTACCGTCTGCCACAGCCCCAGCAAAATGGCCGCCACCCATTTCAGCGGTCTCAACACGACGGCCATGGACAGCGCCGCAGCGGGCATCGGCGGTACCGGCACCCGGGTGACCAGCTACACGCTCAGCGGCACCACCAGAACCTGCGCCACCAGTTGCCACGGCAACGAACGCTGGTAAGCAACCCTTCGTACCTCAGTTCCTGAGGTCTCCTGCCGGGCGGGCTCGCAAGAGTCCGCCCGATTTTTTTTTGGGGGGGATCAGGATGGACGACAATGACCTCTCAACACGGAGGGGCTGAGGGACAGGCGAGAAGGAAAAAACCTGGCAAACAACAGCAGGAGAGGACGCAGATGGAGGGAATTGAGTCGGGTGCCCTTTGCGGTCTCCGGGCTCTTTGCGTCTTGCTGTTCGTTGGCCTCGATCGGAACCCAGGCTAATCAGCCATATCGCTGGAGATGCGATGGAACTCCTCGGCCCGGGCGAGAAAGGCGGCCACCACTCGCGGATCGAAATGGGCAGCGGATTCCTCCCTTATGATCTCCACGCATTCGGGATGAGGCAGGGCGTCTTTGTAATAGCGCCGGGAGCGCAGGGCATCGTAGACGTCAGCCAGGGCCATGATCCGGGCGGACAGAGGAATTTCCTCCCCCTTGAGGCCGTAGGGATAGCCCTGGCCGTTCCACCTCTCGTGATGGTAGAGCACGATGTCCACCGCCACCCCGAGAAAGGACTGGAAAGGGAGGCGGTCCTGGGCCCGCCGCAGGATGGCCGCGCCGTATTCGCAATGGCGCTTCATCTGCTCGAACTCTTCCCCGGTGAGTTTGCCCGGCTTGCGCAGGATCTCGTCGGGCACCCCGACTTTGCCGATATCGTGCAATGGGGTCGACTTGATCAGGTCCTGCACCAGGCGCCGGCTGAGAGAACCACTGCGGGCAGGATCAACCTGCAGTTCCTGGGTCAGCAGCTTGACATAAAGGGCGGTGCGCTCGAGGTGCTCCCCCGTCTCCAGGTCCCGCAGTTCGGCCTGGTGGGCCAGGGCGGCAATGGTGGCGTCCTGGGTCTGGACCAGTTCCTCGTGGGCCTGGCGCTGGCGGTGGTAGGCGCGACGAAACAACTGGAACAACAGCAGGTAGAGCCCCAGGCCGGCGCCCCCCACGGACGTCCAGACCAGGCGGGCGTTGGTGTTCAACTGGTGGCGCAGGGTGGCGTCCGACTCGTAGAGCTCCACTACCCCCACCACTTCTCCATCCTGCTCCAG
>CAZYXS010000025.1:10504-27754 GCA_964650955.1 uncultured Desulfuromonadales bacterium | reverse complement strand
CACGTCCTGCAGGCTGGCCGAGGCGAGGAAATACTGCTGCCGCAGCCGCAGCTCCTTGCCGCTCTCCGAGGCGTCGTTGGGATAGAGCACCATGGAGATCTTCTCGGCGTCGTTCTTGGCCGCCACCGATTCGGGATAGGCGCCGGAGTTGAATTCGCCCAGGTCGAACTCGTCGGTGGCCGCCGCGCTCCACAGCCGCAGGGTATTGACGGTGCCGTTGCGGTAGCCGGGGATGGGCAGATCGTAGGGAATGGCGAGGACGTCGTGGGTTTCGACCCACTGCACGTCGATGCGGCCGTCGGGGGTGCGCCGCACCTCGCTGCGGCCGCCGAAACGCACCCGCTGGGTGTACTCGGGGCGCTCGATCTCCCAGGGGTTGCTCTCCCGCAGCCAGTGGTCGGGCTCCTCCACCTGGGCGCCGTTGCGGATGAGCTGGCGGAACATGCCGTAGCGGTAGCGGATGCCGTAGCCCAGCACCGGTAGCTGCAGGGTGGCGCAGCTGTCGAGGAAGCAGGCCGCCAGCCGCCCCAGGCCGCCGTTGCCGAGGCCGGCGTCGGCCTCGCAGTAAGCCAGCTCTTCCAGCTCCAGCCCCAGGCTCTGCAAGGCGGCAGTCACCTCCTGTTCCACTCCCAGGTTGAGCATGGCGTTGCCGAGGGCCCGCCCCATCAGGTACTCGAGGGACATGTAGTAGGCCCGCCGGCAACGGCTCTCCTGCTGGGCGTAGCGGGTTTCCTTCCAGCGTTCGAGCAGGCGATCCCGCAGGGTCAGCACCAGGGCCTCGTAGAGGTAGTGGGTGGTGCGGCAGTTGCGATCCCGACCCAAATAGTGTCCGTAGTAGCTGCGGAAATCCTGGGCCAGTTCGGCCTCGGTCATGCCGAGGGGGGGCAGGTCGGTGAGGTCGGCGGGGGTGCTCAGATGCAAGATTTTGGCGTCGGCCACGGCAGTCTCCTCGGCAATCGGATCAGTGGGCACAGGGAGCGGCCTCCCTGCTTGGGCAAATCTAGCAGGTCCGCCGGCCGAATCAAGGCCAGGGACGACTCGGTGAGACTTACAAATTTTGCGCCAGAAACGGTAATGATCGAACTATTTTCAGCCGAGCCGCAACAGGACCAGGTTGAAAAGCCCGATCAGGAAACCCAGCAGGGCGCCGAACAGGTTGATGTACTTGAACTGCTCCTGCATGATTCCCATCAGCAGCCCCTCGACCTTGAGCAGATCGAGGGAATTGACCTTGGCGGCGACGATGCGCTGAACGTTGAGGGTGTCGACCAGCGGCGGCACCTCTTTCTTCAGAATCTCCCCCAACTGCCGGAACAGCCCCGCCTCCAGTTCGGCCCGCACATCCGCCGGCAGGCGGGCCGAGAGCCGGCCCAGAGGGCGCCGGAACAGCCAGGCCTCGCTCTGCTCGGCCAGGGCCGAGGCCAGCGCCCGGCGGGCGGTGGCGGAGCGCAGCGCCGCCAGGATGCGCTCGGCCAGCAGCTCCCGCCCCCGCTCCACCCCCCCTTCGGGGAGCACTTCGCCCAGCAGGGAACCGAAGGAGCGGTCCTTGATTTTCTCCACCCCCCGCTCGGCCAGGGCCAGCGCGGTTTCCGCCGCCCGCCGGCTCTGCACCAGTTCCACCGCCCGGGTGCGCACGAAGCGCCGCACCCCGGCGACCTTCTCGTAGGGGACCTTCTCCAGGTAGCTGCGCAGGGGACGGTCGAGCAGGGCGTCGATGCGCTCCCGCAGCAGTTGCGCCACCTGGGCCTGGGTTTTTTCCTCCTTCAGCCAGCGGGCGATTTCGTTGCCGGCCTGGTCGAGAAATTCCGGAATGCGGGCATAGATCTTCTCCAGATTGATGAAGCCGGCCAGCAGGCCGGAAAAACCCCCCAGGGAATCGAGAAAACCCTCGATCCCCTTTTTCGCCCGCTGCGCCAGCCGGGCGCGGAACTCGGGGTCGTAGAGCATGCCGCCGAACTTCTCCAGCAGCGGCGGGATCTCTTTTTCCAACTGGGCCAGCAGCAGTTCCACCAGGTCGGCGGGGAGCAGTTCCCGCAGGGAACTCTCGGAGCTGACCCAGGACTCGGTCTTGCCGTCGACGAAGCTCGCCACCGCCCGCTCCAGGCTCTCGGAACGGAGGGCGGCGCTGATCTTGCTGTCCAGGTGTTCGCGCAGGGTGGCGTAGCGGGGGGGGTCGAGGAAACTCTGCAGGTCGCGGGCGAGCCAGAGGTCGCCGCTGCGCCGCAGGTAATCCCGCAGCCGTCGCTCGAATTCGGGGCTTTCCAGATAGGCGAAGATCGCCTTGACCAATGCCTCCTGCAGCACCGCCACCAGTTCGCGGAAGCGGGCCCGGAAATCCTCCGGCACCAGGCTCTCGGGGGTGCCGAGCTCCCGATCGAAAAAGCGGCCGAGCTTTTCCGTCACCGCCCCCTGCAGCTCCCGGCGGAAGGACTCCTGCTCCAGGGCGCGGCCGACATCCTCGGAAGTCAGCAGGTGGGAGCCGACCATCTCCCCCATGCGTTCGGCCAGTTCCCCCCGCTTGGCGGGGATGATCCCCGGGGTCAGCGGCAGGCGCAGCCCGAAGATGTACCAGGGGCGCAGCGGCCGGAACAGCATGCGGATGGCGATGTGGTTGGTGACGTAGCCGATGAAGGCCCCGAGCAGCGGGGGCAGCAGGTAGGGCCAGAAAGTCTGCAGGGTCGACATGATGGGAATATCCTGAAACGGGCGACAGCGTCTGGGCAAGGGGCGCAAAGGGTTGTATGATACTCCCTTGCGTCCCGCCTCACAAGTGGTGAGGAGGGCCTCCGGCTGTTATCATTGACCAGAATCCCATCTCCCGCCACGAGGAACGGCATGTCCACCCCCGAAGAAAAGAAGCTGCGTATCCGCGAGATGACCATCGACGACCTGTCCCAGGTCTTCCACCTGGGGGAGTCGATCTTCACCTCCGACTATTCCCCGAGCATGTACCGCACCTGGGACGAGTACGAAATCACCACCCTGTTCAACTCCGACAGCGAGCTCTGCCTGGTGGCGGAGCTGGACGAGATGCTGGTCGGTTTCGCCCTCGGCACCACCGTGGAGAAGCACAATTCGGCCTGGAAGTACGGCTACCTGGTCTGGCTGGGGGTGCGCAGCGGGCTGCAGAAGGGATGCCCTGTTCAAGGAGATCCGCCGCCGCATGCAGGAGCAGGGGGTGCGCATGATCATCATCGACACCGACGCCGACAACGAGGCCGGCATCCGCTTCTTCAAGAAGCAGGGGTTCGGCAACGTGCAGCAGCACGTCTACATGACCCTCAACCTCTCCCGCATCGGGCGGAGAAAGACGGATCGCAGGCCATGACCAGCCGACTCCAGCAGCTCTGGGCCGCGGTGGACGCCGACCGGTTGCGCCGCGTTCTCATCGACATGCTCGACATCTACTCCCCTTCCGGCAAGGAGGAGGACATTCAGCTCTACCTCGAGGAGGTGCTGCAGGGGGCTGGGTTCACCGTGGAGCGCCAGGTGGTGGAGGAGGAGCGCTACAACCTGCGCCTCACCATGGGGGAGGGTCCGCCGCGCCTCTACCTGGTCGGGCACGTGGACACCGTCGCCGCCTGGGATCTGGAGGAGCTGGGCTGGCGGGAGGAGGAGGGGGTGATTCACGGCCTCGGCACTGCCGACATGAAGGGGGGCTGCGCCGCCATGGTCGAAGCCTGGCTGGCCCTGGCGACCCTGCCGCCGGAGCAGCGCCCGCCCGTCGGCCTGCTGCTGGTGGTGGGGGAGGAGGAGAACGGCGACGGCAGCGCCCGCTTTCTGGAGAGCGAGACCCCGCCCTGGGTGGTGATCGGCGAGCCGACCGGCCTGGCCGCCTGCTTCGCCCACTTCGGCTACCTGGAAGCCGGCTTCGTCACCCGCGGCCGGCGCATCCACTCCTCGCTGCCGGAGCTGGGGCACAACGCGGTGGAGTCGATGCTGCGGGTGCTGCTGCACCTGGGCAAGGACCCCCTCTTCGACCGGGAGGAATCGGGGGTGGTCTACTCGATTCGTGAGCTGAGTTCGGCCCGCGCCGGCTTCGTCGTGCCGGACCGCTGCGAGGCCTGGATCGACCTGCACCTGCCGCCGGAGATCGCCCCGGCGGAGGTGGAGGAGGCGATCCGCGCCCGGGCCGCCTCGGCAGGGCAATTCGTCCCCGACCTCGACCTGGAACTGAGCTTCGACTTCTCCGCCGGCGGCTACGCCCTGGCGAGCGACAACCCCCTGGGAGCGCTGCTGGAGCGCATCTACCCCCAACTCGGCGTGCCGCTGCGCTACGACGCCTTCCGCTCCCACTCGGACGGCAACCTGTTCCACCGTGCCGGGGTCAACTCCCTGATCCTCGGCCCCGGCAACCTGGAGACCGCCCACACCCCCGACGAGCAGACCCCCTTCCTGGAAGTGCTGGCGGCGGCGAAGGTCTACGTGGCGCTGTGTCTGGGAATGGGGGAGAGCTGAGGGCAGAATTCAGAATCCAGCATTCAGGAGTCAGAATAAACCGAGGGTCCGCCCCAAGCCCTTCTCCTGGATTCTGAATTCTGACTCCTGGATTCTGCCCTTTCACCCCTCCATCTCGATCAGCGAGTGGTCGCCGATGTTCATGCGCCGCGGCGAGCCGATCAGCCGCACCGCATCCCCGAGCAGGGCCGACTCCAGCACCATCGCCTTGACCTCGCTGTTGGCGTTGATGATCGAGTCGCGGATGATGCTCTCGTCGATGACCGTCCCTTCGGCCACCGAGACGTTGGGACCGAGGATGGAGTTGCGCACCACCGCCCCCTCGGCGATGTGCACCGGGGCGATGAGGACGCTGTTGAGGGCCTCGCCGTGGCAGTGGTGCATCTCCCGCAGCAGGTAGCGGTTGGTCTCGAGCAGGGTCTCGGGCTTGCCGCAGTCGAGCCAGGCATCGATCTCCGGGGCCCGGAAACGCAGGCCGTCCTCGATCATGCGCATGAACACCGCCGGCAGGTAGTATTCCCCCTTGACCGTCTCGCCGGCGGCGATGGTCCGCTCCAGGTAGCCCATGAAGCCGGCGCCGTCCTTGAGGTAGTAGAGGCCGACCTGGGCCAGGCGGGAAATAGGGGTGTCGGGCTTCTCCACCATGTCGACGATGTAGCCGTCCTCCACCACGTTGACGCCGAAGCGCTGGTAGTCCTCCACTTCCCTCGAGTAGATCAGGCCGTCGCAGTCGCTGCACAGGGCGGGGATGCGCATCAGATCGGCGACGAAGATGGTGTCGTTGAAAACCACCAGCACCTCGTCGCCAGGGGCGATGCGGGGAGCTGCCAGTGCCACGGCGTGGGCCGGACCGAGGCGGTCCTTCTGCACGATGTAGCTGCAGGAGAGGTCGGGGAACTGGCGCTGCATGAAATTCTCGATCTGGCTGCCGTTTTCGTCGGTGATGAAGATGTATTCGGCGGCCTGCAGCGGCCGCAGGCGGCGGACGATGTGCTCGAGCACGGTCTTGCCGGCCACATGGACCAGGGATTTGGCCTTGGTATGGGTATGGGGGCGCAGGCGGGTGCCTTTGCCGGCCACGGGCAGGATGATTTTCATCGGGACCTCCGGGAAATGCCCCTTGTCAGGGGAAGGACGCTTCGGTTAGCATCGGCAGCGCTATCCCGCCGAAATGAGATAGCATAAACGGATTTTCATCAGGATACAAGGGGCGGGGCCAACCCGCGCCCACCGAGGGATTTCGCCATGTCCGACCAGCTGGTTCGCATTCTCACCGCCGACGGCTACCTGCGCGCCTGCGCCTGCAGCACCACCGAACTGGTGGAGCAGGCCCGTCGCAAGCAGCAGACCGACCCCACCGCCAGCGTCGCCCTCGGCCGCCTGGCCAGCGGCGCCGCCCTGCTCGGCAGCCTGCTCAAGGGGGAGCAGCGGCTGGCCTTGATGATCGAAGGGAGCGGCCCCCTGCAGAAACTCCATGCCGAAACCGACGCCGCCGGCAACCTGCGGGCGATGGTCAAGGTTCCCCAGGCCGGGCTGCCCCCCCGGGACGGGCGCTACGACGTGGCCGGGGCCATCGGCCGGGCCGGCTTTCTCCACGTGGTCAAGGACCTGGGGCTGAAGGAGCCCTACCGGGGGATGGTGCAACTGGTCAGCTCGGAGATCGCCGAGGACCTGGCCTACTACCTGACCACCTCCGAGCAGGTCCCCTCCTCCGTCGGCCTCGGCGTCTGCCTCGGCCCCGAGGCCGAGGTGCTGGCCGCCGGCGGCTTCCTGGTGCAGGCCATGCCCGGCTGCCCCGACGACCTGGTGCTCCTGCTGGAGGAGCGGCTGCGGGCCCTGCCGCCGGTGTCCGACCTGCTGCGCGCCGGGCGCGAACCGCGGCAGATCCTGCAGCAGCTCTTCGCCGGTCTCCCTTACCGCGAACAGGGGGAGCTGCCCCTGCGTTTTCGCTGCAACTGCAGCTACGGCCAGATCCTGCAGCTGCTGCGGGCGCTGGGGACGCAGGAATTGCAGGAACTGGCGGCGCAGCCGCAGGGGACGGCGGTCAGCTGCGAATTCTGCCGCCAGGACTATCCGGTGACCGCCGAGGCCCTGGCCCAATTGGCCTCTCAGAGGGCCGACAGCAACTGAAGCTCCAGCCCCGGACCGGTGACAGCGCCAAGCTGCCACTCCAGGCGTCCGGCGACCACCCCCGCCCGGTCGAAATAACCCTGCAGCAACCGGGTGCGGGCCTGGGCCAGGGGCGGCTCCCCCCCGACCCGCAGCTGCCAGCGGCTGGCGGCGCGCTGCCGCAGCAGCTCGGCTAAAGGCCCCAGCTGCTCGACCCCGCCGGCCAGGGGGACCGCCGCCCCTGCGGCGAACAGCCCGGCGTAGCGCAGCCGCAGCGGCTCCCCCGTCAGCACCTCGACCCCCGCCAAGTGCTCCGCCTGCTGCCGCAGACTGGTGGTCGGCATCACGGTCTCCCCGGCCATGCCCCTCGGCCCGCCGGGTCCGGCGGCGCAGCCGGCCAGCAGCAAACCGATCAGCAAGCATCCCCATCCCCATCGCTTCCTCATCCCGTTCCTCCTTGCTCCATCCGATCCGGCTCGGTATCCCCGAACCGCAGTTGCTGCAGCCGCCAGAGCCGGGCGTAGAGCCCCTCCCGGGCCAGCAGTTCTGCATGGGTTCCCCGTTCCACCACCTGCCCCCGGCGCAGCACGGCGATCTGGTCGGCAACCCGGGCGCTGCGCAGGCGGTGGGCGATGAGCAGCACGCTGCGTCCCGCGCCGGCGGTGGCCAGGGCCCGCTCCACCAGCGTCTCGGTGGCCCCGTCGAGGCGGCTGGTGGCCTCGTCGAGCAGCAGCAGCGGCGGGTCGGGCACCAGCGCCCGCGCCAGGCAGAGCAGCTGGCGCTCGCCGGCGGAGAGGTTCTTCCCCCGCTCCCCGAGACCCCCCGCCAGTCCCCCCAGCCGCCGCAGCACCCCGCCCGCGCCGAGTCCCTCGAGCAGGGCGGCGAGGGCCCCATCGTCCAGCCGCCCGGCCGGATCGAGGTTTTCCCGCAGGCTGCCGGCGAACAGGAAGGGCTCCTGGGCCACCCAGCCGATGCGGCGGCGGACCTCGGCCGGGTCGATGCCGGCCAGGTCGGTGCCGTCGAGAAGGATGCGCCCCGCCGTCGGCCGGTAGAAGCGCAGCAGCAACCGGCTTAGGGTGGTCTTGCCGCTGCCGGTGGCCCCCACCAGAGCCAGGGAGCGGCCCGGGGGGAGCTCCAGGTCGACCTGCTGCAGCACCGGGGTGCGGCCGTCGTAACTGAAGCTCACCCCCTCCAGGCGCAGGTGGCCGGCACCGGCGGCCAGGGGCGCCCCCTCCGGCTCCGGCGCCTGATCGAGCAGGTCGAAGATCCGCTCCAGGGAGGCGTTGCTGGCCTGCACCACCGAATACTTGGCGGAGAGGTCCCGCAACGGAGCGAAGAATTTCTGCACATATTCGATGAAGGCGACCAGGGTGCCGAAGCTGGCGGCCCCGACCGCGACTTCGCCGCCGCCGTGCCAGAGGATGGCGGCGATGGCCAGGGCGCCGAGCACCTCCACCAGGGAATAGAGGATGGCATCCCAGTTGATCACCCGGAAGGTGCTGGCGGCGTACCCCTGCTGCAGCTCCTCGAACGCCTCCAGGGTGCGTGCTTCCTGGCCGAAGAGCCGCACTTCCTGGACCCCGGCGATGCGCTCGGCCACGTAGGCATTGAGCCCGGCCAGGCGGGCCCGCACCTGGCGCATGGACTGGCGCATGGCGCGGCGGAACAGCCAGAGCAGCAGCAACAGCGGCGGGATCACGGCGAAGGCGGTGAGGGAGAGGGAGACGTCGAGCCAGAGCATGGCGGCGACGATGGCCACCAGGGTCAACAGGTCGCCCAGGGCCGAGACCACCCCGGCGCCAAACAGTTCGCCGACGTTCTCCACGTCCCCCGTCAGCCGGGTCACCAGCCGCCCCGAGGGGTGGCGGTCGAAAAAGGCCGCCGGCAGCCGCAGCAGGTGGGCGAACCCCTGGCGGCGCAGGTCGGCCATGATCCGCTGCCCGACCATCTGCACCAGGTAGCCCTGGGCGAACAGCACCAGCGCCTCGGCGCCGAGGGCGAGCAGGAACAGGCCGGAGAGCACCCCCAGCTGTGCCAGATCGCCGGGGAGGATGGCGTCGTCGATGGCCCGCATCAGCAGATAGGGCTGCACCAGCTTGGTCGCCGCCGCCAGCGGCAACAGCGCCAGGGCCGCCAGGGCACTCCAGCGGTAAGGGACGACCAGGCGCAAAAAGCGCCGGAACAGCTGCCAGTCGAGGTGGCGGCCGGTGATTTCGTCCGTCTCGGGCAGGCCGTGCCTCATGGCAGCCCCTCCAGTTCCCGCTCCAGCGCTTCCTGCTCCAGCATCCGGGCATAGCGGCCGCCCCGGCCCCGCAGCTGCTCCGGCGTTCCGCTCTCCACCAGCCGCCCCCCGTCGAGCACCAGCACCCGGTCGCACCCCTCCAGCAGCCCGGCGCGGCCGCTGGCCAGCAGCACCGTCTCCCCCGCCAGCACCGGGCGCAAGGCGCCCCAGGCGGCACGGGCGGTGACCGGGTCGAGGTGACTCAGGGGGTCGTCCAGCAGCCAGAGCCGCCCCCCCCGGGCCAGGGCCCGCCCCAGGCAGACCCGCTGGCGCTGGCCACCGGAAAGGGTCAATCACCCCTCGCCGACCCGGGTGGCGTAACCGTCGGCGAACTCGGCCACCTCCTCATCCATCTGCACCGTCGCCGCGGTCTGCCGCAGCAGCGCCCCGCCGCCGCCGGGGACGGCGTAGAGCAGGTTTTCCTCGAGGCTGCCGGAAAACAGCCGCCCCTCCTGGGGGACCACGGCGAGGCGCCGGCGATGGGCGGCGCCGTCCAGCTCCGCCAGGTCGAGGCCGTCGAGGCGCACGGCGCCGGGGGGCAGGGGATAGAGACCGCCGAGGAGCTTGAGCAGGGTGCTCTTGCCGCTGCCGGTGGGGCCGGTCACGCCGACCAGTTCCCCCGCCGCCACCTCCAGGCTCAGCCCCTGCAGCACCGGTCTTCCATCGTAGCCGAAGCTGAGTTCCCGCAGCTCCAGTCGTGGTGCTCCCGGCGGCGGCAGCAAGGCCGGACCCGCGGGGGCCGGCGTCTGCTCCTCGAGCAGTTCGGCCAAGCGGTCCATGCTCGCCGCCGCCCGCTGCACCAGGGTCAGCACCCAGCCCAGCAGCAACGTCGGCCAGGCGAGCTGCAGCAGGTAGGCCTGGAAGGCCACCAGTTCCCCCAGGGTCAGGCTGCCGGAGGCCACCCGGCCGCCGCCGAAGGCGATCACCAGCAGGGTTCCGAGAGGGCCGACCAGGGTCATGATCGGCAGCATCATGGAACGCAGCCGCGCCAGCAGCAGGTTGCGCTGCAGGTAGTCGGCGTTGAGCGCTTCGAAATGGGCGCTGCGTAGCGGCGCCAGGTTGGCGGCGCGGATGACCCCCTGGCCGGTGACGCTCTCCTCCACCGCCTGGCTGACCAGCCCCGCCCCCTCCTGCACCCGGGTAGAGTGGTGCAGCAGATGGCGGCTGAGCCATTTCACCAGCAGCAGCATCAGCAGGTAGGGGCCGAGGGCGATGAGGGTCAGCTCCGGGGAGAGCCAGAGCAGCAGGGCGACGGTCAGCAGGTAGATGAGTGCGGTGTTGAGCAGGGTGAGCAGGCCGAAGCCGGCGAACATGCGGACGTTGGCCAGGTCGCTGGTGAAGCGGGAGAGGAGGTCGCCGGTGCGATGGCGGTCGAAGAAACCGGCGTCGCGCCGCAGCAGGGAGGCGAGCAGGTCGCGGCGCAGGTCGACCTCGATCAGCCGCGCCGTCTGCAGAAAGCGCAGCCGGGAGAGGATGCGGGTCCCTCCCCGCAGCAGCGCCGCCCCGGCCAGCAGCGCGGCCGCCATGCCGACGGCGGCGAAGGTGCCGGCGGCCATGGCGTCGATCCCCTGTTTGAGGGCCCAGGGGATCAGCAGGGCCAGGCCGTCGGTCACCGCCAGCCAGGCGAAACCGGCCAGCAGGGTGCACCGGTAGGCCCGCCAGTAGGGGAGCAGGCGGCGCAGGCTGGTCATGGCCTCCCCTCCTGTTCGGCAAAGGCGGGCTGCTCCCGCAGCAGTTCCAGCACCCGATGGGCGACCAGACCGTTGATCACCCCGGTCAGGATCGCAGCCAGTAGGAAGAAGGGAAAAATTCGCCAAAGGCCGTCGTGGCGCACCAGCAGCGCCCAGGCCGCCAGCATCTGCCCTGCGGCGTGGGCAGCGGCGCCGAGCACCGACACCCCCACCGGGCCGATGGCCCGCCCCCCCAGCCGCCGGGCCAGGCACATCAGGGCGGTGGCCAGGGTCCCGCCGGTCAGGGAAAGGAAAAAGGCCGGGGCGAAGAGGTTGCCCAGCAGCAACGAGCCGAGGCCGATGCGGGCCAGGGTGACGCTCCAGGCGCCGCCGCTGCCGTAGAGAAACAGAGCGACGAGGGTGAGGATGTTGGCGAAGCCGAGGCGGAACCAGGGGGCGGGGGCGGGGAGCAGCGCTTCCAGGGTGTGCACCGCCACCGCCAGGGCGGCGAACAGGGCCAGGAAGACCCGCCGGCGGGCGGCGGCCAGGGCCGCCGGGTCAACGGCTGAGGAGGTCATAGTCCTTCTCCCCGGGGGCAGCCCCCTCGATGCGCACCAGCAGGCCGTTGGGGACACAGGCGAGCAGGTCGCCGCTGCGGGAGACCTTGCCCATGCCGATGCAGACCCGGTTGCTACAGGGAGCCTCGCGGATGCAGACCCGCCCCCCCTCGATCACCAGCAGCGCCTCTCCCAGGGTCCCCTGCAGGCGCACCTCCCGGTCCTGGTCGAGGGGGGCGGCAAAAATCGTGGCGCCGTCCCGCTCCACCACCACCCGGGCCCCGGCCGGGGCGCCGGCGAGCAGCAGGAAGCTGGCCAGGGTCACCCCCAGCAGCAGCGCCACCAGCCCCCGGTCGAGCCAGGTGGTGCGCCGCCATAGCCCCTTCAGGGCCATTGGATCGACTCCTGCAGGCCGGGGCTGGCATGGGCCTGCCCTGCTGCGTCGATGACCAGCGCCTGGGCGCCGGGGAAGCGTTCCACCAGCGCCAGCCCCGCCTGCGGGCCGAGGACGAAGACCGCGGTGGACAGGGCATCGGCCAGGGCCGCCGTCGGGGCAACCACCGTGGCGCTCTGGCAGAGCCCGGCAGGGCGGCCACTGCGGGGGTCGAAGATGTGATGGTAGCGCACCCCGTCCTGCTCGAAGAAGCGCTCGTAGTCCCCCGAGGTGACCACCGCCCGGTCGGCCACCAGCACCGTCGCCGCCACCTCTCCCGGCTTGCGGGGGTGCTGGATGCCGATGCGCCAGGGGCGCCCAACCTGATCGCCGAGCAGGTAGATATCGCCGCCGGCGTTGACCGAGGCGCGGCTGACCCCGGCAGCCCGCAGCACCGCCACCGCCCGGTCGACGGCATACCCCTTGGCCACCGCCCCCAGGTCGATCTGCAGCCCCGGTGCGCCCTTGACCACCCGGTTTCCGTCGAGGCGCAGCGCCTGCGGCCCGGTGCCGGCCAGGGCCGCGGTAATGTCTTCTTCCGTCGGCACCCGTGGCTGCTCGCTTTCGATGGCCCAAAGGGCTTTCAGTCCCCCCAGGGTCAGGTCGAGGGCCCCACCGCTGGCCGCCGCCACCTCCAGGCCGAGGGCGATCACCTCGGCGGTCTCGGCGCTCACCGTCCCTCCCTCGGCGGCGGCGGAAAGGCGCGCCACGTCGCTGTCGGGGCGGTGGGGGGTCATCAGCGCCTCGATGCGGGCCAGTTCGGTGAAGGCAGCGTTGACCGCCTCCTCCAGGCGTTTGGATTCGGAGCCCAGGGCGGCGATTTCCACCACCGTCCCCATCAGCAGGCGGCTCTGCCGCACCTCCTGCGGCGCGCCCGGGGCGCGCCACAGGTAGACGGCCAGCAGGCCGAGGAGCAGGATCAGGGTCAGGGGGCGGGTCAGGGACACGGAGCCTCCGCGAAGGCCGTGGGGGTGCGAGGAGCCGGCCTCAGGCCGACTCCTCCTCGAGGATTTCGCCGATCAGGTCGTATTCGGATGAGTCGGTGATGCGCAGTTCGACGATGTCGCCGACCTGGGCCTGGCCGGCGGTGATGTAGACCTGGCCGTCCACGTCCGGGGCCTGGCGCACGCTGCGCCCCTTGAGCAGCAGCTCGGTCTCCTCGCTGTACCCCTCCACCAGCACCGCTTCGTTGCGGCCGACCAGCGCCCGGTTCTTGCGGAAGGAGACCCGGCTCTGCGCCTTCATCAGCTTCTGCAGCCGGCTCTTCTTGGTGCGCTCGGGGATCTGCGCGGGGAGCCCCGCCGCCGCCGTTCCCTCCTCGCGGCTGTAGCGGAACACCCCGACCCGCTCGAAGTGCCCCTCGTTGACGAAGGCCAGCAGACGGGCGAACTGCTCCTCGGTCTCGCCGGGAAAGCCGACGATGAAGGAGGTGCGCAGGGTCAGCTCGGGGATGCGGCTGCGCAGCCGCTCCAGCAGGCTGCGGATGGAGGCCTCGTCGACCCGCCGGTTCATCATCGCCAGGATCTGGTCGTCGATGTGCTGCAGCGGCACGTCGAGGTAATTGCAGATCTTCTCCTCGCCGGCGATCAGCTCGATCAACTCGTCGCTGATGCCGTCGGGATAGGCGTAGAGCAGCCGCAGCCATTGCAGGCCGTCGATCTTCACCAGTTCCCGCAGCAGCGGCTCGATGCGGGCGCCATCCTCCCGGTCCTGGCCGTAGGCGGTGATGTCCTGGGCGATGAGGTTGATCTCCTTCACCCCCTGGGCCACCAGCCGCTCCACCTCCGCCACCACCGAATCGATGGAGCGGGAGCGCAGCGCGCCGCGCAGCTGCGGGATGACGCAGTAGGAGCAGGCGTTGCCGCAGCCGTCGGCGATCTTGACGTAGGTGGAATAGAAGGGGGAGGACTGCACCCGCGGGGTGGTGTGGTCGTAGAGGAATTCGGGCAGGCCGATGGCCTGCAGCTGCCCCTCGGACTTGAGGGCGGCATCGAGCAGCTCGACGATGCGCGGCGCATCGCCGGTGCCGATGAACAGGTCGACCTCGGGCAGTTCCTTGGTCAGCTCGTCCCGGTAGCGCTGGGGCATGCAGCCGGAGACCACCAGCAGCTTGCAGCGGCCGGTTTTCTTGTGATCGGCCACCTCGAGGATGGTTTCCACCGACTCCTCCTTGGCGTCCTGGATGAAGGAGCAGGTGTTGACCACGATGATGTCGGCGGCGGCCTCTTCGGTGACGATCTCGAAGCGGTTGGCCGGCAGGTGGCCGAGCATGACCTCGGCGTCCACCAGGTTTTTCGGGCAGCCGAGGCTGACCAGGGAGACTTTATACTTGTTCAATGGCGCCTTCCTTCTGGCGGCAGCGGGCCTGAAGCCTACTGCCGGAAATTGATGTACTGCAGCTCCACGCCGAAATCCTGCCCCTTGAGCAGGGCGATCACCGCCTGCAGGTCGTCGATCTGCTTGCCGGTCACCCGCACCTGGTCCTCCATGATCTGGGCCTGGACCTTGAGCTTGGAGTCCTTGACCGCCTTGCAGATATCCTTCCCCTTCTCCTTGGAGATCCCCTGCACGATCCCCACCCGCATCCGCACCGCGCCGGCGCTGGCCGGCTCCTTCTTGCCGAAATCCAGGCACTTGGGGGAAACGTTGCGGCGCACCAGCTTCCCCTTGAGCACGTCGATCACGGCCTCGAGCTTGTAGTCGTCGGCGCCGAGCAGAACGATGGCGTCCTTCTCCAGGTTGATCTCGTTATGGGTCCCCTTGAAATCGTAGCGCTGCTCGATCTCCTTGCGGACCTGATTGACGGCGTTGTCGACTTCCTGCATATCGACCTTGGATACGACATCGAAACTGGGCATGATTGCTCTCCTGCAGCCGGGAATGGGACCGGCGAGACCCCGAAAGAGGCTCGCCGGATCGCAGACTTATAACATGGCGACGCCCCGGATGAAAAGAGTCAATCCGGGGCGGGAAGACGTGCGCGGGTCAGCGGCCGCCCCTCAGTTGCCCAGCCCCAGCCCCTGCGGCCGCACCACCTCCACCCCCGCCGGGAGCATGAACTGGAAGGCGGCGTCGCTCTGGCCGCGGTTGACCCGCACGTTGCTGAACTCGATGGTGGTGCTGTTCTCGCTCGGGTCGATCACCGTGGAGGCGAGGATCGGCAGGAGGCGGCCGGTTTCGCCGCGGCGCACGAAGTTGAGAACCGCCTCGCGGTCGACCACCATCAGCAGCCGGTGGATCAGCGGCGAGGCCCGCCGCGGGCGCAGCTCCAGGGCGTAGTTGCCGGCCGGGTCGAGGTTGGGGGAACCCCAGCTGATGAGGAAATCCCGGGAGAGGTTGCCCAGGCCGGTGAGGAAGGTCATCGGGTCCTCGCTGCGGGCCTGGCTGACCTGCTCCACGTCCGACTGGATCACCTGGCGGTTCTCCGGCAGATAGACCCAGAGGGTGCGCCCGTCGGAGACGATCTCCTGGTTGGTGGGCTGGCTGTATTCCCAGCGGAACTTGGTGCGCGCCACCCGGTCGCCAGGCTGCGGATCGAATTTGACGACCACCCGGCCGCGGCCGCGCTGCACCCGGTCGAGGGAGGCGATACGGGACTCCTGGAAGAAGTCGGCTTCGAAATCGCGGATCGCGCCGGGGCCGGCGGCACCGGGTTTGAAAGGAGTCTCGAGGG
The DNA here is from genome assembly GCA_964650955.1 of uncultured Desulfuromonadales bacterium. Lineage (GTDB taxonomy): Bacteria > Desulfobacterota > Desulfuromonadia > Desulfuromonadales > CAZYXS01 > CAZYXS01. The sequence continues at coordinate 12,573 of CAZYXS010000025.1, read as the reverse complement.
TCTTGATCACGTCGCTGAGGCCGATCTGTTCCTTGGCCGGGGCGGCCAGCGTCAAAGCGGGAGCGAAAAGCAGGGCCAGCAGCAGGGACAACTTGGTTTTCATCGGGCAATCTCCTTGGGGCGGTTAGTCAAACCGGGTCATTGTATCACCACCGCGCACGGAACGCACCTGCACAATACCGCTGGCCAGGTCGAATTCCACCGTGCGCCCGTGACGTCCCCCCACATCCTCGAACAACAGCGGGATCTCCAGCCTCGCCAGGGTCTCCCGGGCGGCCCGCACATTGCGGGCACCGACGCCGTCCTCCTCGCTGCCGATCCCCTCGAACATGGTGGCCCCGCCGAAGATCTTGGCCCGCAGGGCCGACCGTTCCGCCCCCTGGGAGAGCAGTTGCGCCAGCATCTCCGCCACCGCGCTGGTGACGAATTTGCCCGGCCGCTCCTCCGGTCGCCCGGGTCGAGGCGCCGGCAGCAGGGTGTGGGCCAACCCCCCCAGGCGCCGGTTGCCGTCGTAGAGCAGGATGCCGAGACAGGAGCCGAGGCCGTAGGTGATCAGCACCTCCGGGGCGACACCGACCCCGTACTCAGAGATACCGATGCGGCGTCTTTCGCTCATACCACTCCTCCGACGGCGCCAAACACCACCTGCAGCGAGGCGGCGTCGGGGAGCAGGAAGAAGTGACCGCGGATCACCTCCTGCCCCGGCACCTCGCCGCAGAACTCGGTCTCCACCATCAGCGCCAGGTCTCCCTCCTGGCTCAGCTCGATCAGCACCGCGTCCACCACCGCCCCGGCCATGTCGTGAGCCAGCAGAGGAATGGAGGGGATCATGGTCAGGCGCAGCAGGCTCCCCAGGGCGTTGAGATAGGCCGAGGCGAGGATGTTCCCCACCTCCTTGAGGGTCGAGGCGGAAATCTCGTCGAGCTCCTGACGGGCGGCCGCTGGCCCGAGCAGCCGTGCGATCAGCAGGCGGGCGCTGTCCATAGGAAAAATCAGCAGGATGTTGCCGCGGGCGTCCCCCAGGATGCGCAGGGTCACCCCCACCACTTCCTGCTCGGCGCCGCCGAGCAGTTCCGGTACTTCGGCGATGTCGGTCACCTGCACCCGGGGCACCCGCAGTTCGACCCGATCGCCGGTAAGCTGGGAGAGGGCGGTGGCGGCATGCCCCATGCCGATATTGCTGATCTCCCGCAGGGCGTCAAGCTGACTGGCGCTGAGTCGTGCGAAGTTCATGCCCCCTCCCGGGCCGGCAGCGGACGGGCGCCCCGGCGTTCTTCCAGCAGTTGCTGGGGATCGATGATGAAGACCACCCGCCCGTCCCCGAGCACGGTGGCCCCGGTGGCCCCGGCGTGACGGTCGAGGGGAAAGCTCAGAGCCTTGACGAAGACCTCCCGCTGACCGACCAGGCGGTCAACGGCCAGGCCGACCTTGCGCCCCCGCACCTCGCTGACCACGATGGGAACCGAGCCGGCGAAGGGCTGGGCGGGCAGGCCGAGGATCTTGCTCAGGGAGAGCAGCGGCACCGCCTCCTGGTCGAGGCGCAGCACCAGCTGGCGACCCGAGGACTGCACCTCGCTGCGGGCCACCTCCAGGGTGCGCAGCACCCGGGTCACCGGCAGGCCGAGGGTACGACCGACGCACTCGATGAGCAGGATCTTGATGATCGCCACCGACAGGGGGAGCTTGAGCAGCATGCGGGTCCCCTGGCCAGGGGTCGACTCGATCTCCAGCACCCCGCCGAGGTGCTCCACCGCCGACTTGACCACGTCCATGCCGACCCCGCGCCCGGAGGTCTCGGTGATGGCGGCGGCGGTGGAAAAACCCGGCTTGCAGACCAGCATCAGCACATCCCGCTCCCGCAGGGCGCGGGCCTGGGCCTCACTCAGCAGCCCCCGTTCCACCGCCTTGCGCCGGATCGCCTCCACGTTCATGCCACGGCCGCTGTCGCGCACCTCGACCATGGCCAGATCCTTCTCCCGCCAGGCCCGCACCGTGACGGTCCCCCGCTCTTCGATGCCGTGGTCGACGGCGTTGCGCACCAGGTGCACCAGGGGGTCGGCCAGTTCCTC
>CAZYXS010000025.1:0-10494 GCA_964650955.1 uncultured Desulfuromonadales bacterium | reverse complement strand
CCGTGAGCACGGCGATCGGGATGCCGAGGTCGCGCACGAGCTCCTCCATGCGCGTCACGGCGAAGCAGCGCACGCCGTGCACCAGGGGGTCGGCCAGTTCCTCCAGGATCGCCCGGTCCAGCTCCACCCCCTCGCCGACGATCTGCAGCTCCACCTCCTTGCCGCTGCGCCGGGCCAGGTCCCGCACCAGGCGGGGGAGCCGCCCGGTGATGCTCTCCAGAGGCATCATGCGCACCTGCAGCACATGGTGATGCAGGTCGGCGATCAGACGGTTGTGCTGCTCCAACTGGCCACGCAGATCCCCCCAGCTGGAGTTCTGGGCCGCGGTCTGCAGCATGTAGCGGCTGGTGATCAATTCACCGGTCAGATTGATGAAGCGGTCGAGCAGGTCGGTGCGCACCCGCACCGTGCGGCCGCTCTCAACCCGGCCGGCGGGGACCGTCTCCCGAACCTCCTCGGGGACCACCTCGACCCGGGCCACGTCCGTCAGCCCGGCCAGGATGCGCTGGATTTCCAGGGATGGCCGTTCGCTCTGCAGCCGCACCCGCAGCCGCAGGGCGCTTTCCCCCTGACGGATGGCGGCCTCGCTCGGCTCGCTGTCGAGGCGCCGCCCCAACCGGTCGAGGGTCTTGAAAATCAGCAGGGCACGGGCGGCCGGGGCGGCAGCGCCGACGGCGATGTCCACGGTCAGGCGCAGGACCTCTCCCGCCCCCTGGGTGACCTGAGGCACAGGGGCGGGCTGGGGTGTCGGCTCGGGGGCTGGGGCGGAGGGGGTCGGCCCCGCGATCGGCAAGGGCGGAGGGGGTGCGGGCAGAGGGGGCCGTGGGCCGGTTTTTTTCGCCGCCGGCGGAGGTGCCGGGGCCGGGGAGGCGGCGGTCAGGAAGCCGCTCACATCCCGCTCCGGACGGTCGGCGGCCAGATCCTCCAGCAGCCCCTCCAGCAGGTCGAGACCACCCAGCAGGCGATCAACCACCTCGGCCGGGACTGATCCCTGCTTGCGGCAGGCGTCCAGCTTATCCTCGAGATGGTGGGAGAGCTTGGCCGTGGCCTGGTAGCCCATGGAGGCCGCCATCCCCTTGACCGAATGGGCCTCGCGAAACAGGGCGTCGATCCCCTCGCCGTCGGCGGGGTTCTTCTCCAGGCCCAGGATCAGCCGGCTCATGGTGGCCAGGTGCTCCCGGGCCTCGGAGAGGAACATGGCCCGGTATTTGGACATGTCCATAGGCGCTAGTCTCCCAGCTGGCACAACCGCCGGGCCACCGCCAGCACCTGCTGCTCGCGGAAGGGCTTGATGATGAAGTCGCGGGCCCCGCCCTCCACCGCCTCCAGGATCAGGGCCTCCTGGCCGAGGGCGCTGCACATGACGATGCAGGCCTCCGGGTCCTCGGCGACGATCTGCTTGAGGGCCTGCAGGCCGCTGACCCTCGGCATGACGATGTCAAGAGTGACCAGGTCGGGGCGCAGCTGGCGGTAGCCTTCCACCGCCTCGTCCCCATCGGCGGCCTCGCCGACCACCTCGAAGCCGCCGCGGGAAAAGATCTCGCGCAGCATGTTGCGCATGAACAGAGCATCGTCAACGATCAGGACCCGTGGTTTCATGATTCTCCTCAGGCCGCGTCCAAACGTCGCAGCAATCGGGGGACGTCGAGCAGATTGATCATGCGTCCCTGGAAATGGAAGACAGCCCGGATGAAGGTATCCCGGCCCGGCGGGGCCTGGAAGGGGAGCAGGGCGTCGGCCGCCATCGGCACGATGCGCTGCACGCCGCTGGCCGACAGGGCCAGGCCCCGCCCCTCCCCCGCCAGCACGATCTTGCGGGGGTCCTGGGGGGCGGCCGGCAGCTCGAGGAAGCGCCCCAGATCGAGCACCGGCAGGATTTGACCGTGGAAATTGATCGCCCCGAGGAAGAATTCCGGCGCCTGGGGGATATAGTGCAACGGCGGCGAATCGGCCACCTCCTGCACCTCGCCCACCTCCAGGCCGTAACGCTCCTCGCCGAGGTCGAACACCAGCACCTGGTTCATGGCGTCTCAGCTCCGCCCTTCGGCGCTGAGACGGAAGCGGCTGACCGTGGCCAGCAGCTGCTCGGCCAGGGCCGAGAGGTCCTGGGCGGCGTGGGCCATCTCCTCCATGGAGGCCGACTGCTCCTCGGTGGCGGCGGAAACCTCCTCGGTGGCGGCGGCGTTGTCGGTGATGACCCGGGAGATTTCGTCGATGGCCTTGACCAGGTCATTGGCCCCGGCGGTCTGCTGGCGGGAGGCTTCGGCAATCCCCGCGGCCTTGGTCTGGGAGCCGAGGGCGGCCTGGACGATCTCCTCGAAGGCCCGGCTGGTGGTGTCGATGGCGGCGCGGCCCGCTTCGAGCTCACGGCTGTTCTCCTTCATGGAGGACTGCACCTGCAGGCTCTGGTCGCGGATCTGCTCGACCAGGGCGGTGATCTCTCCCGCCGAATGGCTGGTGGAGTCCGCCAGTTTGCTGATCTCTTCGGCCACCACCGCGAAGCCGCGACCGTACTCGCCCGCCCGGGCCGCCTCGATGGTGGCATTGAGGGCCAGCAGGTTGGTCTTCTGGGCGATGCCGGTGATCACCTCGACGATCTTGCCGATCTTCTGCACCTGGGCGCCGAAGGAGAGGATCTGCTCGCCGTTCTTTTCCGTCTCGGCCATGAAGCGGCGCAGCCGGTCCATGGTGGTCCGGGCTTGTTCGCCGCCGTTCTTGGCCGAGCCCAGGGTGTTGTTGGCCGCTTCGGCCACCTTGCCGGCGGCGGCCGCCACCTGCTCGATAGACTGGGCCATCTCCCGGATCAGGCGCGAGCCCCGCTCCACCATCTCGGCCTGGGTTTCCGCGCCGCGGCTGATCGCCTCAACGGTGTTGGCCACCTCGTGGGAGGAGGCGGTCATCTCCTCCGAAGTGGCCGAGAGCCCCTGGGCCGCCTCGGCCACCTTGCTGGCCGAGTTGCGGATGATCCCCACCAGCTCCCGCAGGTTGCCATGGACCTGGTTGAGGGAGGCGGCCAGATCCTGGGTCTCATCGGGGAAATTTGGCCGCGGCAGGATCAGGTCGCGGGAGAGATCCCCCTGGCTGAGGCGGCCGGCCCCTTCGTTGAGAACCCGGAAATTGGCGGTGAAGGCCTTGGAAAAGAGCCAGCCCAAAATCAGGCCGACCAGCAGCGCCACGCCGGTGGCGAAGAGCTGGTGCCATTCCGGGGCCACCCCAAGGTGCGGGGTCAGCAGGCCGACCAGAACGGTGGAACCCACCACGATGATGAAGCCGATGATGAACTTGTAACTGATCTCGATCCGCATCGATCCACTCCTTTGGCGATTGCACGCGCGGCTGATAATGCAACTGTTTCAGCAAATCCTAGATTTTTCGGTAAATCCGTTCCGCCGGCGATTCGGCCCGGAACAGGTTGCGGGCCTCCCCCAGCAGCATTTCCGCTTTGCCCAGCACCAACACTCCGCCCTCCGGCAGGGCGGCGGCGAAGCGGCTGAGGATCCGGTCCTGCTCCTCCCGGGAAAAATAGATCAGGACATTGCGGCAGAGAATCAGGTCCGCCCGCGGGTAGTCGGGAGCACTGAGCAGGTCGTGGCAGGAAAATCGGACCCGCGCCCGGATTTCCTGGTCCAGGCGCAGCCGTGCCCCTTCGGTACGAAAGTAGCGGCTGCGCACCCCCGGCGACACCTCCGCCAGCCTTTGGGGATCGAACAGCCCCTCCCGGGCCACCTTGAGGATGCCCGGAGAAAGGTCGGTTCCCAGGATCTGCACCGGCAAAGGGCTCGGCCCCAGCTCATCCACCACCAGGGCCAGGGAATAGGCTTCTTCACCACTTGAGCAGCCGGCGCTCCAGAGGCGCAGTTCGCGGCGCCCCGCCGCCCTAGCCTGGGTGATCAGGTCGGGCAGAATCTTCCGTTCGAGCAGGGCGAACATGCTGGGGTTGCGGAAAAACTGGGAAACGTGGATGGTCAGGGCGGTGAGCAGGGCATCGAGTTCGGCTTCGCTCTGCCGCAGCACCCTGAGATAAGCCTGGGGGTCGTGCAGGCCGAGGGCCCGCACCCGGCCGGCGATGCGGCGCTTGAGGCAGCGATCCTTGTACATGCCGATGTCAAACTGCCGACACTCGAGCAGGATCCGCCGTACTTCGGCAAAGGCTTCGTCAGGAAATTCGCTGCCGACAAATGGGCTCGGGCGAAGGTTTCCGCTCTGGTCTGGACTCACGCACCCCCCTGCGAGTATGGCTCGGGACCGGCTGGAAAGCTTTGAACAGAAGCAAACTTCAGTCCAACTTTTTACAATTCTGGATGTTTCCTCCCGAGCTTTCAGATCCCGGCGGCAGGGAAATGCCGGAACCCCCCCTGCGGCAGCGACCGCGGCGAACCGTCCGGGTCCACCAGTTCCAGCCCCGCCTCGGCCCGGATGCTGCCAATGCGGGTCAGGGGCAACTCGGCGCAGGACAACACCGCCACCGCCGCTTCGTGCTGCGGCGGCACGGTGAACAGCAGTTCGTAGTCCTCCCCCCCGGTCAGGGCCAGGTCCTGCTGCTCGCGAGGCTCGGGCAAGGCGGCCCGCAGCGCTACCGAGAGGGGCAAAGCGCCCGCCTCGAGGCGAGCACCGACCCCGGAGGCTTCGAGAATGTGCCCGAGATCCCCGAGCAGGCCGTCGGAGAGGTCGATCATGGCCGTGGCCAGCCCCCCGGCGGCCAGACTGCGCCCGAGGGCGACCCGGGCCTGCGGGTCGTGATGGCGACGGGCCAGCTCCGGCGGCGGCTGCGCTCCCGCCAACAGCAGGCGCAGGGCCAGGGCGCTGTCGCCGAGGGTTCCCGAAACATAGACGGCGTCTCCCGGCCGGGCCCCGCCGCGGGTCACCAATTGGGCCGGCGGCACCGAACCCTGGGCGGTGACGGAAAGGAACAGGGGGCCGGGAGAGCGGCAGGTGTCACCGCCGGCCAGGGTGGCGCCGTAGCTGGAACAGGCTGCGAGCACCCCGCGCATGAAGGCCTCGATCTGCTCCAGGGGCAGGTCGGCGGGCAGCCCCACCCCCAGGTAAATCTGCCGGGGGGTCCCCCCCATGGCCGCGATATCGCTGACATTGACCGCCACGCTCTTGCGCCCGAGGGTCTCCAGGTCGGTCCAGTCCCGGCGGAAATGCACCTGCTCGATGAGCAGGTCGGTGGTGGTCAGCAGCAGCTCCCCTTCCGGCACCCGGGCCGCGGCGCAGTCGTCGCCGATCCCCAGCGGCAGCTCCGCCGGATCCTGCACCTGGGCGCGGATGCGGGCGATGAGGCCGAACTCGCCGAGACGGGCCAGGCTCATTCGCCCTCGCAGAGGGCCGCCGCGAGCACCTCGGCCATGCTGCGGGCGAGGACGAAGCGGACCTTCTTGGCCAGGTGGGGGGGGATTTCGACGATGTCCTTCTCGTTCTGGCGGGGGATGATGATGGTGGTGACGTGGGCGCGCACCGCCGCCAGCACCTTCTCCTTGAGGCCGCCGATGGGCAGCACCTTGCCCCGCAGGGTGATCTCCCCGGTCATGGCCACATCCTTGTTCACCGGCCGCCCGGAGAGGGCGGAGATCAGCGCCGTGGCCATGGTCACCCCGGCGCTCGGACCGTCCTTGGGAATCGCCCCGGCCGGCACGTGCACATGGATGTCCCGCTCCTCGAAGACCTTCTCCGGGATGTCGAACTCCTCGGCGTGGGCACGGGCGTAGGACAGGGCCGCCTGGGCGCTCTCCTTCATCACGTCCCCCAGGTGGCCGGTGAGGGTCAGGTTCCCCTTCCCCTTCATGGTGCTGACCTCGACGTTGAGGATCTCCCCTCCCACCTCCGTCCAGGCCAGGCCGGTGGCCACCCCGACCTCGTGCTCGCGGCGTTCCTCCTCCGGCAGGAAATGGGGGGGACCGAGGAACTTGCCGACGGCGGTCTCGGAAACCTGCACCGCCCCCTTCTTCCCCTCGGCGAAGCGCCGCGCCACCTTGCGGCAGATGCTGCCGATCTCCCGCTCCAGGTTGCGCAACCCGGCCTCGGCGGTGTAGCCGGTGATCAGCTTGAGCAGCGCCTTGTCGGAGAAGCGCAGATGGCGGGGCTTGAGGCCGTTGGCCTCGAGCTGCCGCGGCACCAGGTACTGGCGGGCGATGCTGAGCTTCTCCTCGGCGCTGTAACCGGCCAGGCGGATCACCTCCAGGCGGTCCTTGAGGGCCGAGGGGATCGGGTCGAGGATGTTGGCGGTGGCGATGAACAGCACACTGGAGAGGTCGAAGGCCAGGTTGATATAGTGGTCGCTGAAGGCGTGATTCTGCTCCGGGTCGAGCAGCTCCAGCAGGGCCGCGGAAGGGTCGCCGCGGAAATCGGCACCGACCTTGTCCAGTTCGTCGAGCATGAACACCGGGTTGTTGGTGCCCGCCTGCTTCAGCCCCTGGATGATCCGTCCCGGCAGGGCGCCGACGTAGGTGCGGCGATGGCCGCGGATCTCCGCCTCGTCCCGCACCCCCCCCAGGGAAATGCGCACGAACTTGCGCCCCAGGGCCCGGGCGATGGATTTGCCGAGGCTGGTCTTGCCGACCCCGGGGGGGCCGACGAAACAGAGCACCGGCCCCTTCATGTCCTTCTTCAGCTTGCGCACCGCCAGGTATTCGAGGATGCGCTCCTTGATCTTCTCCAGGTCGTAGTGATCCTCGTCGAGGACCTTGCGGGCCTTTTTCAGGTCGAGGTTGTCGCGGGTCGACTTGCTCCAGGGGAGCTCCACCAGCCAGTCCATGTAGGTGCGCAGCATGGAATACTCGGCCGCCTCGGGGTGCATCGACTCCAGGCGCCGCAGCTGCTTCTCCGCCTCCTGGCGCGCCTCCCTGGGAAGCTTGGCCTCCTCCAGCTTGCGCCGCAGGTCGGCCACCTCCTCGGCGCGGGCGTCGGTCTCCCCCAGTTCCGACTGGATGGCCCGCAGCTGCTCCCGCAGGAAATACTCCCGCTGCGACTTGCTCATCTCCTCCTTGGCCTGGCTCTGGATGCGGTTCTGCACCGCCAGCACTTCCAGCTCCTTGGCCAGCAGGTCCTTGACCCGCTGCAGCCGTTCCAGGGGATCGAGGACCTCGATGAGCGCCTGGGCCTCGGCAACCTTCAGGCCGATATTGCTCGCCACCAGGTCGGCCAGGCTCCCGGGGTCGTCCATGTTCTCCACCACCACCATGATCTCGGGGGAGAGGTTGCGCCCCAGCCCGGCCATCTGCGCCAGCTGGTCGCGCACGGTGCGCATCAGCGCTTCGATTTCCAGGGAGGCTTCGCCCAGCAGCGGCTCGTGCAGCCGCTCCACATGCGCCAGGAAGTGGGGCTCCTCGGCCACGAAGCGCAGCAGCCGGGCCTTGGTCAGCCCCTGCACCAGGATCTTGATGCGGCCGTCGGGGAGCTTGAGCATGCGCATGATCATCGCCACCGTCCCCACGGTGTAGATGTCCGCCGGCTCCGGCTCCTCCTCCCCCACCTCCTTCTGCGCCGCCAGAAAAATCAGGCGGTCTCGGGACAGGGCCGTCTCCACCGCGGCGATGGACTTCTCCCGGCCGACGAACAACGGCAGGATCATGTAGGGGAAAATGACCACATCCCGCACCGGCAACAGGGGCAGTTCCTCGGGGATCGGGACATCCTTCTTTTCGATCTTCGGTTCCAATGGCCCTCCTGGGGTACGGGCAGAAGCACCGGTCGGCGCCACTGCCGTTTCATGGGCAACGATACATAATGGCGGAAGGCTTGTCCAGCCGCGAAACGCCTTGGGGGGGGGCGGTTCGGGTCGGCTTAAGGGCCGGAGGATATTAGGGGAAATTCCAGCTCCACGGTCCCCGTGGGCACCCCTTCGGGGCCGAAGCTGCGCTCGATGAAGCGGACGCGGCCGCCGGAGTCGATCCGCAGCAGGGTCGAGGCCCGGGTGCCGTACTCGGGGCCGTGGATGAAGCGGGCGGAGAGCCGCCGCTCCCAGTCGCGGCTGAGGCCGGTGGCGGGCAGCAGGCTGTCGGGGGCGAGGGTGCGGTCGGCCAGCAGCGCAAACAGGTCCTCTTCCCGGGGCTCACCCCGGGCCAGCAGCGCCGCCAGGGCCCGCTTCCCCTCGGCCACCTTGGGCCAGGGGGTATCGAGCAGGTGGTTGCTCAGCCCGTACAGGCCAGGGGGGAGAGGGCGGGGCGGGGCGCCGCGATTGGAGTAATAGGACAGCCCCCTTGCATCCCCCAGCAGCAGATTGAAGCCGCGGTACTGGTCGGGATCGGCGGCAAGGTCCGTCAATGCCACTGCCAGAGTCGCCGTGCCGGCGAGGAAATCGCTGACCAGCAGCCCCCGGGAGCGTTTCTCCGCCCCCACGCCGCCGAGTTCGGCCGGATTGCGGTAATTGGTCAGGGCCCCCCAGCGGCCGCTGCGGGTCACCCCCAGCCAGCTCCCTCCCCCCTCCAGGTCGCGGCCGGCCAGCACCCGGGGGGCCTGCGGCCAGAATTCCGCGGCCCGGGTTGGCCGGGCGTAGAACTCATCCCGATTGGCCGCCACCAGCAGCGGGCACTCCGGCAGCATCTGCCAGGCGACGAAGATCAGGCACATGGTGACTCCCCCTCCAGGCCGACGGGCTTGCGGGCGACGATCCCGGCCAGGCCACCCCCCTGGCGGGCTTCCTCCACCCCCTCCTCGTGGAGCAGGATCTCCCAGCCGGTGAACTGCTCCAGCAACTCCCCCGGCTGCAGAATGAACTCCTGCCGCCGCGGCCCCCCGGCGAACCCACCGGCCCTGCTGAAGGTGCGCACCACCGCCACCCCGCCCGGCACCAGCGCCTCTTTGAGAGCCGGCCACAGGGAGCGCTGCAGGTAGAAGAAGTCGATGACCAGCTCGAAGGCCGCCCGGGGCAGCACCGGCTCGGCCTCCAGATCCTGGCGCCGCACGCCCAGTTCCAGCCCCCGGCGTCCTGCTTCCTCTTCCAGCAGGGCCAGCCCCTCGGCCGCGGCGTCGACCGCCGTCACCTGCCAGCCCAACTCCGCCAGGCGCAGGGCATTGCGCCCCCGGCCGCAGGCCAGATCCAGGGCGCGTCCCGGCGGCAGCAGCGGCAGCACCCGCCCCAGCCAGGGGTCGGGGGTCAGCTCCTCGGCGGCCCGCTCCCGCCATTTCTTATTCCAGTCAACGGGATCGGTCATAGCTGCTTCTCAAAATAAAACCGTCCAGCAGGTCAATGCGTGCCTGCTCCACCAGCCCGGCGAGTGGGGTGAACCAGAGTCAGACGATGTTGGTCGCCTGCACACACTCCTCCGCCACCAGCCCCGCGATCAGGGTCTTCCCTGCGCCGGTGGGGGCCTGGATCAGCGCGCAGCCGTTGTAGGCGTTGGCCGTGCGGCGGCTGGCGGCGGCTGGCGCCCCGTCGATCTGGGCGCAGGCATGGCGGAAGATCTCCAGCACGCGCTCCCTGGCGGCGGATTGGTAGCCTTTCGGCTTGACGATCATGCCATGTCTTCGGGCTCCGGAAGAATCAGCATCCCCGAACCGTCAGAAACGAAATGCCAGAGAAATGGGAGTCATTGGTGATGAGGTGGGCGTTGCGGGAAATTGCGGTGGCGCCGATGATGGCATCCGGGAGTTTCAGCCGGTGCAAACGGCGTAATTCAAGAATATGGGTCAGCAGTAAGGCATCGTCAAATGGTAACGGCACAACTTCAACCCGTGCGCAGAAGCTTTCAAACGATTTCCGGTCAGTGTCGGAAAGGCCGTCAAACACCAGGAACTCCAAATAGGAAATCACGGATATCCCAATGTAATCCGCCCGTTTGCAGCGTTCCAGCAGCTCCTGGTTTCCCGCGAGAAGAGCTACTATCGCGTTGGTATCGAGCACGTAGCGGCGCTTACCACTCATCGCGCAGGCTGCGCTGGGCGGCAACGGCATCGCCTTTCCAGGTCAACGTGCCGCCGATATCGGAAAAATCATAATTTTTTTCCCCGGAACACTCTTTTTTCTTCTCCTGGGGGATGCGCTGCAGGAGGAACTGGTAGAAGTCCCGTATCTCGCGCCGTGACGCTGGAGGAAGGGGGGTGAGATCAAGCATATTGGCCGATGATTTCATTTGCTGCCTCCTTGCTCCTTGCAACAGTACCACAGGGGATAATGGGTGACAAGGCACCGCCCCCCCTAACTCATGCCTCCGAACCGGTCCACCAGGAATGGGGGGGGGATCTGCTCGACGGTGGTTCCTTTGCCGGGCAACCACTCCCGCAGCAGACCCGCCTGCCAGGTGTAGGTGCGCCGTCTGCGCCGCAAGGGCGGCCATCCGATTGGTAGAATTGTCGTTGATGGAGACCAGCAGCACGCCATCCTCGGCCAGCAGATCCCGGGCCAGGAGCAGCCGGCGGTAGAGGTACTCCAGCCACTTGCTGTGCTTCCACTGGTCGTCCTTGTCCACGAAGCGGTCGTTGTAGATGAAATCCTTGTTGCCGGTGTTGTAGGGGGGATCGATGTAGATGCACTTGACCCGGCCGGAATGGGTCATG
>CAZYXS010000024.1:2379-28447 GCA_964650955.1 uncultured Desulfuromonadales bacterium | reverse complement strand
CCCTGCTGCCCCTCGCTCCAGAGCCGGTAGCAGACCCCGGGCCCCAACCGCCCTGCCCGGCCGGCCCGCTGCTCGGCACTGGCCCGGGAGATCCGCACCAGTTCCAGGTGGCTCATGCCCCGGCCGGCATCGAAGCGGGGGCGCCGCTCCCAACCGGAGTCGATGACCACCCGTACCCCTTCGATGGTCAGGCTGGTTTCGGCGATGTTGGTGGCCAGCACCACCCGCCGCCGGGGGCCGGGCAGAATCGCCCGCTCCTGGGCGGCAACGGGGAGATCGCCATACAGGGGGCAGAGATCGACCTCCCCCGCAAGGTCGGCCAGGGCATCGGCGCAGCGGCGGATTTCGCCCCCCCCGGGGAGGAACACCAGCAGGTCCCCCTGGGTCTCCCGCAGCGCCCGCCGCACCGCCGCTGGGACCTGGGCCTCGATCCGCCCCTGGGGCTCCTGCTCCAGGTAGCGCACCTCCACCGGGTAGCTGCGTCCGGCGCTGCTGACCAGCGGACAATCCCCCAGCAACCGAGCCACCGAGTCGGCGTCCAGGGTGGCGGACATCACCAGCAGCCGCAGTTCCTCCCGCAATCCGGTCTGCACATCCCGGCACAGGGCCAGCCCGAGGTCGGACTGCAGGTTGCGTTCATGGAATTCATCGAAGATGACCAACCCCACCCCGCCCAGTTCGGGGTCGGATTGCAGCCGCCGGGTGAGGATCGCCTCGGTGACCACCTCGATGCGGGTGGCAGGGCTGACCCGCCGATCGTAGCGGATGGCGTAGCCGACGGTGGCGCCGACCCCCTCCCCCAGCTGCTTCGCCATGAACCCGGCGGCATTGGTCGCCGCCAGGCGCCGCGGCTCGAGCATCAGGATGGAGCGGCCTGCCAGCCAGGGTTCGTCCAACAGGGCCAGGGGGATCCGGGTGGTCTTGCCGGCCCCCGGGGGCGCCTGCAGCACCGCGGCGTTGCCTGCGGCCAGGGCGCGGCGCAGGTCGGGGAGGACGGCTTCGATGGGGAGCTGTGCAGGGTTCAACAAAGGGGGAGATCCCGGAACCGCGCCACCGCGGCGGGGATTTCGTGGTCGCGGATATTGCCGAAGGCCAGGCGCAGGTAGTTCTCCAGCCCGGGTCCGAACACCTCCCCGGGCAGGCAGATGAGGTTGGCTTGGTCGGCCAGCAGCCGCGCCACCTCGCGGCCGCTGCGGCCGGCAAAGGGGTGGCGCACCCAGGCGAAAAAGCTGCCGCTGGCCGCCAGGATGAAGGGGTTGCCCGGCGCCGTGAAGGCGGCGCGGAACAGGTCGTGGCGGCGCTGCATCATGCGCCGGTTCTGCGCCACCCACTCCTGCAGGTGCTCCACCCCGTAGCGCACCGCGTGCTGGGTGATGCGGGGCTGACAGACCGCCATGCTGTCCTGGACCTTGAGGGCGTGATGGATGAAGGAGGCGGAGGCGGCCAGCATGCCGGCCCGATAACCCGTCAATGCGAAGGTCTTGCCGAAGGAGGCGAGATGGACGAAGTGATCCCCCCAGGCGGGATCGGTGAACAGTTCGTGGGGGCGGTGGTCGATGAACTCGTTGTAGGTCTCGTCCAGCACCAGGGCGATGCCCCGCTGCCGGGCCAGTTCGAAAAGCCGGGACAGGGTTTCCGGCGGGGTCACCGCACCGGTAGGGTTGCTCGGCGTCACCAGCAGCATCGCCCGGGTGCGGGGGGTGATCAAGGCCGCGATGGTCTCGACGCAGGGGAGGCCGCCGGCGGCCTCGTCGAAGGGGACGTAGCGGCTGCGCAGGCCGAGGCTGTCCAGGGCCATGGCATGGTCGAAATAGTAGGGGGTCTGCACCACCACCTCGTCCCCCGCCCGGCACAGCACCATCATGGCCAGCCAGAAGGCCTGGCTGGCGCCGATGCTCAGGCAGAGCTGGGAGGGGTCGATCCTCGCCCCGTAGCGGCGGCGGTAGTGGCCGCAGATCGCCGCCCGCACCTCCGGCAGCCCCTCGTCGGGAGAATATTTGGAGAGCAGCGGGTCAGGAAGCAGGGTCGCCAGATGGTCGGTCAACTCCTGTGCCGGCGGATAATCGGGGATCGCCTGGCACAGGTCGACCAGCGGACGCTCCGCCGGGAAGGTTCGCCCGGAAATCCACCCCTTGACCTCGGAGATGGGGGGGAAATGGACCTGTTCGATATGCGGCGAAACGGCAAATTTCATCGCAGCCCTCCCTCAGGCCTCCCGGATGACTTCCACCAGCAGCTCGGCCACCAGCACCATGTCGTCCACCCGCACCGACTCGTGGACCGTATGCACATCGGCCATGCCGGTTCCCAGGATCACCGTCTCGATGCCGTGGCCGTTGAAGATGTTGGCATCGGAGCCCCCACCGGCGGCCCGCACCTCGATGCGCCGCCCCAACCGGCCGGCGGCGGATTCGATCAACTGCAGTATTCCAGCCTCGCGGGGGACATGCATGAGCGGATAATCGGACAGCACCTCGCTTCTGACCTCGGCCATCACCGTCTCGCCGTCGATCTCCCGCGCCAAGTCCCGAGCCGCCTCCTCGAAACAGGCGACCATCCGCTCGGTCTGCCGCACCAGCTTGGCGGCATCGTGACTGCGGGCCTCCCCCTCGATCACGACCTTCTTCGCCACGATGTTGGTGGCCTGCCCCCCCTGGATGGTGCCGATGTTGGCGGTGGTCTCCTCGTCGATCCGCCCCAGGGGCATGGCCGCGATGGCCCGGGCGGCCACCTCGATGGCGGACACCCCTTTTTCCGGAGCGATGCCCGCGTGGGCTTCCCGGCCGAGGATCTCGAAGCGCAGCTTGTTGGCGCAGGGGGCCTTGTGGATGACCAGGTCGACCCCCGAGGTATCCAGCGCGATGCCGCGGCGGGCCGTCAACAGCCTGGGATCGAGCAGCTTGGCGCCAAGCAGGCCGATCTCTTCGCAGATGGTCACCACCACCTCCAGCGGTCCGTGGGGGATGCCGGACTCCCGCACCACTTCCAGCGCCTCGATGATCTCGGCGATCCCCGCCTTGTCGTCGGCCCCCAGGATCGTCTCCCCGGCGCTGGTGAAGACCCCGTCACGCAGGACCGGCACCACCCCGTCGGCGGGCTCCACGGTATCCATGTGCACCGACACCATCAGCGGCACCGACTCTTTGCCCCGGGCCGGGAAACGGGCGATGAGATTGCCGCATTCGCTGCCGGCCCGGGGAGCGGCGTCGTCCATGAACACTTCAGCTCCCAGACCGGTCAACCGCTCCTGCAGATAGCGGCCAATGGCCCCTTCGCGCCGGGAGGGGCTGGCGATTGCGGCGAGGCGGCCAAACTCTGCACTCAAACGTTCTGCGTTGATCATCTCTGCATCCTATTTCGGGGAATAAACCGACATTTTCGGCCAGGACCTGTAACAGCTTTCCTTTGTGTAGCCCATTTCACCCCCTGATTTCAACCTCATAGATGGTATTGCCAAGCCTGCTTTGCCCATTTGCCGGTTCGACTGGACAAAACGAATGAAAACCGCTAACATCCACGCAGTTTTTTCCGCTGGCCGTCACCACGAAAGCCATTTGCGCCATCTTAGTTTTTCGTTTTCATACAGGCAGTTGCAGTGACTATCGACTTCAAAGCCCCGCGGAAGCCCCAGCTCCGTCGGCGACTCCTGAGTCGCTCCGCCAAACGCCTGCGCGTTCCCCTGGCGATCCTGCTGGTGCTGTTCCTCGGTGCCACCTTTCTGTTTTACGAGCATGACGCGGCCCCCGAGCCGGAAGAGGACGCCCCGGTTCTGAACCTGCGCGCCGACCTTCCCCCGGCTCCCGGCGAGCCACCATCCATCGGCGCCGCACCTCCGCCACCCTCACGGGTGATCGAAGGGGAAATCAATCCAGGCGACACCATCGGCGCCCTGCTCGGCGACTTTCTCTCCAGCCAGGAACTGCACGATCTCGCCACCCAAAGCCGCAAGGTTTTCCCCCTTTCGGGAATCTGTGCCGGCAAGCCTTACAAAATCTGCATTGAGCAGGGGGCTCTGGACCGGTTTGAATACGACATCGACGCCAACGACCAGTTGATCATTGCTCGCGGCGGAGACGGCTTCGAAATCTCCCGCGTCCCCATCGATTACACGGTGGAGAATAGACTGGTACGGGGCACCATCACCGCCAACCTGTTCGAGGCCATGACCAAAACCGGTGAAGGGGACGCCCTCGCCATGGCTTTGGGCGACATTTTCGCCTGGGATATCGACTTCATCCGTGACTTGCGGGCCGGAGATTCCTTTCAGGTGCTGGTAGAAAAACGTTTTCGGGAGGGAAAACCGGCCGGGTACGGCACCATCCTGGCGGCCGAGTTCGTCAACCAGGGAAAAAGCTATCGGGCCTTCTATTACAAAGATGGCAACCGCAAAGCCGCCTACTACGATGCCAACGGCAACAGCCTGAAAAAAGCCTTCCTCAAGGCGCCGCTGGCCTTTTCCCGCATTTCTTCCGGCTTTACCATGCGGCGGTTCCATCCGATCTCCAAAACCTGGAAGGCCCATCCGGCCATCGACTACGCCGCTCCGACGGGGACCCCGATCATGGCCATCGGCGACGGCACCATCATCAAGATCGGTTACACCCAGTACAACGGCAACCACATCAAGATCCGCCACAACGGCGGGCTGGAAACCCTCTATCTGCACATGAGCAAATTCGCCAAAGGGATGAAGGCCGGCAAGAAACTGAGTCAGGGGGATGTCATCGGCTATGTCGGCAGCACCGGCCTGGCCACCGGTCCACACCTCTGCTTTCGCATGACCCGCAATGGCGCTCCGGTCAACCCCGCCAGCATCAAATCCGTGGCGGCCGACCCCATTGGCCGCAATCGCCTGGGGGAATTCAAGAGCACCATCGGCCCCTACCTGGCCATGTTCGAAAACCGCGACAGCATCCAGCAAGCCCAGGCTCCTCAAACCGAAGATGCACCGAAAACCAACTGACAGACGTTAATTCAACAGGGTTTCTTATGCGTTTGTTTAATTCCAGCAAGTTCGCCTTGGCCATCATGATTCTGCTCGGGTTGTCCATCGCGGCCCCGGCAGCCGCCAAGCCCCCCCAAAAACCGGCGCCCACCACAAACCAGTCGACTTATCGGGTCAAGTCGGGTGATTCACTGGCCCGCATCGCCAAAAAGACCGGCGTTTCCGTGGCGGAACTGCAGCAACTCAACCAACTCACCTCCACCGCCCTTAAACCGGGGCAGACCCTCCTCCTGGCCGCAACCGCCCCGAAAGCCACTGCAAAAAACTCCACCAGCACCGCGAAGCAGGCAGCAACCGCAATTGCCAACACCCCCTCTCACCAGGTAAAAAAGGGGGAAAGCCTCTACCAGATTGCCCGCAAGCACCGACTCAGCGTCGCGAATCTCCAGGCCTGGAACGGACTGTCCGGCACCGCCCTCAAACCCGGTCAGAGCCTGCGCCTCGCGCCACCCCCGTCGGAATCCGTGGTCGCAAGGGCAGAGACGCCCTCTGCAAATGAGGGGCTCACCGGCCCGACTCACACTGTGACCAAGGGGGAAACCCTCTACCAGATTGCCCGAAAGAGCGGGGTTTCCGTGGCGGAACTGGCCCGCTTGAACCGACTGCAAAACAACCGGATCCACCCAGGTCAGACCCTGTCTCTGGGAGCAGAAGCCAAACTGGCGCCACCCGCGGAGGGGGTATCCTCCGTTGCGGACGTTCAGGGGGAGCCTGGGGTCGAAACGGCCGGATCAGCCGCACCAGACTCTGGCAGTCTCGGCCCGGTTGTAAGGGAGCAAGCCAGTGTCGCCCTTGAGACTGGTGAGGCTCCCAATCCGGAACGGCTGGCCCAAACCATAAACAAGCTGCGGAATCTCCCTTACCGTTTCGGCGGCAACGGCGTCAGCGGCATTGACTGCTCGGGTTTTGTCCAACGGGTCTTCCGTGAATTCGCCATCGAACTGCCCCGGTCCGCACGGGAACAATACCAGTTGGGAGTTCCAGTCGAGCGCAACCTGCTGCAGGAAGGGGACCTGCTGTTCTTCCGCACCTACGCCAAGTATCCTTCCCATGTCGGCATCTACCTGGGCAACAACAAGATGGTCCATGCATCCACTCGCAGCCGCAAAGTCGTCATTTCCGACATCACCCAGGGGTACTACAAGAAACGTTATATTGGCGCCAAACGCCTCGGTACCGAGGCTGGGGACGGACTGAACATCGAAGCGGTCAAGGATCTGCTGCAGGAAGAGTCCGACGAGGATGACAAGCCTGCGGGCATGACCAGCCGTGGGCCATCTCCGGGGCGGCGCGTGCAGAGTCCCGGTTGAGCCAGCCCCGCACCCCATATTGTGGAGGAGCCCGATGCGTCCGTTATTGTTGCTTGCCCTGCTGCTGTTGGTTGCCTGCGCTCCTGGGCAGGCACAATCACCCCCGGCAACTGGGGCCGTTGATCAACAAGCGATCCTCGAGGTCACCGCCACAGTCCGGCACGTTCCCCTGGAGGGAGGTTTTTTCGGCCTGATTGCCGCAGACGGCACCCAGTACGACCCGATCAACCTGGGCCCGGAGTTCCAGCAGGACGGCTTGGCCGTCCAAGCCCGGCTGCGCCCCTTGAGAGGGGTGGTCAGTTACCGGATGTGGGGAACCATCGTCGAAGTGGTCTCCATGGAGAAGCGCTGACGGCCCCATCGGCGTCCGTCATGAATCCCCTGCCGCGCATTGAATTTGTGCACTGAGGTCTTTCATCATGCAGAATCAGGTCATCGAGCTGTCCAAACGGGGTCATCAGCTGCTCAAATCCCGCCGCTACGCCGATGCCCGTAGCGCCTTTGAACAGGCCCTGAGCCTCGACCCAGCCAACCTGTACGTGCTCACCGGGCTGGGCGACGTCATGCGCAACACCAAGGAGTTCAAAGCCGCCGCCGAATACTACCAGCGGGTCCTGCAGATCAACCCGAAAAACCTCTTCTCCCTGCGGGGGCTGGGGGATTCGCTGCGGGAGCAGCAGCAACACCGGCAGGCCATCGACTACTGGGAGCGTTATCTGCACCAGCGTCCCGAAGACATCTTCGTGCTGACCCGGGTGGCCGACAGCTACAAATACCTCGATGACTATGAGCGATCCCTGGCCCATTACCAGCGGGCCCTCAAGGCCGCCCCCGAAGACCGTTACGCCCTGATGGGGCTGGCCGATCTGTACCACAAATCGTCTCAGGACCATCTGGCTATCGAGTTCTACGAGCGAGCGCTGGCCGCCGGGGTGCAGCTGATCTCCATCCTGACCATCGTCGGCAACCTCTACTGGCGGCGCAACGACTTTGAGAAAGCCCGCAGTTACTACGAGCAGGCTCTGGCCCAGGACCGATTCAATTCCTACGCCCTATACGGCCTGGGCAACTACTTCCGCCTCAAGTGCGATTACTGGAAAGCCATCGAGCTGTGGGAACGGATCCGGGAACGCAGTTCGGGCACGGTCAACATGCTGACCCGCCTGGGTGATGCCTACCGGAACGTGGGGGAGTTGGACAAGGCGGAACGGGTCTACCAGGAAAACCTGGGGCGGGGCTACGACAAATTCACCCTGGTTGGCCTGACCAAGCTTCGCTGCCTGGAGGAGCGCTGGGAAGAGGCGCTGGACTGTTATGACGACATCCTACGCCATGAAGGGGAGGATCGCCGGTTTGTCCTTGAAATAGCCGACTTGCTGGCTGGCCGGGGGCAACCGGAGGAAGCGGCCCGCTTCATTCGCCATTCCCTGGCCGCCCAGGCCGACAACCCGGCAGTAACAGCCATCCTGGGCGCCCGCCTCGAGGCTTTGAGCCCGGCATGAGGTGGAAAACGGGCGGAGGATGGGGGGTGGAAGAAGGGTGAACTACCTGGTCCACCTGTACCTCTCCGATCCGACTGACGACTGCCGCCTGGGCAATTTCATGGCCGACTTCGTCAAAGGCCCCTTGCCCCAGAGCTACCCACCGGAACTGCGCCGGGGGTTGTGGCAGCACCGCCGCATCGACGCCTTCGCCCAAGATTTTCCCTCCTGCCGCCGCAGCCGCAACCGCATCGCCCCCCGCTTCGGCCACTACCGTGGCATTCTCGTCGACGTCTTTTACGACCACCTGCTGGCCTGTCATTGGGCCGACTTCCACCCTCAGCCTCTGGCAGAGTTTGCCGCCGAAATTTGCGTGCTATTGGGACGCAACCTCCATCGCCTCCCCCCCGATCTGCAAGCTTCCGCCGGGCGCATGGTGCAGGCCAACTGGCTGCTCGGCTACCGGGATCCGACCACCATCGCCCGGGTGCTGGAACGACTCTCCCAGCGGATACCGCGGGCCAATCCTCTCGCCGCTGGCTTACCGGAACTGCTGCGGGAGCGGGACGCCCTGGCCAAAGATTGTGCCGAGTTCCTGGCTGCCGCCAGGGAGCACCTGGCCCAGGCGAAAATCAGAGGTAATGCTCGAATAACTCAATAAGCTTGCGCAGGTGCCGGCGCTCCTCGTCGGCGAGGATTTCGAACACTCTGCGGGCATTGGGGTCCTCCAGATCGCGGCTCAGGACCAGGTAACGGTCAAGGGCGTTGGTTTCCAGGCCGATGGCCAGATCGAGGATATCCGGCACCGGCTTGCCCTTGGCCCAGGCCACCGCATCGGCAACCCGCATGCCCCCCTCCATGAACTCCCCCGGCGCGGGGGAGTCGGGCGGCAGCACCAGCAAGGGGAAATCCGCCCCCGCCCGTTGGCCGCTCAGCCCTTCATAGACCGCCTCGAGGGTCGCCACATGGCGATCCTCAGCGCCCGCCAACTCCTGAAACAGACTGGTGGCCGCCGGTTCCCGCAACTGCTCGCTCACCTGGCGGTAGAAACTGCCGCTGCCGTCTTCCAGCAACCAGGCAAGGGCCACGTGCTCCTCCGGCCGCCCGGCCCCGGAAAAAGGCCCGAGAATCACCTCTGGGCTGCCTGCAGCCAGTTTCCCGTGCCAGGATTGGATTCCCCCCGTGAGATTGAACACCTTCTCGAAACCATGGTGCCCCAACAGTGCCGCAGCCCCTCGACTGCGCAGACCGACGGCACAATAGACCACCACGGTGGTTCTCCGGTCGAGTTCCTTAAACCGCCCCTCCAGTTCCGACAGGGACACATGCTTGGCGCCCGGCAGATGCCCGGCAGCATATTCCGCGGGTTGGCGCACATCCAGCAGGGTCAGATCCTCCGGATGTTTATGGCGGAGCAATTCCGCCAATTGCAGCGCGTCAATGGAAGGGACCGGTCGAAAGTAATCCAGATAACTCATGCAGACCTCCTGCCATGCCGGGCGAAACCGGCGTAATCTCCAGAAAAAAGGGAAAAAGTGTCGCCATTGACAGACAGGCCTGGCCAGCTCTGTACCGACGGGTCAACCTTGAAGCGGCAGCGCCTGTCGCCAAATTCCGACACAAAAAACAGCAGACAAAGGGTTATGCAAAACTCATGCAGAAAAGTTCTGCGCCGAAACCGTCGCGGGGCTGTCGGCAATTACCGACAGCCCCGCGGTTCATGACTTGAACAGGGAGGGCACCAGGTGATGGCGCTGCAGCAGTTTGTAGAAGTCCGTCCGGTTCCGATCGGCGAGTCGGGCTGCCTGGCTGACATTGCCGTTGGTGATTTTCAACAGTCGCACCAGGTATTCCTGCTCGAACTGCCGCCGGGCTTCGGCAAAGGAGGGAATTTTTTCGGCGTTCTTGCGGATGGCGCTGTGCAGCAGGTCGGCGGAAATCACCGGGGAGGTGGCCAGAGTCACGGCCTGCTCCACCACGTTGATCAGCTGCCGGACATTGCCGGGCCAGGGGGCCGCCAGCAGCTCCTCCATGGCCTCGGTGGAGAACCCGGTGACCTTGCGTTTGCTGCGGGCTGCCAGCCGCCGCAGGAAATGGTTGGCCAGCAGGGGGATATCTTCACGGCGCTGGTTCAGGGAAGGAATATCCAGGGAGACCACATTGAGGCGGTAGTAGAGATCCTCACGGAAGGTGCCGTTGACGATCTCCTCGTCCAGGTCCCGATGGGTCGCGCTGATGATTCGCACGTCCACCGGTTCCGAACGGGTAGCGCCGACGGGGCGCACCTGGCGCTCTTGCAGAACCCGCAGCAGTTTGACCTGCAACGGCAAGGGCATGTCGCCGATTTCGTCAAGGAACAGGGTGCCGCCGTCGGCGGACTTGATCAGGCCGGTGGCATCTCGGATCGCCCCGCTGAAGGCCCCCTTGGTATGACCGAAGAGCTCGGATTCCAACAGGTTTTCAGGAATCGCCCCGCAATTGATGGCGACGAAGGGCTTGCCGACCCGGTCGCTGGCCTGGTGGATGGCCTTGGCCAGCAGTTCCTTACCGGTACCGCTCTCCCCCCGGATCAGAATGCTCGCCCCGCTGCCGGCGGCCAGTTTCGCTTTGCGCAGGAGTTCCTCCATCACCGGACTCTGGGTGGTGATTTCGTTGCGCCACTCCCCCTCGGCGTCGCCGAGATTGTCGCCCGTACCGGCGCCGGAAAGGCTGAGGGCCTTTTCCACCTCTCGCACCAGGTCGCGCCCGTTGGTTGGCTTGGTCAGGAAGGAGAAGACGCCCCGTCGGGTCGCCGCCACCGCCTCTGGGATCGATCCGTGGGCGGTCAGGATGATCACCGGCAGCGAGGCGTGGGTTTTGCGGATGGCGTCAAACAGCGCCAGGCCGTCCATCCCCTCCATGCGCAGGTCGGTGATGACCAGATGGGGTTTGGCCACGGGCAGCATGGCCAAGGCCTGTTCGGCACTCTCGGCGGTCTGCACCTGGTAACCCGCAGCGTTGAGCCGCATGCTGAGCAGGCTGAGCAGGCTGGGATCGTCGTCGACCAGGAGAATGCGATACTTGTTTCCGTTTGAGTTCATTGGCGTTTCTCGGGAAGTCCTTTGCGTTCGCGCTCGCTGAGGATTTTCTCGATCTTTTTCAATTCATCGAGTTGTTTCCGCAGCTCTTCGAGTTGGGTTTTCTGCTCATTCAACTGCCGTGCCAACCCGTCGCCCCGGTCCTTTTCCGTTGCCAACTGCCGCTGCAGAGTGCGTTGCTCCGTCAACCACTGCCTGAGCACCATGGCCAGAGCATCCAGGCTGGTTTTCTCCCGGGCACCGTCGGCCAGATAATCATCCACCAGTTTGAGAGCTTGTCCACGCTCAGCCGCCGGCCGCCCCGGCAGCAGGGCGAGCAGCGCCAGCCGCATCCGGTCCTCAGGCCGCCCGCTGCGGGAAAAATCGAGGTTGGCCTGCTCGATCTCCTTCTCCTGCTGCGCTCCCGACATCCCCTGCACCACCTGGAAATAGATGAGCAGATCATCGGCCTTGCCCTTGCGGGCAAACAGGCTCTCCACCGGACCGGGACGGGGGACGGCCTGTTGCTGACGGGAAATTTCGGCACCCTGTTCCCGGCCCAACAAGCGGTTGAGGGGAGCACATCCGTTCATCAGGGTCAGCAGCAGACAGCCGGAAACGGGCAAGTGCAACAGCCGATACCTCATGCCATATCCTTTCCAGCCGTTTGCGGCAGAGTGACCCGGAAGCGGGCTCCGCGCTGCGTCCCTTCCACCAGGTTGATGGTCCCACCATGAATTTCGACAAATTCCCGGGCAATGGAAAGCCCAAGCCCCGTCCCCTTGATGGGACCTGGCGCCGGCCGGCTTCCCTGGAAAAACGGTTCGAAGATCTGATCCCGCTCTCCCTCCGGCACCCCCGGTCCCGAATCGGCCACTTCGAACAGTATCCGGTCCGGCTCGGCCTTGAGGCGGACCTGCAGCACGCCGCCGGTGGGGGTGTACTTGACGGCGTTGGACAACAGGTTATCCACCACCGTTCGCAAGCGCTCCCGGTCACCTCGACAGACGACCGGTTCGAGTTGCCGCTTCACCCGCACTCCCTTTTTCAACAGCACGGCCTGGTGGTCCTGCAGAACGTCCTCGATCAGTTCGCCCAAGGGCAGATCCGTCAGGTAGAGGGGGGAAATGCTTGTCTGGGACTTGCTGAAGCTGAGCAGATTTTCGATGAGCTTCTGCAATTGCAGGCTGCTCTTGCACAGGATAGCAGAGATTTCCCGTTGCTGGGGAGTCAGGGGACCAGCCACCTCCTCGGCGAGCAATTCCGCCCCTTCGCGCATGGAGGCGAGGGGCGTTTTCAGCTCATGGGAAACCTGCGCGACAAACTTGTCCTTGGTCCGCTCGGCCTCGGCCAACTGGGTGCGCAACCAATTGAGCCGTTCGCCGAGAAATCGCAGGTCGGCCGGCCCTTCCACCTCGACACCGGTTTCGAAATCCCCGGCCCCCAGCCGATGGATGGCCTCGTCGATCTGCCGCACCGGTTTTGACAGCAGGGGAATGAAGATGACCAGTACCGCCAGGGTGATGGGAATCAGGGCCGCCCCTAGCCAGAACAGGGTCTTCTGCGCCTCGGCGGTCGCCTGCCGCATGGCCTCGACCTCGCGAAAGATCAGGTCGCGACTCTCGTTGTGGATGGCCGTGGCCAACTCGTTCAGACGGGTGAAACGCTGCAAGGCCTCCTTTTGCCCCACCGAGCCCTTGGCGCTGCCAGTCAGGGCCGCGTAAAGTTCATCCACCTCCCGCTGCAACTGGGCCAATTGATCCTTCTGGCGCTCCTCCAGGGGCAGCGAGAGCAGTTGCGCCAGAGTTTGCTGGATTTCGCCGTGAGTCAAGGCCGCTTCTTCCAGCAGCAAAGGGTCGCCGAGCACTTCATACTGCCGCGCCCGCCGCTCCAGGGCGATGGCCTTTTCCATCAGGATCCGGCTCCCCTGGGTCGCCCCCACCGAGCGGTAAACCGCCCCGGCCCCCTGGCGCGACAGCCGCCCCAGTGCCCACTCGGCATTGAGCAGCGCCAGAACCAGCGGCGCCAGGACCAATGTAAAGCCGATCAGCAGCAGGGTGACAAAGGATTTTGGGCGGTAGAAGGCCATAGGGCGATCCGCTTCAGGCCGGCAGCGGCCAGTCGGTGAGGTAATCCGGCGGGTAGAAATTCTCCCGGGTGCGATTGAAATATCCATACTGCATACGGGGAACCTCGGCTTTGAGCCGGTCGAGAAACTTCTTCATCCCCATGCCCGGGGATTCGATCCCCAGCGCCTGCCAGTATAGCACCGGGTCGATGCTCAGGTTGCGCATCTGGATCAGATCGACCCCGCTCGACTCGAGCAACCGCAGCAGCGCCTCGAACTCGTCCTCCCGGTCGGTGAGCCCGGGGAACACCAGGTAGTTGAGCATGGTGAACAGCCCGGCCTGCTTGGCCCGGTGGATCGAGTCGACCACGTCGGCGAAGCGGTAGCCCCGGGGCCGGTAATAGGCATTGTAAAAACCCTCCTGAACCGAGTTGAGGGAAATGCGGATGGAATCGATTCCGGCGGCCGCCAGCTGGTCGATGGCATCGGGAATCGAGGCGTTGCTGTTGAAATTGATCGTCCCCCGGGAGGTCTGCCGGCGCATCTCCCGCACCGCTTCGCAGATCGTGGGGCTCTGCAGAATCGGGTCCCCCTCGCACCCCTGGCCGAAGGAAACGATGGCATTTTCCGCCTGCTGCAGGTGCGGGACGGCCACCTCGCAGAGTTCCTTCACGCTGGGAACGAAAGTCAGACGCTCCTGGCTGGCCGGGCAGCAGTCGGACGCCTCCTGCTGGGAAATGCAGCCGAGGCAGCGGGAGTTGCAGACCGGCGAGGTCGGCAGAGGCGCCTCCCACCGGCCGAAGAACAGGTTCTTGGCGGCGAAGCAGTGATAGTCCAGGGCGCAGCGGGCGAGTTGCTCGAGCAACCGGTTATCAGGGCAGGCATGCAATTTCTTCCGCACCAGCGGATCGAGCAGGCGGTCATCATAATGCTCGGGGTTCCATTGGTCGTTACGGTCGACCCGCACCGCCGCCACATAGAAACGCTCCTCCTCCAGACACCAACCGACGGCCGTGTAGGACCACAGGGGCAGCTTGACCGCCTTGTGGCCGTAGGCCGCCGCCGGCAGCAACGTGCGTGTGAAGGCCGGGGTCATGAAAGCGGACACGGCCTGCAACCGCCCGCCACCCCAGCTGCGGGGCAGCCGGTCCAGGGTTTTCAACGACCGAGCGCGGCGGTCGAAGCCTACCGGGGGAGTGCCGGGAATGGTGAACAGGCGGCTGCCGGCCGGCAAGGGCATCAGTTCGTTCTCCCGGGGGAGCCGGACCTGCTGCCCGTTCATGCCCGCCAGCAGCAGCTCGGGATGTTCAAACACCTCGCCGCTGGTGTCGGCCACCACCGCCAGGATCGTCTTGGTTTTCGCCATACTGGTTACTTTCTGCAAAAGTGCGGCCAGGGACCGCTCCCGATTGCCATTCCTGCTCCCACCCTGCCTTGCAAGGCTCGAAGAAACCGGCACGACCATACCACAGGGGATCGACCGCAGGCAATTTTCCCCTTGGCAGAGAGAGCTCCCCTTGGTTATGCTCCCCGCCATGCGCACCCTTCTCGTCACCCTGCACAGCAAGTATATCCACGGCAGCCTGGCCCTGCCCTACCTGGCCGCTTATTGCGGGTCGGACGCGGGAGAATTGCGGTTGCTGGAATTGACCGTCCATGAGCCCAAGGAGCAGGCCCTGGCCCTGGTGCTGGCCGAAGAGCCGGACGTGGTCGCCTTTTCCGTCTACCTCTGGAACCGCCGGGAAACCCTTGAGCTGATCGACGCGCTGACCACCGCCTGCCCGCAAGTCCGCACCGTGGTCGGCGGGCCCGAGGTCTCCTTCGATGGCCCCGAACTGTTCAGCCGCCATCCAGGCCTGACCGCCCTGGTGCGGGGGGAAGGGGAAATCCCTCTGCGAGGCCTGCTCCTCGCCTGGCACCACGGAACAGAACCGGATGAGGTGCCTCGCCTGCTATGGCGCCGGGGGGGTGCCCTGGTCGAGGGTCCCGATACTCCCCCCCTGGAATGCCTGGACGACATCCCTTCCCCCTTCGCTCTCGGCCTGGTCGATCTGGAACGGGGGCTGGTCTACTACGAAACCAGCCGCGGCTGCCCTTACCGCTGCGCCTTCTGCATGAGCGCCCTCGACCCGCGGGTGCGCAGTTTCTCCCGCCGGCGGATCGAAGCCGACCTGCGGCTGTTGCTGGAGGCAAAGGTTCCGATCATCAAACTGGTCGACCGGACCTTCAATTACGACCCCGCCCGGGCCCGGGAGATCTTCGCCTGGCTGCTCCAGGCGGGTGGCGAGAGCCGGTTCCATTTCGAAATCGGCGCCCACCTCCTCGACGACGCCACCCTGGAATTGCTCGCCCAAGCTCCGCCAGGACGCTTCCAATTTGAAATCGGGGTGCAGTCCACCCTGCCGGAAACCCTGGAGCAGATCGGCCGCAAGGTCTCCCTGGAACGCCTGGCAAGCAACGTCCGCCGCCTTGCAGCGGCCGGGAATATCCACCTGCACCTTGATCTGATCGCCGGGCTGCCCGGCGAGGGATTCGACCAGATGCTCAGGGCCATCGACCAGGTGCTGGCCCTGCGCCCCGACCACCTGCAATTGGAACCGGTCAAGCTGCTGCCCGGCTCTCCGTTGCGGCAGCAGGCGGACGAACTGCGGTTTCGCTTCGACCCCAACCCGCCCTACACCGTTCTCGCCACCCCCGATCTGAGCCGGCAGGAACTGGAGCGTCTGCGGGGCCTCAGCCGCCTGCTCGACCTGACCTGGAACAGTGGCTGCTTCGGCGGCCTGCTGGCCGGGTTGCAGACCCGCTGGGGTTGCCTCAGCCAGCCCCTGGCCGAGTTGCAGCTCCATTGGCAGAACCTCGGCCTGTTGCGCCATCCCCTCTCCAGGCTCGGAGTGTTCCATGGCATTGCCGACTGGCTGCGCAGTCTGCCGGAAGCGGATGCCCTGCCGCTCCTCGATCTGCTCGGCCGGGACTATGCCCGCTGCGAGCGGGTGATACCCGGCAAAGTGCCGGATTTTCTCCATCGCCCCCTGACGTCAGAAGAGACGGCAGCGGTGCAGCGGGAAACGCGGCGCCAGAGCGAAAAGTTGCGCGGTGAAGGGGTCAAGGTGCAATATTTCGCCGCTCCCTTCGCCCATCTCCCCGATTTTCCCGACGGCACCCTGCTGTTGTTTGTCTACCGGACCCGCAGCGGTCAGGGGCTCGCAGTGAGTGAAATCCCCCTGCCCGTCGACCCCACATAGAAAAGGACGCCCCGTGAGGCGTCCTTTTTTGCTACCACCGGCGTCAGCCGAAATGGCTTACTTCTTGTGGCACTCGTTGCACTTGCTGGGGCCGGCCTTGCCCACTTCGTGGCAGCCCTTGCACAGCTTGTGAGCCACGTCCTTGTTGATTTCGAACTTGGCGGGGGTCCCCTCGTGGCACTTGGCGCAGTCCTTCAGGCGCTCACTGTGGGCCTTGTGATTGAAGGTGACGGTGCCGTTCTTGGCCTCGTACTTGTAGGTGTCGGCAGCAACGGCGGCGAAAGCGGTGGCGGTAACAAAGGTCACGGCGGCCAGGATGGTGGCAAAACGAGTCATGTGCGGTTCCTCCCTTAGGTTTCTATACTGAAGCGCGGTCGGGCCGGATTGCCCTGAACTTGGGACTATTTATAACGACATTTTTTACTATTTTCATCAGACATCTGCCCCCCTGCCACCCGATGTCGGGTATTTTTTATATATTTTCAGCAATTTATATCTCACCATGTCGGGTGAAAAACAACCCTTTTCAGACTCTCAGGACCCCTTGCACACGCCCAGCGAGGGATTTCCCCCTGCCCAGTTCCCTTACCGGATGGGCGCCCCTTCGGTGCCCCTTGACTCGGACCTTGCTCCTGGCATTTAATCACCTTGTCCTTTATGCATTGGCCCCTGCCCTCCGGGACCTTCCGGTCCGGAATCAGGGGCCAGGCATTTGTTCCAGACAAAGGGTTACCTAGCCGCTCCGATAGATTCTGCAGACCACCAGATGACACCCATGACCCGCCTCCGGGCCTTGCTGCTGAACCGCTACACCGGCTTTTTCGCCTTTTTGCTGGTCTACTGCTACTTCATGCAGCGCCAGGGCGGTCTGGCCAGTTTCTGGAGCGCCCCCCGCCTGGAACTGCCATTGCTGGCCTACCTATATTTTCTCTGCAACCGGTTGCTGCGCCCCAGTCGCCTGCAGCCGGTCCTGGCCGCCCTGCCACCTCTGATCCTGTACGTTATTGCCGATGTCTACCATCTTGTATACGGCCGGTTCCTGCGCCTGGTGGAAGTCTCGGAACTTCCCGAGATGGTGGATGTTCTGCCGGCACGCCACCTGCTGCTGATCCTGCTCGGCGTCATTCTTCCGTTAGGTTTTTTTCTCGCCCAGATTGACTGGCGTCACTGGCGACGGGCCGGCCTCACGGCCTTGCCGGGGGTCGCGCTGCTGGGCCTGATCTACCTTACACCGGAAGCATTTCTACGCTTTTTCCACGCCTTGGGGCGTGAGGTGGTCACCTGGTCGGACGTCGTCAGCGTGGAGAACAACGGCCGCCTGGCCATGCTCGGCTATTTCGAGGCACAACGGCAGTCCTCGCTGGAAAAAACCCGGAGTTACCGGGGGAATCAATCCCTCGGAGACAAGATGGCCGCGCTGGCCGAGGAGGTTCGGACCAGCGGCAATGGCCGCAATGTGCATCTGTTGGTACTGGAGAGTTTTCTTGATCCCAAGCTGTTTTCAGGGCTGAAATTCAACGCCGATCCGGCCGATGCGGCCTACCGCAAACTGGTGCGCAAAAAGGAAGGATTTTCCATTTCCCCGGTCTTTGGCGGTGGCACGGCCCAAGCGGAATTCGAAATCCTCTGTGGTGTGCCTGCTTTCCGGGAATTGGCCAGCGTCGAATTCAACGCCTTTACCGGCAACCGGACCTGGTGCCTGCCCGCGCTGCTGGCCGAGGCCGGATACCGCACTGTCGCGACCAACTCCTACAAACCCAACTTCTTCAATGCCATTCCAGCCTACCGGGGCACCGGGTTCGAGGAAATCTATTTTCCGCAAGAGTATGCCCCTGGCATGGACACCTACCTGCGGGCCGGCGACACGGAAAAAGAATGGTACATGTATGACGGCGACCTGTTCAGCCAGAATCGCGATTTCCTGCAAAACGGCAAGGCCGAGCCGGGTCCCGTCTTCAACTATGTCATCAGCATCTATGGCCATCTTCCCCATTACATGGACGAGACCAAGCGCCCCCAGGTGATCAAGTTGCAGGCCGAGCACCAAGATGACCAACTGGAGCGGGCGGTCAACCAGCATTACTACCGCACCAAAGAGTTGGCCCTGCATGTTCAGTCTCTGCTGAAAACCGACCCGAAAAGCCTGATCATCCTCGTCAGCGACCATGTCCCCCCCCTGGCCTATGGTCCGGACACCTACCAGAAGCTCAACTATCTCAACAACATCGAAAACAGCACCCTCTACAACCGGATGATCATCATCGAAAACGGCAAGGTGGTGAAATACAACACCATGCACCATTACGATATCCCCAAGGTGGTGCTCAATTACCTGACCAAGGGACGCTACTGCCTGGAAAATGGCTGCAATTTTACCGAACAGTACGAGGCAACCCGCGACAATCGGCCCTTATTCGATGCCTACATGTCCATCATGGCCCTGGCTACCGAATAGAACCGCAAAAACCAGCACTAATGACGACGCCCCGCCGGGATCAGCACCGGCGGGGCGTTTCGTTTCCAGTCTTGCTGCAATCCGTCACAGGCGAACGATCAGGCCGCGCAGAAAGCGGGGGTCGATCCCCTCTGGAGAGAGGGGACAGAATTCCTCTGCCCAGAGCGCCAGGCATTCGTCGGCGAAGATCCCTCCGCCTGGCAGCAGGGATTCCAGCCAGGCAACCGTCTCCTGATGCAGTTGCGGCTGCAATTGTCCTTGCGAGCAAACCAGTTGGTGCAATCGCTTCAGTTCAGTCGCGGGGATCGGCTGGGGCAGGAAGGAGCGACCGAGAACCCGGTTGGCCAGGGCGGTCAGGAAAAAATCGGCCAGCCGCAGGTCCTCGGCCGCCGCCGGTGCGCACCCGTTCAAGTCGAGGTCGGGGGGAGCGGTCGGCGCAAAGCCGAGTTCCCCGTCGAACAGCGCCACTTGCAACTCCAGCCGCTGCAGGGCCTGCGCAGACAGGTCCAGTTCGCGACTGGTGGCGAAAACACCCGTTCCGGCTTCGACGGGGTTGGCCAACCGTTTGAGGAACAGCGGCTTTTTTCGCGTCAAGGCCGTTAAAAGGGCCGTCCCATCGGCGCCTAGGTAGGGAGCCAGGCGCGCCCCCTGCAGGGCCCGCGCCCGCCGCTGCAACTGCAGGGTACGGCTGAAGCCGAGGCGGAACAATGCCCGCAGGTAGACCTGTTCGAGCAGTTGTCGTGCCTGACCGACATCCCGCCCGCACAGGTGCTCCAGCCCAAGGTTGAGGCCGTGGTAGACCTGTTCCAGGGCCGCCTGAACCTGGCGCGAATCACCGACATCCACATGGTCTGCGCTCATCACGGCGTTGAGCAGATAGGTCAGTTCCCAGCACCCTTCCTGGCTCAGTCCCTCCGCCAGCACTTCGGCGAGCAGGTTGCGGGGTACGGCAGTGGTCAGCACGAAACCGGGCGGAGCCGGCTCCTCGCCGGGCATGGGAATGTCCCCCTTGCGGTAATCTGCCGGCCGGAAGCTGTCCGGGTCCAGCCAGGCGAAAACCGACTGCGCCTCGACAGGGTCGACGAAACCATAATCCGCCAAACGCCCTGCCCGCGCCTGAAAAACCTCTTCCTCGAGTTGCGCCTCCTGTTCCCAGCGCACTGCCCGCAGCAGGCCGAGGGTCCATTCGGGGTCGAGCCGGTGCAGGACATCGAGTACCGCGCCAACCACCTTTCCCCCTTCCGCATCCAGGTATTCAACCTCGTAGCCCGCAGCGGCGCGGGCCCCCTGGTCGTCATCCGGAAAGTCCTCGGGCCCATGGCTGATGTGGACGAACTTTTTCACCAGCAGCACCAGCATGGGAAAATCGAGGCGATGAGCCATCGCCAGCACCTTCTCCTCGCCGGCGTCCAGCAGCAGTTGCAGCCAGTGGAGCACCGCGGGGCCGTCGAGCCGGTCAATCTCCCAGGCGTCCAGGTCGAGAAAGGTGGTGAACTGTTCCGGGGTGACCCAGGCCATCAGCTCGGCGACATCCTCCCGGCCGACTTCCTTGACCAGCAGGTAAAGCTCCTGGGCGGCCAGGGCGGCGACCAGTTGCTCCCCATCCCGGGCCTCCAGCAGCAGCTCGTATTTACCGGTGCCGGGGGTCTGTCGGACGATGTCCAGCCGCTCGGTGAAGTCAAGGGCATTGAACTCCTGGAGACCGATGCGGCGCGGCTCGCGCAACAGGGTCAGGTGGCCATAGGTTTTGCGGCGGGGCAATTCGATCTTGGTCATGAACAGGGACTCCTGAAATGCTATGGACAAGGGGGGACAATCTAATCCACCCTTTCAAACGGGTCAAGGGGCGGGACCGTCGGGCCAGGGCCTACTCCTCCTCCTGGCTGCGAACCAGACCGACGAATTCCGTGAAGCTGCCCGCCTTGAGCACATGCTCGCGAACGGTGCGAGAGCGGAAAGTACGGGCGATGTCGGCCAGAATTTCCAACTGGGCGCCGTCGTCCTGGCGTGGGGTCAGCAGCAGAAACACCAGGTGGGCAGGACGGCCGTCGGGGGCATCGAAATCAACCCCCTCCCGGGAAATCCCCACCCCCAGCGCCGGTGCGTTCAACCCTTCGAGGCGGGCATGGGGAACAGCCAGGCCGCTGCCAAGACCGGTTGCCATGAGCCGTTCCCGCTCCCGCACCGCTGTCACCACATGGGCCGTGTCGATCCCCATGGCCTGGGCGAGGGGGCGGGAGAGCTCCTCGATAGCCTCATCCCGGGTGCTGGCCTGCAACTGGGGCAAAAAACCCCGCGGCCGCATAAAATCGAGAAACCGTCGGGGCTTTTTCAGCCGCAGCAGCCATTGCATGGCCGGCCCGCTCATCAGGGAGGTCACCAGGGCCATCACCACCAGGGCCACGAACAGGCGTTCGTCGATGACGCCATATTGCAGCGCCAGAATGCCGAGGATGATCTCCATGGCGCCCCGGGCGTTGAGGCCAAACCCCAGGGCCGCGGCCTCCCGCAGGGGCATGCCGGCCAACCAGCCGCCGATGCCGCAGCCGACCACCTTCCCGATGCAGGCGATCAGCAGCACCAGCAGCACCAGCTGCAGGTCGAAATGGGCGACGAAATTGACCTTGAGGCCGATGCTGGCAAAAAACAGCGGCGCGAAGATGAAGGAAACAAATTGGGCGATGGTGGCCCGGGTACGGGTGCGCAGGTGGGCGGAATCCCCCAGGGCCACCCCAGCCAGGAAGGAGCCGAAAATGGCGTGCACCCCGATCCACTCGGTGAAGGCGGCACAAACCAGGGCCAGCGCCAGTGCGAAACCAAGCACCCCCCCTGGCCAGCTGGTATGGGCATGGATCCAGGGCAGGGCCCGGTGCAGCAGGTTGCGCCCCCAGGTGAGCATGAACAGAGAGAAGCCGAGGGTCAGCCAGATGGTGGCACCGACGCTCAGGGCATGGCCACCTCCGGTGCCGAGCATGCCGAGGATGACGGCGAAGATGATCCAGCCGAAGAGGTCGTTGAACACGGCGGCGGCGATCACCATCATCCCCAGGTCGCTGCGGTAAAGATCCAGGTCCATCAGGGTTTTGGCGATCACCGGCAGGGCCGATATGGAGAGGGCCGTGGCGATGAACAGGGCGAAGATCAGGGGATCGGTTCCCTCGGCGATCCCCATCTGCCGCGGCAGCAGCCAGGCCATGGCAAAGCCGATGCTGAAAGGCCCGACGATCCCGGCAATCCCCACGCTCAGAGCCAGCCGCCCCTGGCGCCAGACGCTGGAAAGATTGACCTCCATGCCGGCCACCAGCAGAAACAGGGTGATGGCCAGCACCATCAGCCCCTCCCGGGCCAGCGCCCCCCCTCCCTGGGCGGGAAACAGGAAAGCGAACACA
The DNA here is from genome assembly GCA_964650955.1 of uncultured Desulfuromonadales bacterium. Classification (GTDB taxonomy): domain Bacteria; phylum Desulfobacterota; class Desulfuromonadia; order Desulfuromonadales; family CAZYXS01; genus CAZYXS01. Next base: position 6,441 of record CAZYXS010000024.1, on the reverse strand, counting down.
CCGGGTGCCACCGCCCCGAGCAAGGTCGGCCCGAGCAGGATGCCGGCCAGGATTTCCCCGAGCACCGCAGGCTGGTTGAGGCGCTTGGCGATTTCCCCCAAGAACCGGGCCGCGGCGAGCAGAATCGCCAGAGAGAGCAAAAAGGCCGTAATCTCCGCCGGGGAGAGGGATGCCATGGGGACCTCGAAAAAGGGGAGTTTTTCCCGAAACGGAGCTGGAGCAACGGGCAGACAGTCTAGCAGAAGCGAGGCCGTTGTCCTACGGGGAATTGCAGGTGGGGATTCCGGGCGGCGCCCTGGCCAAAGCCCCCGCGAGAGGCTATAGTTTCATGAATCTTGAGCCACTCATATTCCTTGGGGGCCTCCCATGCCTGTTCTGCTTCTGCTCCCCGTGCTGACCCTGCAGCTGCTTTTTCCCCGCCCCGTCTGCGCCCTCGACCTGCCGGCATTGATCCGTCAGGTGGAGCAGCAGTACATGGCCGGCTCCTCCCAGGCCCGCATGGAGATGCGGGTGCAGACCCGCAACTGGGAGCGCTCCCTGGAGATGGAGGCCTGGTCCCTGGGGCGGGAGCGGTTCCTGGTGCGTATCCTCGAACCAGCCAAGGACCGGGGTGTGACAACTCTCAAAGTGGACCGGGAGATCTGGAACTACCTGCCCAGAGTCGACCGGGTGATCAAGATCCCCCCCTCCATGATGGGGGGGGCATGGATGGGGAGCCATATCACCAACGACGACCTGGTCAAAGCCAACCACGTGGACGAGGACTACACCTTCACCCTGCTGGAGGAAACCCCCGAGCGTTATCTTATCGCCGCCCTGCCCAAGCCGGAAGCGGCAGTGGTCTGGGGCAAGCTGGTCTACCGGATCGCCCGCCCCCACAATATCCCCCAGCGGGTGGACTATTTCGACGAAGGGATGGAGCGGGTCCGGGAGATCCTCTTCGACGAGGTGCGACAGCTCGGCAACCGTCACCTGCCGATGCGCATGACGGTGCGTCCCCTCGATCAACCCGAGGAGGTCACGGTGATCCGCTACCGGGAGCTGACCTTCGACATCCCTTTGGAGCGGGAGTTCTTCTCCCTTGGCAACCTCAAGCGCCGCTGAGCTATGCTGCTGACCCTGGCCCTGCGCAATCTCTGGCGCAACACCCGCCGCTCGCTGCTGACCCTGTCGGCCATGGTGGTCTCCTCCTCGCTGCTGATTCTTTCCCTCGGGGTCTTCTCCGGCATGCTGCGGGACATGCTGGTCTCGGCCACCGAACAGTACCATGGCCACCTGGTCCTCTCCAGCGCGGGCTACCAGGAGGAGCGGGACCTGTTCGCCCACTTCGAGCCCGCCCCTGCCCTGCTCGCCCCCCTGGAACAGTCCCCCGGCATCGTCGCCGTCTCTCCCCGGCTGCGCAGTTTCGGCCTGGCCTCCCGGCGGCAGGGAACCCAACCGGTGGAGCTGCTCGGCGTCGATTCCCGGCGGGAACGGGAGGTCACCATTTTCGACCGCCACCTGGAAGCCGGGCAATACCTGCCCGCAACGGGTCTTGCTTCGGATAACAGCGCCCTGATCGGCCGGGGGTTGGCCGACAAGCTGGGGGCCGAAATCGGCAGCGAACTGGTGTTCGTCACCCAGGCCGCCGACGGTTCCATCGGCAACGACCTGTTGCGGGTCGTCGGCATTTTCGCCACCGGCGACCGCCGTCACGACAACGGCCTGGTCCTGGTGCAGCTCCCCTGGCTGCAGCAGCTGATGGTGCTGCCGGCCCAGGTGCATGAACTGGCGATCCGCTGCCGGGAACCGATGCAGGCCGCCCTCCTCGCCAAGCAGCTAGCGCCCGAATTGCCCGCCGGCTTCGAACTGCTCGACTGGGGCGCCCTGCTGCCGGAAATGCGCGAGGTGATCGCCAGCTACGACATCAGCCGGCTGATCATGGTGGCCATCATCTATTTCGCCACCGCCCTCGGCATCCTCAACACCTTTTTCATGTCCGTGCTCGAGCGCACCCGGGAGTTCGGCATCCTCATGGCCCTGGGCATGCGCCCCGGACAGGTGCGGCTGCTGGTGCTGACCGAAACCGCGGCCATGGGCCTGCTCTCCCTGGTCTTCGGCCTCGGCCTCGGTTGGGCCATGACCTTCTACATGCAACAGGTGGGGATCGACCTCTCGGGCTGGATCACCCCGATCACCTACGCCGGCGGCACCATCCTCCCCCGCCTCAGTGCGGAGCTGCAGTGGGCCAACTTCCTGCTGCCGGCTTTCTTGCTGCTGCTGGTCTGCCTGCTGGCCGGCTTCCTCCCCGCCAATCGCGCCGCCCGTTTGCGGCCGGTGGCGGCGATCCGGGAGGAATGAGATGGAGCTGCTGCGGCTGGCCTGGAAAAACCTCTGGCGCAACCGGCGCCGCACCCTGATCACCCTGGCGGCGATCAGCCTGAGCCTGATGCTGGTGCAGGGGTTCCACAACCTCTCCCACGGGGTCTACAGCCGCATGATCGACGCCGGGGTGCGCTCCGGATCGGGCCACCTGAGCCTCTACCGGGGGGATTATGTCCAGAGTCGGGAAGAACAGCTGGCCTTCGAACCGGCCGCCCTGATCCCCCGCATCGAGCGGTTGCCCGGCGTGGAGCGGGTGCTGCCCCGGGTTTATCTCTCCGGGCTGGCCCAATCGAGCCGGGAGAGTCGCGGCATCCTCTTGACCGGTGTGGACCCGGTGGCGGAACTGGCCGCCAACCCCTTTTTGAAACAGCTGCCGCCGGAGCAGATGGTGCAGGATGCCGGAGGGCGCGACGCCGTCCTAGGCCGCCGGTTGCTGCAGGAGCTCAAACTTGAGGTGGGGAACAAACTGGTACTGACGGTGCAGAATCGGGAGGGGGACCTGGCCAGCGAAATGTTCCGGGTGCGGGGAGTGGTGGAGACCGGCATCAAGGATCTCGACGGCAGCCTGATCCTGGTCGGGCGGGAGCGGGCCGCGGCCATGGCCGGGCGCCCCGGCCAGATTCACGAACTGGCGATCCTGCTCCACCGGCAGCAGGACCAGACGAAGGTCTTCCCCGAGGTGCAGGCCCTGCTTCCCCCCGGGGGGGAACTGCAGGCCGTCCCCTGGGATCTGGCCATGCCCAATCTCGCCAACGCCATCCGCCTCGACTACGCCAGCCAGAAGTTCATTTTCGTCGTCATTCTGCTCATCGTCACCATCGGTGTGGTCAACACCCTGCTGATGTCGGTCATGGAACGGCTGCGGGAGTTCGGCCTGCTGCTGGCCCTCGGCACCACCCCGGCGCGGCTGGGGACCCTGGTGCTGGCCGAAGCCCTGCTGCTGGGGCTCACGGCCATGCTCGCAGGCACCGTGCTGGGGGCCCTGCTGACCTGGTACCTGGTCGAGGTCGGCATCGACCTGCGCAGCTTCCTGGATGAATCCCTCGAATTCGGCGGCGTGGTCTTCGACCCGATCCTGCGGGCCGCCTGGGATCTTGCCTACATGCTGCAAATCGCCCTGTACGTGGTGCTGCTGACCCTGGCCGCGTCCCTTTACCCGGCCTGCAAGGCCGCCCGCCTGGCCCCGGCGGAAGCGATGCGCCGCACCTGAACCCTGACCCCGACCCGGGAGACGCCTGGAATCCCATGGCCCTGATCGAGCTGCACAACCTGACCAAACTCTACGCCCTCGGCCAACAGCAGGTCAAAGCCCTCGACGACTTCAGCCTGGAGATCGAGCGGGGGGAATTCACTGTGCTGGCTGGTCCATCGGGCAGCGGCAAGACCACCCTGCTCAATCTCATCGGCGGGCTCGACCAGCCCACCTTCGGCACAGTGCGGGTCGAGGGCCGTGACATCGGCGCCGAGCCGGTGGCAGCCCTGGCCCGCTGGCGGCTGCAGACCGTCGGCTTCATCTTCCAGGCCTACAACCTGATCCCGGTGCTGACCGCCGAGGAGAACGCCGAATTCGTTCTGATGCTGCGCAAGGTCCCCAAGCCCCAGCGCCGCCGTCGGGTCGCCGAACTGTTCGGGCAGCTCGGCATCGCCGGCCTGCAGGGGCGCAAACCCAACGACCTCTCCGGCGGCCAGCAGCAGCGG
>CAZYXS010000024.1:0-2362 GCA_964650955.1 uncultured Desulfuromonadales bacterium | reverse complement strand
TGGCCGCCGACCCGGCGGTCATCCTGGCCGACGAGCCCACCGCCAACCTCGACTCCCAGACCGCCGAGGAACTGCTCGAACTGATGCGCAACCTCAACCGCGAGCAGGGGGTCACCTTCCTGTTCAGTTCCCACGACCCTCTGGTCATCGCTCGGGCCCGGCGGGTGGTCCAGCTCAAGGACGGCCGACTGCAGAGCGACACCCGCACCGGAGCCGCGCCATGACCCGCCTGGTCTGCCTGGCAAGCCTCCCCCTGTGGGCGGCCCTGGTCCTCGCCGCCACCCCCGCCTATGCCGCCATGGACGCCATCCACCTGGGCGGACGCCTGCAGGGGTTCTACCTGCACCAGGCGGCCGCCCCGGCAGACTTAAGCGAAACCGGCAGTCTCGCCAGCCATCGCCTGCGCCTGGAAACGACCGCGCCCCTGGTGCCCAACCTGCGGGGGGAACTGGCCGTCGAGGCGCTGGCCCGCTGGCAGGATCTGCCGGCCGCGGAGGAACGGCTCCCCCGGCCGCCGCGGCGGGCCCTCGACCTCGCACAGACCTGGAACCCCAGTGCCCGCCAGCAGCGCCAACTGGCGGTGGACCGGCTGGCCCTGCACTACTCCGCTGGCCCCTGGGAACTGCAGCTCGGACGCCAGGCCATCGGCTTCGGCCGCATCGCCCTCGCCTCCCCCCTCGACTTCCTCGCCCCCTTCCCCCCTGACGCCCTGGATTCGGACATCCGCCCCGGGGTCGACGCCCTGCGCCTGGTCCGCTACGCCGGCCTCGGTGGCCAGTTGGCGGCGACCGTCGTCTTCGGTCGCAGCAACCGGGACCACAGCGTGCTGGCCACCGCCACCCATACCCAGGGTGGCGTGGACCTGCTGGGCCTGGCCGGTCTGCTGCGGGAGCGCCCCGTGGCCGGCTTCGGGCTGGCCGGCAGCCTCGGCGGATTGGGCCTCAAGGGAGAGCTGACGGGGTTCCAGGGGCGCAACCCAGGAGAAGCGGGGGGGGATTTGCATCCCTACTTCCTCCAGGGGGCCCTGGAGGCCTGGTACCGCTTCGACTCCGGCCTGGTGCTGCTCGCCGAGTTCCTGCATAACGGCAGCGGCACCCGTCGCCCCGCGGACTATCCCGCGGCCGTGCGGGCCGCCGCCTTCCAGGAAGGGCTCACCTACCTGGCCGGGCGGGACTACCTGCTCCTCTCCCCATCCATGGAGGTGCACCCCCTGGTCACTGCCGGGGCCCTGCTGATCTGGAACCTGCACGACCAGTCCCTGCTGCTGCGCCCCCAGTGCACCGTCTCCCTGGCCGACAACCTCAGCCTGCTCCTGTTCTGGAGCGAGCCCTTTGGCCGTGGCCCCATGTCGAGCCCTCTTGGCCCACGTCCCCGGAGCGAATTCGGCGTGCCCGGCGCCAACGGTGGATTTTTACTCCAGTATTACTTTTGAAACGGCTCGGCCGGCTGCAGCCCGACCACCCAGACCAGATCTGAACCCCGATCAGGTCGAAAATTTTTCCTCGGGTCCTTGAAAATTTTTACACGAATGCTATCTTAACCAGAGTCGGGCGCTAATATTATCTGAAATTTAATCCTGGGGACATCCCTGCATCCCCATCGCCAACCACAGCAAACAACCAGGCACGCAAGGAGGACTTCGATGAAATTCGGCAAATGGACAAGTGCGATGATGGCTCTGGCCCTGGCCGGGGTCATGGCCGGGCCGGCCCAGGCCGCCAACCGGGCGGGGGCCCTGACCCTTTCCCCCATGGCGGGTGGCTATCTGTTCGAGGGTGACCAGCCGGTCGACCAGGACGCTCCCACCTACGGCCTCGGAATCGGCTACAACTTCACCAACAATTTCGGTCTCGAACTGCTCGGCCAGCTCACCAACGGCGAAGTCGAGAACTCCAACAACGACTTCGACGTACTCAACCTCAGCCTCAATGCCCTCTACCACATCGGCAGCATGAAGAGCTTCGCCCCCTACATCTCCGTCGGTGCCGGGGTCATGAACCTCGACAGGCAGGGCGTGGGACAGAATGACAATTTCGCCGCCAACTACGGTCTGGGCGCCAAGTTTTTCCTCAGCGAGAACGTCGCCCTGCGCCTCGACGCCCGCCATTATGTCGGCTTCGGCGACGACAATTTCGACGAACTCAACGACACCGACAACAACCTCTCCTACATGGCCGGCCTGACCTTCCAGAGCCCCGCACCGGCGGCGCCCGCCCCCAAGGATTCGGACGGCGACGGCGTACCCGACGACAAGGACAAGTGCCCCGACACTCCCAAGGGCGTTCAGGTCGATGCCAACGGTTGCCCCCTTGACAGCGACGGCGACGGCGTACCCGACTACCTCGACAAGTGCCCCAACACC